>NZ_FOIB01000008.1:300000-530646 GCF_900111765.1 Myxococcus fulvus
TTGTCGCCCGAGGAGCTGGAGGCGCTCCGCGGGCTGTCCGGCCACGACATCCTGGCGAAGGCGAAGGTGCCCATGTGGCGGCTGCCCTCCATCGTCAACCACATGCGCAAGGAGAAGCTGGCGGCCGCGTCGTCGACGCCCCTGTTCCCCGGGGTGCCGGAGCTGCTCGCGGACCTGAAGGGCGCGGGCGTCACCGTGGCCATCATCAGCTCCGACAGCGAGGCCTCCGTGCGCGCGGTGCTGGGGGAGTGCGCCAGGGATGTGGCGCACTTCGACTGTGGCGCCGCCCTCTTCGGGAAGGCCGCGAAGTTCCGCCGCATGGTGAAGCGCGTGAAGGTCCCTCCCAGCGAGGTCCTCTCCGTGGGCGACGAGATTCGCGACCTCGACGCGGCCCGGGAGGCGGGCATCCCCGCGGCGGCGGTGGCGTGGGGCTACACGCTGCCGGAGGCGCTGGCCCGGCACTCGCCGGACCACCTGTTCCGCTCCCTGGACGAGCTGCGCGCCGCGCTCCTGGGCTGAAACGCACGGGCGGAGGGAAGGCCCATGGGGCCCGCCCTCCGCTCGGGGATTGCGTCGGCTCAGCTTCGCTGCGCGTAGAACTCGACGATGAACGGCTCGTTCACGTCGACGGGAATCTCCTCGCGCTCGGGCAGGCGCGCGTAGCGCAGGCCCTCGCCGTCGCCGAGCACCTGCACGTAGGGCGGCACGTTGCGGCCCTTCATGCGCTCGAACGACTCACGGACGATGGTCAGCTTCAGGTGCGCGGCGTGGTACTTCACCTCGCTGCCCGGCTTGACGCGGAAGCTGGGGATGTCCGTCGCGGCGCCGTTGACCTGGAAGTAGCCGTGGCGCACGAACTGACGCGCCTGGCGGATGCTGGTGGCCAGCCCCGCGCGCAGGATGAGCGAGTCCAGCCGGCTCTCCAGCAGCTGCAGCAGCACCGTGCCCGTGTTGCCGGGCGAGCGGCGCGCCTCCATGAACGCGCGCCGGCACTGCTTCTCCAGGAGGCCGTAGTAGAGCTTCAGCTTCTGCTTCTCACGCAGGCGGCGCGAGAAGTCGCTGTTGCCCATGCGGGCCGTGGCGCCGTGCTGGCCGGGCGGGTAGGGCCTGCGCAGCACCGGGTCCTTGTCCGGATCCTTCGCGGTGATTCGCGAAAGAGGAATCCCCAGTCGTCGGCACATCTTGCCCCTTGGTCCCAAGTCACGCGCCACGTCGTGTCCTCCGTCTCCGGCCCGGTGCTGTCAGGCTCAGTTGATTTTGATAATCAGTATCAATATCAAGATCAGTACCGTGAAACCGGCCCGTGGGTCAAGGGGGTCGTGGACTCGGGGTGCGGGGCGTTTCGCGGAGGACGTGGAGGGGAGGGTGTGCGGCGTGGGGCCTGACGGGTTGGGGAGGGGCAGGACGGGCTTGCCCGGGTTCGCGCGTGGAGGGGCGGCGGCGCCGTGGTTGGGTTTGACCCGGCCTTGACGCGTGCTGCCGCGAGACGTGTCTGCCTTTGTGGAGGTTTTCGAGGGCAGCGGACGAATGGTCCGTCGAGACACCGTGTCTTGCGATTTGCGTGGGTTGGTCATTCTTGACACGGGTGTGTCGGAACGGGTTACAGCGGCCCGTGTTGTGAGGGGTTGCGGGAAGGGCATAGAGTCGCGGCCCTCCCTTTCCCGGAGAGACTCACGCCATGACTGTCTTCAAGAAGCTTGTCTGGGCTTGCGCCGCCGTGTCCCTGTCCGCCTGTGGTGGTCTCGAGTCGTCCTCGCCCGAGGAGTCGTTGGGGGCGCGTGAGGACGCGCTGACGACCAGCTCCTTCGGGGGCTGTAGCTTCACCATCTCCTCGGCGGTGATTCCCGGAGAGCTCCCGCCGCGCTACGCCATCACCCTGACGCGCGCCGCCTCCGGCACGTGTCCCCACGCGGCGGGCAGCGTGGAGCTGGGGCGCTCCTACAACACGCCGCACATCGCCGTGCTGGGGACGGGTGTGGGGCTGGCGACGGCCTTCTCGACGAAGCACTCCCCCAGCGGCAGCGCCAACACGCAGTGCCGCGTCAACCACATCGACCCGGCGACGCTCGCCAAGGTGCGCGACGACACCATCGTGGTGAACTTCGGCGCGGGCAACGTCCCCGTGTGCAACCTGGACAAGACGGACGCCGGCGCCACGCTGGTGGTCTACGGGACGAAGACGGGGCCGCTGCCGGGGGAGACGGGCAGCGGCAGCAACTACGTGGCCACGTACTACAACTACTTCACCAGCACGACGCCACCCGTCTACTACGCCTATTGACGCAGGATGTGGGCCCGCGGGGTGTCTGGCTCCGTGGGCCCGCATGGGCGGGGCGCACTCTGGGTGTGTTAGGGTGGAGGGTCCGTACCACCCGAAAACAGTCCCTGGAGGCACGAATGCAGGCTGGAAGGTTCGTCAGCGGTGCGTTGCTTGCGGTGGGGTTGATGCTGGCGGGTTGTGGTGGTCCCCTGGAGGAAGACCTCGGGAAGCAGGAGTCCACGTCACGTGAGGGCCTGGTTCCCGACTGCAGCCTCACGTCGGCGGGGACTGTCTATTACACCTCCGCGACGCGTCTGCGCATCGTGGGCTACCGGGGATGTGGTTGTGGCTCCTGGACGAGCTGGGGGACGATCTCCACGTACTCCCAGCCCACGAATGCCTGCATTCCGCCGGTCGGCATTCCGGAAGACTGAGGACGTGCGTGTGAGTCGAAGGCGGCCCGTCCAGTGATTTCCTGGGCGGGCCGTTGTCGTGTTGCTCAACCCGAAGCGTGTTGGAGAGACGAATGAAGGCGAGCGTCATCTGGGGTGGACTGTTGTCGCTGGGGTTGCTCGTGGGCTGTGGTGGGCCGGAGCTGGACGTCCAGGCCCCCGACGTGGAGACCGCGAGTTCGACGGAGGAGTTGTTCCCGGACTGTCAGGGCTATTGGGGGATGGGGTGCCCCAGGCCGTACATGGAGGTCCAGTGTGACAACTCCAGCACGGGCCTGCCTGGCTTCTGCATCTGTCAGCCGGATACGCTCGTGTTCGATTGTCTCTGAGCGCGTGACGGGGTGTCAGCGGGCGCGAGCAGGACGCCGTTGTCATCGGGGTCCTGCTCCGCGTGGTGCAATGCATAGCGCTGGGTGTCGACATTCGCCCATTCGTTGTAGCCGTGGATCCAATCGCGCAGCCCCGAGATGAAGCCCCGGAGTTGTTGGCTTGCCCCATGCTCCAGCCGGCTCGCTCGCTGCTGGAACATGAGTATCTCCTCTTGGACCCGTCGAGCGGTGAAGTCGACGCCCTCCTGGAGGGGATGGCCTCGGGCCACATGGAGGCTGACCATGTTCCGGACCTGGCTTGGGTGCAATGTCTCCACGGCCATGCTGTGGATGTCATTGTTCCAGATGACGATGTTGATGGTGTGGTGGAGCAGCCGCTGGACGTCGAACTGGTGGTACTCGTCGGCGGGGACCTTTCCCGCGTTCGCCGCGTCGCACAGGGTGAGGCAGGGCAGTACGCCGCCGACGTAGCGGCGAAGGGCCTCATAAGAAGGGTAGGCCAGGGGCTCCTTCATGAGGTTGCACAGAATCTGGAGCCCGGCGGCAGAGCCCCACAGCCGAATTCCCTGGGCAAAGCGCTCGAAGTGCTCTGGGTCGAGCCGCGCCCGCATTCGCTGGCAGATGTCCAGGAACGCAGCCTCTCCGAAGCGAGGTGTCGCGGTCGTGTGGTTGAAATCGATGACGTCCAGAATCGCAGTGAGATTGGGGAGGGTCTCCTGGGTGACCGCGTCCACCCTGTCCACGAAGAGGTCGTCCACGATGAAGTACCAGAGAACGAAGTCCGTGAAGAGCTGAACCAGCTCGCGGTCCGCATGCGGATAGCAGCGGGCCATGAGCCACCCGTACTTCCCGCGGGCGTGCCGGGCCAGGTGCTTCTCGGAGAGGATGAGCCCCTGTGCTCGAGCCCAGCGCAGCGACTCCTGCTCGACGCCCTCGGCGAAGGGGGCGCATGCGCCTGACCACGGAAAGGTGAAGGTGGGGTACCGGATGTGCTCCAGTGACGAAGCGCGACTTTCGAACACGCCGTCGCCCCTCGTGTCCTGGGCTGCGTACTTCGACGAGTAGCGCTGGGTGAACATGTCTCCCCAGTCCTGATACCCGCTCATCCATTCCCTCAGTCCGTTGATGAAGGTGCGAAGCTCCTTGCGCCCTGTGCGCTCCAGGGGCGCGGCCTCTGCCTGGAAGGCGTGGATCTCCTCGTGGATTCTCCGCGCGGTGTAGTCGAGGCCCTCCTGGAGGGAGTGGCCCTGGGCCGCGTGGATCAAGGCCATGTTGCGGCGCTGGTCGGGCTCGTGTGCCTCGGTGTGGATGCTGTGCAGGTCATTGCCCCAGGCCGCGATGTTGTTGACGTGGACGCGCAAGCGCTCCAGGGCGGGGTGGTAGTACTCCTCGGGCGTCAAGGGCGCCCCAGTGGCGGCGTCGATGAGGGCCATGGAGGGATTGACGCCGCCGGTGTGTCGTCGAATGGCGCGGTAGGGGCGCAGTGCGAGCGGCGTTCGGAGGACTTGCCCGACGATTTGCATCCCCGCGGAGCCCGCCCACATGCGCATGCCGTGGGCGAAGCGTGAGAAATGCTCGGGGGACAGGTGGTCCTTCAACCGTCGACAGATGTCTTGCAGGGCCTGCTCCCCGACGAGGGGCTCGGGGGCGCTCTCCCCGAGGTCGAGGACATCCAGGAACGCGGAGAGCTGCGACAGCGTGTTGGCGTTGAGCGGATCCACCCGGTCCACGAACAGGTCATCGACGATGAAGAGCCAGGCGGTGAAGTCCGTGATGGCTTGGAGCAGGGCGGGCGCTGCATGGGGAAAGCTGCGGGCGGCGAAGGCGGCATACCGCGCGCGCTCGCCCCGGGCCCGGTGCTCCGCCGTGGGGAACAGCCCGTGCTGGCTGGCCCAGGCGAGCATCGTCTCCTCCAGTTGCTCGACATCGGGCGCGCACGCACCCCGCCAGGGGAAGCGGATGGCGGGAATCCGAACGTGTTCGAGCTCCGCGAAGAGGGGGACTCTCATGGTGTTCCTCCAGCCGAAGTGTGGTGAGGCGCCATTCTGTCCGCAAGCTGTCATGTGTTTCAAAGCGTGGATTCGAATCGTGCGGGATGGATGTCTTTGCGCTGCGGGCCGGGCGCATCCCCGCAGCGGAGCGCGCGCGGCTCCGCTATCGTGAGACCCATGAAGACCCTGACCGAGTACCTGTGGTTCGAAACGAAGCAGCGCCGGGAGCTGGTGCGCCTGACGGACACCGTGGCCTCGCTGGTGCGCAAGAGTGGCATCCAGGAGGGGATGGTGCTGGTCTCCGCCATGCACATCACGGCGGGGGTCTTCGTCAATGATGACGAGTCCGGACTGCACGAGGACATCTGGGAGTGGCTCCAGAAGCTCGCGCCCTTCGGTCCGGACTATCGCCACCATGGGACGGGTGAGGACAATGGTGACGCGCACCTCAAGTCCATGCTCGTCCACCACCAGGTCATCATCCCTGTCACCGCGGGGAAGCTGGACCTGGGCCCCTGGCAGCAGGTCTTCTACGCGGAGTTCGATGGCCAGCGGCGCAAGCGCGTCGTCGTCAAGGTGATGGGCGAGTAGGGAAGGGTCTTTCCGTCGGAGCCGATTGATGACAAACACACTTGCGAGTGTGGACTGATCTACTTCCGCGCCGCATGGGCCGCCGTCGGGTCGGGCCAAACGCAAGCCATCCGGCACTTGATGCCGACGTGGGACTGGGCCGGTGCGCGTCAGGTTACATTGCACGCCCATGGATTCCGCGACGTCCAAGCCCTTTGGGCGCTATTCGTTGGTGTCGAGATTGGGCAAGGGGGGAATGGCCGAGGCGTGGCGTGCGCACCTGGTGGGCGAGGCTGGCGTGACGAGGCCCGTGCTCATCAAGAAGGTGCTGCCCGAGTATTCGCAGGACGAGCGCTTCATCCAGATGTTCGTCAGCGAGGCCCGCATCTCCGCTTCTCTCTCTCATGGCAACATCGCTCAGGTCTTCGACTTCGGTCGAATCGATGGAGAGCACTTCCTGGCCATGGAGCTGGTGGATGGTCAGCCTCTCGACCGGGTGCTCAAGCGCGCGCGCCAGCATGGCTTGACATCCATTCCCATCGCCCAGGCGGTCTTCGTCGCGCTGGAGGTCTGCCGGGGATTGCATTACGCGCACACCCGCGTGGACAGCGGGGGCGTCTGCCTGGAGCTCGTGCACCGGGACATCACTCCCGAGAACATCCTGGTCAGCTACGAAGGGCAGGTGAAGATCGTCGACTTCGGCATCGCCAAGGCGCGCGAGCTACGAGGTTTCAACACGGAGCCCGGCGTCGTGAAGGGCAAGTATCTCTTCTTCTCCCCTGAGCAGGCGCGAGGCGAGGAGGTCGACGCGCGGACGGACATCTGGGCCACGGGCGTCGTGCTCTATCAATTGCTGTGCGGGCGGTTGCCAATCGAGGGGCCCGCCTACGTCGTCATGCACCAGCTCCAGGAGGGACGGTTCCCCTCGCCGCGCACCCTTCGGCCCGAGTTGCCGCTGGAACTGGAGCAGATTCTCCAGAAGGCATTGGCCGTGAAGCGCGAGGAGCGCTTCGTGTCCGCCCAGGCCTTCGCGGAGGAACTCTCGGGATTCCTCTACGCGACCACGCCTCGGTTCTCGCCCCTGTCCGTGGCAGGGCTCGTCCAGACGCTGTTCGCCCCCGAACTGCGTGAGTCCGGACGCGAGCCACAGGTGCCGCCCGGGTTCGATGATGCGCTGCCGCGTGAGCACGAACATCGTGTCATCGACACGGCGAGGGAACCCGCGACGACATCGGCCCCGGAGCCGCGAGGACGTCGCGAGCTGTCCGGCTGGGGGGCTCGTGCCGCCGTGACCTGCGTGGTCGTCAGCGGACTCGGGCTCGCGGGCTGGAGCCTGTTCGAACGAGCGCCGGAGCCCACGGCGGTGACACCGACGGCGCCCATCCGTGGCGTGGAGGCGCACTCCGTCAAGCCCGCGGCCACCCAGGCTCCCGTCACGGCGGCGCCCGAGGTGCCGGTCCCTGCTGTCGCCGAGGTGGCCGTGGAGCCGGAGGGCGAGTACTTGAACCTCATCAAGCAGGCCAAGAGCGCCACGGTGGGCGGACGGCACAAGACTGCGGCCGCGAGCTACCGCAAGGCGATGGACCTCAATCCCGACTCCACGGAGGCCAAGGCCGGGCTGGGCATCGCCCTGGTGAACGGCTTCGAGTCCGAGTCCGCCTTCCGCGAGGCCACCAGGCTGCTGGCGGACGTGGTCCGGGATGACGAGAAGAACGCGCGGGCCTGGCTGTCGCTCGGCATGGCGTACCAGTCCCTCGGCAAGAATGCCGAGGCGGCACGGGCCTACAGCCAGTACTTGAAGCTGGAGCCCTCGGGCCCGTCCGCCAACGAGGTCAGGGCGATGCTCAAGTCGCTGGGGAAGTGAGGCTCGCGTCGCCGTGCTCGCCACGCGGCAGCGGCAATCCCAGCCGCTCCAGCTCCGCGCGCAGCTCCGGGGGCAGGGGACTCGTCACATGCAAGGGCTTCTTCGTCACCGGATGCGACAGCCCCAGCGCCCGCGCGTGCAGGAAGAAGCGCCCCAGCTCCGGCGCCTCGCGCCCGCCGTACAGCGTGTCTCCGACGATGGGCGCGCCGATGCCCGCCAGATGCGCGCGCACCTGATGCAACACGCCCGTGAGGATGCGCACCTCCACCACGCTGTGCTCTCCCGCACGCGACAGCACCCGGAAGCGCGACACCGCCTCGCGCGCGTCCTCCGCACCGAACGGCGCGGGCTCCACCCGGTCCGGATGGCGCGGGTGGTGGCGCAGCGGCAGCTCGATGTCGCCCTCGTCCACCAGCGGCCCCGTCACCAGCGCCAGATAGCGCTTGTCCACCGCGCGCTCACCGAACGCCTCGCGCACCGTGTTCCAGGCCGCGCGCGTGCGCGCCGCCACCACCACGCCCGACGTCTCCACGTCCAGCCGGTGGCACAGCCCACCCTCACGCGGGTCCACCGACGCCTGCGCGCACTCGGGGTAGCGCGCCACGAGCGCGTTGGCCACCGTGCCCGTCTCCCCCGACTGCAGCGGATGCGAGGGCCGGCCCGCGGGCTTGTCCACGAACACCAGCTCCGCGTCCTCGTGCAGCACCGTGAGCGAGAGGTCCTGGTCCGGCACCGCCTCGCGCGTCTCCTCCTCGAGGACGACGGCCACGGTCTGGCCCTCCACCAGCGTCAGGCCCTTCTTCGCCGCGCGGCCGTTCACCTTTACCGCGCCGGACTCGAAGAGCCGCTTGAGGCGGGCGCGCGACAGGCTCAGCGCCTCGCCCACGAAGAGGTCCACTCGCTGGCCCGCCTTGTCGGCGGCCACCGTGAAGGTGTGAAGCTGGGAGGTGCTCACTCGGAAAGTGCCTCGTAGACTTCCTCGGCCGTCTGGAACCGGTCGTCCGGCTCCTTGCGGATGAGGCGGTGGGCCACCCGCGCGAACTGCGGGTCCCCATGAAGGTTCAACGCCAATACGGGCGGAGGCTCCGTCTCCAACACCTGCCGCCACAACTCGTGCGGCGTCTTCGCGTCGAAGGGGGGCCGCCCGCTCAGCAGCTCATAGAGGATGACGCCCAGGCTGTACAGGTCCGAGCGTCCATCCAGCGGCTCTCCCAGAATCTGCTCCGGCGCCATGTAGCGGTACGTGCCCACCATCTTGCCGACTTCCGTGATCGCCACGTCGTCCGCGAGGAACTTCGCCAGGCCGAAGTCCATCAGCCGCACCTGCCGGTCCTCGTCCACCATGACGTTGGAGGGCTTGAGGTCGCGGTGCACCAGCCCGTGCCCGTGGATGTACGCCAGCGCCTCGCACAGCTGCAGCATGGTGTCCTTCAGCCGCCCCATGCGCTCGGGCCGGTTGAGGTCCTCCTCGCGCGGCGCCCGGCCGTCATCCGCCAGCTTGCGGGGCGCGGGTGCGGGGACGTCGAACCCCTCCAGCGAGTCATCCGAGTCCAGCGCGTCCTGGTTGTCCTCCGCGCCGTAGCTGCGCAAATCCTCGCTCGGGGGCTCCTCGTTGAAGGCGTCCATGCTGAACAGGCCGTCCTGCCCAGAGCGCGAGTCCCCCGGCACATCCAGGTCCGAGTCGCTGCCCACCCCGAAGTCGTCGTCCGCCGTGCGCCGCACGGACAACAGGCTCCGGGGCGCGCTGGAGCTGCTGGGCGACAGGAGGTCATCCCCGCGAATCTCCAGGTAGTGGCGCAGCGTGAGCCCCTCGATGAGCTCCATGGCCAGGTAGGGCCAGCCCTGGTGGACCCCCGCCTCGAAGACCTTCACCACGTTGGGGTGGGACAGGTCCGCCAGCGTCTCGAATTCGCGCGCGAGCCGCCGCGCCGCGCGCTCGTCCAGCGTCGGGCCGGCCGAGAGCAGCTTCAGGGCGACTTCGTCGTTGCTGCGGCGGTCCAGGGCCCGGTACACGGTGCCAGCCCCGCCGCTGCCGAGCGTCTCCAGGACGCGGTAGGGACCGATGAGCTTCGGGGGCATGCGTGGCGTGGATCCTACGGAGCCGGTCGCGCCAGGGCAAACTCGTTGACGCTCGGCTGCATGGTCCTGGGCAGAACACTCGCGGGGGGATTTCACTTTTCCAGGAAAACCTGGGAGAACCTTCAGCCTCATGCAAGTCGGGAAGTATCAACTCGTCCGAAAGCTTGCCTCGGGGGGCATGGCGGAGGTCTTCCTCGCGAAGGCCGCTGGCCCCATGGGGTTCGAGAAGACGCTCGTCTTGAAGCGCATCCTGCCGCACCTGGCGGAGGACCCGGCGTTCGTGGAGATGTTCCTGGGCGAGGCGCGGCTGGCCGCGCAGCTCGAGCACCCGAACATCGTCCAAATCTTCGACTTCGGCGAGGCGGACGGCAGCTACTTCCTGGCGATGGAGTTCATCGACGGGCCCACGCTGCGGCGGCTGGTGAAGCGCGCGCTGGAGCAGCCGTTGCCGCCGGTGGTGTGCGCGAAGCTGGTGGCGCAGGCGGCGGAAGGCCTGGCGTTCGCGCACGAGTTCAGTGACGCGGCGACGGGGGAGCCCTTGGGGCTCATCCATCGCGACGTGAGCCCGGACAACATCCTGGTGTCGCGGCAGGGCGCGGTGAAGGTGGTGGACTTCGGCGTGGCGAAGGTGGCGGGGCAGGGGCACCGCACGCAGACGGGCGTGGTGAAGGGGAAGGTGGCGTACATGCCGCCGGAGCAGTTGCGCGCCAGTCCCCTGGACCGCCGCGTGGATGTGTATGCGCTGGGGGTGGTGCTGTACGAGCTGCTCACGGGCAAGCGCCCGTTCGAGACCACCACCGAGGCGAGCACGATGCAGGCCATCCTGTTCGAGCCCTTCGTGCCGGTGGAGGCGCGCAGGCCCGACGTGCCGGAGGCGCTGCGGAGGGTTCTCGAGCTGGCGTTGATGAAGGAGCGCGACGCGCGCTACCCGGACTGCCGCGCGCTCCAGTCGGACCTGGAGCGCTATCTGTTGTCGTCGGGCGAGCCGGTGGGGGCGTACCAGCTCTCGCAGTTCGTGGCGAAGGTGACGGCGGAGGCCGGGGGCACGCCCGCGGCGGGAGTGGTGGCGCCGGCGGGCGTGACGCCGCCGAAGCCCGCGAGCTCGCCCCGGTCGATGTCCGCTCCCGTGGAGGAGCGGGCGGTGAAGACCACGCCGCTGCCGGTGGTGGACTCGACGTCACCGACGACGCCGATGCCGATGTCGGTGCGCGGAGTGATGGGCGGCGAGGCGGCGCAGGCCCGGCCTGTCTCGGCGGAGGCGCGTGAGAAGGGGAAGCGGGTGAGCGCGCGGCATGCGTTGCCGGCGCAGGCGGGGGTGGCGGGGCAGGTCCGTGGAGCGGATGACGGGTGGAAGGCCGCGTCGCTCGCGGGGGCCGCGGAGGTGGCCCAGGGCGCCGAGGCCGAGCGGGATGCGAATGACCGCGTGCGGACGGACGCGGGGGCGTCGGATGAGGACCACATCTCCACGGGGGTGCAGGTCTCCGCGCCGATGGGCAAGGGGCGTGGGTGGTTGGTGGGAGTCATGGCGGCGGGGGCCGTGCTCGTGGTGGGTGGCGGCCTTGTGTTGGCCACGCGCGAGGAGTCTCCGAAGTTCGTGAACCCGCCGCCGCTGCCTGTCGCGACGAAGCGCGAGCCGGTGAAGGCACCGGGGCGAGAGGGCGTGGCCCAGGTTACGAAGTCACCCGAGGCGGCTCCGGTGGGGACTCCGCCCTCGGGCGCACAGGCTCCGGTCCCACAGCCCTCCGGAGAGCCGGCGGCGAATCCGGTGGAGGTCGCGAAGGGGAGTGGTGGGGCGGAGGCGAAGCCTTCCGTGGTGGAGCACGCGGGTGGGGCGAGCGCCGCGCGAGCTCCTGTTTCGCCCGTGCCGGCGGGACAGGATGCGTCGGCGCGTCAGGGGGCGGCGAGCCCCGTGGGACAGAAGCCCTCGCAGATTCCCGTGTTCGAAGCCAAGCAGGAGGCGAAGCCCACTGCCCGTGCGAAGCCTCCGGCGCGTGTGGGCAAGGGGACGCTGGAGTTCCGCGTCCGGCCCTATGCCGTCGTCACGCTGAATGACCACGAGTTGGGGCCGACGCCGTTCGCCCCCAAGGAAGTCCCTGCGGGAAAGCACCGCATCAAGCTCCACAACCCAGACCTCCACAAGACACAACACGTCACCGTGGAGGTCGGGGCAGGGGAGACGAAGGTCATCAAGCACAACTTCGAGGCGGAATAGACTCACGTTGGCGCTGGGGTGGTCGTGCCTGAGATGATAGCGCTGCTCGCCCCAGCGTGGGACTGTGTCATTTCATGGAGTGCTCAGACGCTGAGCCCACGGTTCAGGGCCAGTTGGGCCAGTGAATCACGCGTCCATTGGCCCCCACAGCCCAGAGGTCATCGGGTCCCGTGCCTGTGATGGCATGAAGGGCCTCAGTTCCTGAGTAGATCGTCTGCCAGTTCGTGCCGTCGAACCGGAAGATCTTGCCATGAGCAGAGGTTGCATAGGCGGAGTTCGGGCCGAATGCGATGATGGCGAGGAGGATGTCCTGGGGATCAGGAGAGGGCAACTTGGTCCATGCTTGGCCATCCCATCGCAGTACTGTTCCCTCGCCTCCCACGGCGAAGCCGCAGGTGTTGCTTGCTATCCAGACATCCCGAAAAATATATGCGTTCGTGGCCGGGATGGCTTCGGGCAGCCACGTTTGATCTTGTGGCCGATAGCGATGGATGATCGGGTTCCCCGCTCCGCCGACCGCGAAGAGTGTATCTTGGCTCGCGCCGTGAACGGAGAACGTGCCCACCAGTTTGTCGGATGGGTTGCTGTACGTCAGCGAACTCCCTCCATCCCAAGTAAAGGTTCCTCCAGGAGGGATAGGGCTTCCTCCGGTGGCCGCTCCATACAATGTGAGCGGTCCGGGGGTGGGCAGTCCGAATAACCCCCGGACGGTCGCATCCACCTCATGGACGGCGACGCAGTTGCCGTCGCTCACTGTTTGATATCCTAGAAGACCCTGTTTCGAGGCGAGCCACGCCTGCCCCGTGCTGGGGTCAGCCCAGAGGCCCGTCCATATCTCGTTCGTTGATCCACAACTCACCTCCGAGAAGATGCTGAAGTCCGAAGTCCCCGGGGTGAGTCGTGCCCTCCTGTTCTGCCCGCCGCCAATCCAGACTCCCCCTCGCGTCCAGGAGGAGGCCGAGTGCCAATCAGAGACGGCGCCATGGTACACCGTCCTGGCCACCCAGGAGGGCGCCACGCCTCCCGGACAACGGCTGACGTTCTCCGCCAGTCCATCGCAGTCATTGTCCGCCTCGTCGCAGATTTCGGTGGCGCCAGGATGGGTATAGGGATTGCCATCGTTGCAATCGCCGCCCAGGAGCACATGGCGGTTCGTTGGATGGGTACACGCAAGCACGGGATTCGTAGCGCCTCCGTATCCATCGCCGTCCTCATCCAGATACCAAGTTGTGGGTGAGCCTGGAGCAACGCAGGCGACGCTGCTCTGGCTCACACACTGAACCGTGCCCATGCATACGGAATCCTGATTCTGGCAGGATGCGCCGAGTGACGGAAAGCTCTCATCGATGTGTCCGTCGCAGTTCTCGTCCTGCCCGTTGCAGCGCTCAATCGCACGGCGATTGATGAGGGCGTCGTTGTCGTTACAGTCGGTGCCACCTGTCTCGCGGGCGACAAAGCCGTCGCCGTCCGTATCTCTGGCATCGAACTCCAGCCTGGCCCTGGCCACCTTGCCGATACCAAGCGTAAGCTCTGCTTTCTGGACCTCTACTACCGGGCCATCACAGCTCTCCTCGAATATGCGGGCTTCAATTTCGAGGGCAGGGCTCCATCCTGCACGAGGCAATATCGTTACATGGACTGCGTCAGGTCGGGAATGCCAATACTCGAGATTGTACCAGACTTCTTCCAGTCTCTCCTGGTCTCGGGCAACGAGGCGCATGCATGCTGGTGTGAATCCGGCGCTCGACACGGTGACGTTGGCGTATCGACAGCCCATGCCGTCACCCAAGATGACGTCGGCAGGGGACCCCTCAAATATACGGGAAGGATCGACGACACGGTCGCACTCTGTATCGAGTTCCTTGAGGTCTGGCACCATGCACGAGGTGGCGAAGAAAAGGAACGGCAAGGTCTGGCCCTTCATTGTAGCCCGTCCTGAATCTGCTCCGAAGGGGCAGTGAGATACAGGATGACGGCTCCCGTAACGGAGGCCACCGCGAGACCGAACAGGACGTTGGCTGTGATGACCTCTCCTCGGGCTGAACCCAGGTGTTGTCGTTGGGCGTCCAGAGAAGAAGCTTCGCGGGCGTTCTGGATACTTCCGCGCGAGATCACCCCAAAATAACTACCTACGCTGGCGGACACGATTCCGACGCTCGCGATGGCCAGTGGAATGTGTGCCCTTGTCGCTCCCTTATTGGCTCGTATCGGGTAGACCGGAGGGGGCTCGCTGCGGGGCAGTGGACTACTTTGTGACAGCCCTGGAACTGTCTTCTCGAGAAGTGCGGGCCGGTCCGAGACTTCTGCGGACGCCCGGCCGGGCGGCGTCGTCGGTGGAAGACCGAGATCCTTCCGCACTTCTTTTCGCACTTCGTCGAAGTCGCGCTGCACCTTGGGGGAGACCTTGATGGGAAGGGACGCCTCGGGGCGAAGCATCAAGCCCTTTCGAAAGGCCGAGAGGGATTTCAGATGCTGGAGCAGGTCCGCCAGGACGATGCCCTCGTAGAGCAACGCATTGGCTCTCTGTTCATCTGTTCGTGCCAGTGTCTGAGCATCTGCGAGCGAGGCCAGCGCCAGTTCATACTCGAGGCGCTCATACAGTCGCGCCGCTCGGTCCAGTCGCTCATCGAACGTGCGGGCTACGAAACCGGCTGTCGTGACAGGCTCTCTTATTGGCAGTGCCTGGGCCCCGCCCGCGAGCGCGAGAGCAAGGCTCATGCAGTGGAGTTCATTGCCGAGCCTCTGTCCTCGAAGTCTGTTCATGCCTCGTCAGGGTAACAGGACATCAACGAGGCGCCGTCGGCCAGCCCTGGCCATGATAGCTCTCCAACACCTCCGCTATTAAAGTGATGAATCTGAGTCGAAGTTCGCGGGGTTCGATGACCGCGAATCCGTGTCCGACTGCACACAACAGGGCCCCCGAGATGGACTCACTCTCGAAGGGCTCTGCCCGCACCCTCTATTGAGTCGACGCTCAATCTCAATACACCTGTGTAACGGGCTTCTGTCCCCGCGTGGTGTTCCCGTGCGCGCGTACCGCACAGTCGTTCCCTCAGCACGAACCCGAAGAGACGCAGACAGTCGAAGTCTGCTCCGGGGCGCATTGGTACGTGCCCGCGCATTGGGTGTTGGCGTCCAGGCACGCGGAGCCGAGATTGGGGTAGCCCTCGTCCCGGATGTTGTCGCAGTTGTTGTCCCTGCCATCGCACCACTCGGTGGCGCCTGGGTAGACGTTGGGCGCGTTGTCATTACAGTCCTGGTTGTTCGGAACGTAGCCCGTCGGCGGTGTGCCGCACATGCTGATGCCCATGCCCGCGCCATAGCCATCCCTGTCCACATCGGGATAGACCAGCCGCCCGGAGGTCGAGGCGTAGCACCCCTGTGAGAGGGCTTCCGGGTCGCATTGGTAGGCGCCCACGCAGCCGTTGCTCGCGGTGCAGGACTTGCCCAGGTTGAACTCGGCTTCGTCGCCGATGCCGTCGCAGTTGTCATCCTGGCCATTGCACAGCTCTGGTGCGCCCGGGAAGACGGCGGCCGAATCGTCCCGGCAGTCGGAGCCTCCAAAATTCCTGGCGACGAACCCGTCGTTGTCGGCATCTCGGCCATCGAGGGCCAGTGAGACCGGGACCGCCTGCCCGGCGATCGCGGTGACGCCCCGGAGCAAGAGGCCGATCTGGACTCCGTCGTTACAGCTCTGTTCGAACGAGCGGACCGTGATGGAGAGCTCAGGGGCCCACGAATCGGGAGGGAGGAACGCCACGCGGAGGTCCGTCACCTGGCTCTCGCGGAGACCGGTCAGCTCCGCGACGAACTCCTCGCCACTCATGGCGTCCATCGCACGGAACTGCACACAGCCTGGCGTGAAGCCGATAAGCGCGGTGGAGGTGGTCACCACTCGACAACCCGAGCCGGCGCCCAGCACTGCATGCGCAGGGCCTCCTTCGAACAGATGAGTCGGGTCGAGCTTCTTGTCGCAGTCCGAGTTGAGCTCGACGAGGCTCGGCACGGAGCAGGAGGTGGCGAACAGCAGGAACAGGATGGATGCACGTCTCATGGCTGCGCGACCTCGTCACTCTCCGAGGGACTGGTGAGATACAGGATGACGGCGCTCGTCACGGAGGCTGCTGCGAGGCCGAACAGGAGATTGGCCGCGAGGGCCTCGCCTCGGGCTGAATCCAGATTCTCGCGCTGAGAATCCAGCGTGGTGGCTTTCCGAGCCTCCTTGACGTTGCCGCGCGACAGCAGTCCGAAGACACCACCGACGCCCGCTGTCAGCGCGCCGACGCCCGCGAAGGTCAACGGGAGCGCGCGGACCTTCGTCGGGGATTCCTTCGTGGGCACCAGGACGGCGTCGAGCCCGGGATGCGAGGACCGTGGAGTCGCCGGTGACAGGTTCGACGGGCGCTCCGGTCGGTCCGAGTCGGTGACGGGGGCGCGAGCCGTCCCGAGGGGCAGGCCGAGCTTGCCTCGCACCTCGTCCCTCAGATTCTCGAAGTCGCGCTGCACCTTGGGAGACACCTTGATGGGGAGCAGGACCTCCGGCTGCAACAGCAAGCCCTGTCGGAAGGCCGCGCGGGATTGTTGCTGCTGGCGAAGGTCCGCCAGGACGATGCCCTCGTAAATCAAGGCGTCGGCCCGTTCATCATCCGTTCTCGCCAACGCCTTGGCATCCGCGAGCGAGGCCAGGGCCTGCTCATATTCGAGCTCGTCGTAGAGTCGCGCCGCCCACTGCATCCGCTCCTGGAAGGGGCGGGTGGCGTCCACCCGCGTCGTCGCTGCTGGAGCCGTCACTGGCTGCGCTTGGGCTCCCCCCGCGAGGGCGCACGCGAGGCCCATGCAACAGATGTTGTTGAAGCACCCCCAACCTCGATGCTTGCTCATGTCCCTGGGAGCCTAACATGACTCCCAGCGGTGCTTCCCCGATTCGCGTCCAGCCCGCCCTGCGTCTTCCTGCAATCCGGTGTGGTCCCCTGGGCGCGCCGTCCCTATCCGGCCAGCCGTGGCTTCGACTTCAAGAAAGGGATTTTGAGGGCCGCTCGCTGACGGATGGAAAGAGCGTATTCGGTCCAGGACGCCTGACATTCAGCGCACAGCTTCACCCCGCCGAAGTCGCCTGGCGCATCCGCTCCGTAGGAGTCCCGGAACGCATACCTGGGGCACCTGTCCTGGTCGGCCGCGATGAGTATGTCCGCGAAGCCAGGGAACAGAAGGCGTTCGCGGTCTCTCAGGACCCGCTCGTATCGCTCCTGCTCTGCCCGGAGGTCCCCTTCGCTGTCCATCCGGTGCCACAGCTTGGCATTCTCCCGGGCCTGGTCGGCGTGCCATTTCGTGTACGGCAATCCGATCTGGAGGTCGTCTTCGACGAACCGGTACCGATCCATCATCATGTGGACCGGCCCACCCACGGGACGGACGAAGTTGAATGCCTGCTGGCGTCCCGGCTCATCCGATCCTTGCAGCTCCAGCTCCCAGAGGACGTCTCGGTAGGCGTGGAAGAGCTGGGTCCTCGCCGCGGGAGCGACATAGGCAAAAGTGCTGCAAATCTCGGCTTCGGCGCGGTGAGGTCATCCTCGAGCTCAGCTGGGAAGAAGTACTTTTCCGCCATGGCGAGCTCCTTCTGCGTGGGATGGGCCGGCACGCGCCCTCCGGTGCGGGCAACACTGGCGCCGTCCGACCCTGCTTGAATCCCTCTTCAATGGCTTTCATTTCCGTGGGGGCTGGCGCGTCATCGACGATTCAAGGGGCTGTTGACCACCGGACTGGAGCCGTTGCCCGCAGCGGGAGGCGCCTCGGCTGTCTTGTCAGACCTTGTCGCGATGGGCTTCCAGCACCGACTTCGCCAGGGCGATGAACCGCATCCGGAGCGCCTGGGGCGCCAGGACCTCGAAGCCCTGGCCCACCGCGCACAGTTGGTCCAGCGCGATGGACTCACGCTCGAAGTCGACGGTGACTGTCTTTCGACCGGGGGCGGGCTCCCCTGCGTCGAACCGGACGCCTTCCCCCGGTGGGCGGATTCGCCGGAGCGCGCCCTCGGCCTCCGGCGTCAATCGCAGCGTCACCTCGTACTGGGCCCGCTTCTCCGCGAAGCGCGCGCACCACTCCTTCCAGAACGCGGGCAGGTCGAACCGCGCGGGGCGCTCGAAGGTCTCCGCCCGCACCTTCACGCCGTCGATGCGCGAGCCCCGGTACACCCGCGTGCCGGCCTCCGTCCCCGCGACCAGGTACCAACGGTCCGCCTTCAGCACGAGCGCGTACGGCTCCACCTCTCTGCGTCCGCGCTTCCCATCGAAGTCCCGGTACATCAGCGACACCCGCCGGTTCTCCCACGCCGCCTCGCGCAGCTCCTCCAGATGGGGCACCGCCTCGCGCTCCGCGAACCAACCCGATGCGTCCACGTGCAGCCGCTGCCGCGCGTACTCCAGCGCCGGCTGCTGCAACGCGGGCAGCGCCGCCGCCAGCTTCACCAGCCCACTGCGCAGGGGCGCGCTCAACCCGATGTCCCCCAAGCCCCCCGGCGTCGCGCTCATCGCCGCCAACGCGTGCAGCTCCGCGCGCGTCAGGCCCGTCAGCTGCGTCTTCCATCCTTCGAGGAGCGCCACGCCGCCTTCCGAGCCGCGCGTCGCGTACACGGGCACGCCGGAGGCAGACAAGGCGTCGAGGTCTCGATGGATGGTCCGCGCGGAGACCTGGAGCTCACGCGCCAGCTCGCCCGCGGTCAGCTTCGGGCGGCTCTGCAACAGCATCATCAGGCTGACGAGTCGGTCGGCGCGCATCTTGAGACCTCCGCCGTGAACGGTACGGAACCAACATGACAGAGGTTGTCATATTGCCCCCCGTACGGTGTGCCTCATCGCCGGCCACCCCGGTCGGTCCGTGAGGAGACACCCATGAAGAAGCCGCTCGAAGGCCGCATCGCCCTGGTCGCCGGCGCCACCCGAGGCGCGGGGCGCGGAATCGCCACCCGACTGGGCGAGGCCGGCGCCACCGTCTACTGCACCGGCCGCAGCGTCCGGGGCCGTCCCGCCTCGGGCGACTCGCGCCCGGAGACCGTCGAGGAGACCGCTGAACAAGTCACCGCGCTCGGCGGCCACGGCATCCCCGTGCGCTGCGACCACACCGTGGAGGAGGAGGTCATCTCCCTGTGCGAGCGCATCCAGAAGGAGCAGGGACGCCTGGACCTCCTGGTCAACGACATCTGGGGCTGCGACAGGCTCACCCACTTCGGCCAGCCCTTCTGGAAGCAGTCCATCCCGGATGCTCGCGTCATGCTGGAGCGCGCCGTCCTCACGCACGTCATCACCAGCCGCCACGCCGTCCCCCTCATGCTCCCGCGCAACCAGGGGCTCATCGTCGAAATCACCGACGGGGACCACTTCGCCTACCGCGGCCACGTCCTCTATGACGTGCTGAAGATGGCCGTCATCCGGCTCGCCTTCGCCATGTCCCGGGACTTGCGCCGCACGGGCATCACCGCGCTCGCCGTGACGCCGGGCTTCCTGCGCTCCGAGGAGATGCTCGAGCACTTCGGCGTCACCGAGGCCAACTGGCGCGACGGCACGAAGGTGGACCCGGACTTCATCGCCTCGGAGACGCCCGCCTATGTGGGCCGCGCCGTCGCCGCGCTCGCCGCCGACCCCAACGTCGCCTCCAAGGCCGGCCGCGTCCACAGCTCCTGGGCCCTGGCCCGCGAATACGGCTTCACCGATGTGGACGGCTCCCAGCCGCACTGGGTGGATCACTTCACTCGCACCCACGGGCTGCCTTACCCCGTCGCCGATGAGGCCCGGTACGCCACCTGGGGTCAGAGCCCCATCGAGGCCCTCCGTCCCAACTGGCCGGAATCCTGAGCCTCATCCTCAAGCTCGCGCACCTGTGCCCACATGTGCGCGAGCCTCGCGGCCGCTCACCGGGGCCTGGCGACCGACCAGGGGCCGGGGGTGACGGTTGGGCCACGCTGGCGTGGACGCGGCGCGGTGTCGCCGGTAGGGTGCGCGGCTCGAATGGAACGCCCCCTAGTGGTTTCCGCCCTCGAAAATCAGGTCAAGGCCCGGCCCATGCCGCGCCACGTGGGCATCATCATGGATGGCAACGGTCGGTGGGCGGAGTCGCGGGGTCTGGACCGACTGGAGGGGCACCGCGAGGGTAGCGCCAGTGTGCGTGAGGTGACCCGCACCGCCCGCCGCCTGGGCATCCAGGCCCTGACCCTCTACGCCTTCTCCTCGCAGAACTGGGCCCGCCCCGCCGAGGAGGTCGCCGGCCTGATGGACCTCCTGCGCGACTACCTGGAGCGCGAGCGCGCCGAGATCCTCGACAACGGCATCCGACTCAACGCGGTGGGGGACGTGGACCGGCTGCCCCGGTTCGTGAAGGATCCGCTCGAGCGGCTCATCGCCGACTCCCGCCACAACACGGGGATGGTGCTGTCCCTGGCGCTGTCCTACGGCGGACGGGAGGAGATCCTCCGCGCCGCCCAGCGGATGGCCCAGGCCATCACCCGCGGGGAGCTGGTGGCGGACCGCGTCGAGGAGGCCGACTTCGAGTCCTTCCTCTGGACCAACGGCCTGCCGCCCCTGGACCTGATGGTGCGGACCAGCGGCGAGCTGCGCGTGTCCAACTTCCTGCTCTGGCAGATGGCGTACGCGGAGCTGTGCTTTACCGACGCGCTCTGGCCGGACTTCCGCACCGACGAGTTCCTGCGCTGCGTGTCGCAGTACCAGCAGCGTGAGCGGCGCTTCGGATTGACGACGGCGCAGGTGAAGCGGGAAGACCCCCCTCAGCGGGCCAAGGCGTGAACGACAAGAACAAGAACCTCGTCATCCGCATCGTGACGGCGCTGACGCTCCTGCCGTTGGTGCTGGTGCTGCTCTTCCTGGGCGGCGTGTGGAGCGCGGGCCTGCTCGGCCTTGCCGCCGCCGCGTGCGTGGGCGAGTACTACCTCATCGTGCAGAAGCGGCTGAACGGGGCCGCGTGGGTGGGCATGGCCTTCGCGGCGGTGCTGCCCTTCCTGCCGTTGAGGGACGCGGCGCGCACGGGTGAGACGGCCTTCTGGCTCACCATCGTCTTCGCGTTCTTCGCGTGGATCTTCCACCTGTTCAAGGGCCCGCTCGCCGAGGCCCCCACGCGCACGGCCCACCTGGTCAACGGCTTCCTGTACGGCGCCGTGGGCCTCACCGCGCTGTCGGCGCTGCGCCTGCTCCCGGACCACGGCCTCGCGTGGGTCATCTGCGCGCTGACGATTACCTGGGCCAACGACACCGCCGCCTACTTCTTCGGCCGCTTCATGGGGCGCCACAAGCTCTACCCCGAGGTGAGCCCGAACAAGACGTGGGAGGGCTTCTTCGGCGGCATGCTCGGCTCGGTGGGCGGCATGTTCATCGCCCGGGGCTTCTTCTTCCCCGTCTTCACCGTGTGGGACTGCATCATCCTGGGCATCGCCGGAGGCCTCTTGGGCCCCGTCGGTGACTTGTGCGAGTCGATGCTCAAGCGGGCGTACGGCGTGAAGGACTCGGGGTTCCTCATCCCGGGGCACGGCGGGGTGTTGGACCGCATCGACGCCTTGCTCTTCAACGCACCCCTGGTGTTCGTCTACGTGCAGTTCGTGCGAGGGCTCCTGCCGTAGAAGCGTGAGATTTCGCTCGGCTGGCTGGCTGGCGGCCCCCGATGTGCGTTGTCCGTCCGGGGGTACACGATTACTCTTGCCGCCATGCCCTCACTTCAGAACCTGGGGTTCTTCATCCTGCTGCTCGGCGTGCTCGTGACAGTGCACGAGCTCGGCCATTTCCTCGTGGCGAAGGCCTGCGGGGTGAAGGTCCTCAAGTTCTCCATCGGCTTCGGGCCCAAGCTCATCGGCTTCATCAAGGGTGAGACCGAGTATCAGATCGCCATCCTGCCGCTGGGCGGCTACGTGAAGATGGCGGGCGACCTGCCCCACGAGGAGCTCAGCCCGGAAGAGGCGAAGCGGGGCTTTTTGGCGCAGCCGCCGTGGAAGCGCGGGCTCATCGTCCTGGCGGGGCCGGCCTTCAACCTCATCTTCCCCGTGCTGGTCTATTTCTTCGTCTTCCTGGGGCCGCACCAGGCCACGTCCACCCTGGTGGGCTTCGTGGAGCCGGGCAGCCCGGCGGAGCTGTCCGGCATGCGCCCCGGTGACCGTGTCCTGTCGGTGGAGGGCGAGTCGGTTCGCACCTTCGACGACATGCGGGAGACCTTCGTGGGGCGCTTCGAGCGGCCCATCCCCATCGTCGTGGACCGGGGCGGCCAGCCGGTGACGCTGACGGTGACGCCGAAGAAGAGCACGGAGACGTCGCCCATCGACACGGTGGAGCGGGGCCTCATCGGCGTGGCGCCGGTGTCCAAGCCCCCCTTGGTGGGCGTTCGCGCGGGCTCGCCGGCCGAGGCCGCGGGTCTGCGCACCTTCGACCGGGTGCTGAGCGTCAATGGCGTGCACGTGCCGGACGAGGCGCGGCTGTACCAGGAGCTGGGCCGGCACCCGGAGGGCGAGCCGCTGAAGCTGGTGGTGCGGCGCATGTCCACGGTGGAGGCCGGCGTGGTGACGGGCCAGGTGTCCAACGTGGTGGAGGTGACGGTGCCCCGGCAGCCGGGCGTGGGCCTGGCGGCGGTGGGCGCGGAGCCCGCGGACACGTACGTCGCGATGGTGGCCCCCGGCAGCGTGGCGCAGAAGGCGGGCCTTTCGCCCGGAGACCTCATCGTCGCGTTCAACGGCAAGCCCGTGCAGTCGCTGCGGATGATGGAGAACGAGCTCACCGAGCTCAAGGACCAGCCCTTCACGCTGACGTGGCGCGACGCGAAGGGCGGCGAGCACACCGAGAAGCTGGCGCAGGCGCCGCTCAAGAGCGAGGACGCGATGGGGCAGGAGACCTCGCGGCTGGCGCTGGGCGCGCGCGGCTGGGCGCTGATGGACGCGGACGCGCCGAAGGTGGACGAGGTGACGGTGCACCTGGGGCCCGCCGCCGCGTTCAAGCAGGCCGCCGTCGTGGTGCCGAAGATTGTCGGGCAGATGGTGAAGGTGCTCGCGGGGCTCTTCACGCGCGACGTGCCGCTGTCCTCGGTGGGCGGTCCCATCATGATGTACCAGCTGGCGGCGAAGAGCGCCGAGCAGGGGCTCGACTCGTTCCTGCACCTGATGGCCATCATCTCCATCAACCTGGGCGTGATGAACCTCTTGCCCATTCCCGTGCTGGATGGCTTCGCGCTCCTGTCCGCGGCGTGGGAGGGCATCCGCCGGCGCCCCATCCCGACGCGGGTCCGCGAGGCCGCCAACATGGTGGGCCTGGCGCTGCTCTTCCTGCTCATGCTGCTCGTCTTCACCAACGACATCACCCGCTAGAGGCCCCATGCGCGCGAGCACCGTCGTCCTCCTGCTGGCGCTGGGCTTCTCCACCGCGTGCGCTTCGCGCGCGGCGAAGCCGGACCCGCGCGACGAGGAGACCCGGACGCGCTCCGGGTCGACTCCCGGCGTGACGCGGCGCGAGCAGATGCCGCGCTCCTATCTGGGCGAGGGGCTGGCGTCGTTCTACGGCCCCGGGCTGCACGGCCGTCCCACCGCGAGCGGGGAGCGCTTCAACCAGAACGCGCTCACGGCCGCGCACCGCAAGGCGCGCTTCGGCTCCTGCATGAAGGTGGTCAACATGGAGAACGGCCGCTCCGTGCAGGTGCGCATCAATGACCGGGGGCCCTTCGTGGAGGGCCGCATCATCGACGTGTCCAAGGCCGCCGCGTCCAAGCTGGGGATGCTGGACAAGGGCGTGGTGCGCGTGCGGCTGTATCGCTGCCCCGATGACACCGTGTCGGAGATTCCCCAAGCAATGTGGGCCGCGCCGGTGTAGGGAGCGCCCATGTTCCTCGCGCTGGACACCTCCACGCTGACGATGTCGCTCGCCCTGGTGGAGCGGGGGCCGGACGGCGTGCGCGTCGTGGAGCACCAGGTGGTGCGTCCGCCCATCAAACAGAGCGAGGCCCTGCCGGGTGTCGTGGGCGAGCTGCTCGCGCGGCACGACGTGAAGCTCGCGGCGCTGGAGGGGCTGGTGGTGGGCCTGGGGCCCGGCTCGTTCACGGGGCTGCGCATCGGCCTGGCCACGGTGAAGTCGCTGGCGTACGCGGCGGGCCTCAAGGTGGCGGGCGCGTCGTCGCTGGCGGCGGTGGCGATGGAGGGGCCCGAGGACGTGCCGCTCTTCGTGCTGGCCGTGGCGCGAAAGGATGACCTGTACCTGGGCGCCTACGGGCGGCGCGGCGGGACGGTGGAGGCGCTGGAGCCGGAGACCGCCATGTCGCCCCAGGAGGTGGCCCAGCGCATGGCCGCCGAGCCCCGCGCGGTGGCGCTGGGCCCCGCGCTGGTGGACTACCGCGCGGCGCTCGAGTCCCACGGCGTGGCGCCCGAGCGGCTCTTGTCCGGGCACGACTTCCCGTCGGCGGTGGAGCTGGTGCGGCTTTCCCGCATGCCGGAGACCTTCTCGCTGGAGGCGCTCTTCTCCATGGAGCCGCACTACGTGCGCGCCTCCGAGCCGGAGCGCAATCCGAAGTTCCCTCCGCTGCCGGGGCCCGCGCCCACGGCGCGGCTGAAGGACGACTGAGGCACTCGTCCGGGGCGCGCCTTGCGCCCGGGTGAGGCCCGCACGCACGAGGACGCGTCATGAAGGACGACTTGAAGATTGCCGTGGTGGGTGCCACCGGCGTGGTGGGCCGCGAGGTGCTGGCCGCGTTGTACGCGCGTGACGTGCCCGCCGAGCAGGTGCGGGCCTTCGGCTCCGAGCGCTCGAAGGGGCTGGAGGTGGAGTACGGCGAGGACTCCATCGAGGTGGAGCGCGCCGCGCCGGACGTCTTCCGCGGCGTGGGACTGGTGCTGCTGGCCACGCCCGCCGAGGCGTCCCGCACGCTGGCGCCCGCGGCGCAGGCCTCCGGCGCGTGGGTGGTGGATATCAGCTCCGCGTTCCGCAGCGACGGCAACGTGCCCCTGGTGCTGCCGGGCTTCAACACGGAGGCGCTGGCGCAGGTGACGAAGGGCCGGCTGGTGTGTCTGCCGGGCGCCGTCACCACCGCGGCGGTGCACGTGGTGGAGCCGTTGCGTCGGGCCTTCGGCGTGGTGCGCGCGCAGGTGACGGCGATGATGGGCGTGTCCAGCGCGGGCGTGCGCGGCGTGGCGGAGCTGGAGAAGCAGACCGCGGACCTGCTGTCCGGGCGCGAGCCGGAGCCGCACGCGTTCCCCCACCGCGTGGGCTTCAACCTGGTGCCGCAGGTGGGCGGCTTCATGGTGAACTCGCCGTGGACGGAGGAGGAGGCGGGCTGGACGCTGGAGGCCGCGCGCCTGTTCGCGTCCCGGGGCGAGGCGCCCGTGCTGGCCGGCACCGCGGTGCAGGTGCCCAGCTTCTACGGCCACGGCCTGTCGCTCCACGTGCAGCTCAAGAAGGCGGGCCCGGTGGAGCAGGTGCGCGCCGCGCTCAAGACCTCCCCGTCCCTCAAGGTGCTGGACGCCCCGGGCGAGCGCATCTACCCCATGCCCATGCTCGTCACGTCGGACCCCACGGTGCACGTGGGCCGGGTGCGCGCCTTCCCCCAGGCTCCCGAGTGGGTGACGCTCTTCGCCGCCGTGGACAACGCCACCCGGGGCGCCGCCCTCAACCTGGTGGAAGCCGGCCTGAAGCTCGTCGAGCGCCCCGTCTGACAAATTGGCACGGCCCCGGGGGCTGTCCTGCCTGTTTGGCGCGCCAGGACGGCTCGAAACGTCCGAAAAAGGGCCTGTCGGAAGGCATTGAGTGTGGCCCCCCGCTTGCTAGCGTCCGGCTACCCATGCGCCTCACACTCGCCTTGCTTTTGCTCTCCGCGTCGACCGCCCTGGGGCAGACCGTGACCTTCTCGGTCTCGGGCAACCAGGGCACCGAAATCGTTGTTTCCAAGGCCGACTGCGCCAAGGTCACCCAGGTCACCTGGCAACGCCAGGCGGGCAACCTGTGTGACACCCTCTACATCTGGCTGTCCCCGGACACGTGCTCGGACATCCCGAGCACCACCGAGGTGACGCTGGAGGAAATCGAGCGGACCTCGACGGTGTCGACAGGCACGGTGAGCCTGAACGTCAGCGAGGCGCTGACGAAGGCGGGCCAGACGTGCGAGGCCCAGACGGAGAACAAGAGCTTCAAGCTGTGCGCGTCCGTGCGGCCGTTCAACAGCACCGGGACGACGTGCGAGGCGACCGCGACGAGCGTGGGTACGCCCGCAATCACGCTGACGCTGGACCCCAAGCCGCCCGGGGCGCCCATCCTGCCGACGGTGACGGGCCTGGACACCGCGCTGAGCGTGGACGTGACGGCGCCGAGCGACTCGTCGCAGATGAAGGTGGAGGTCGTGAAGCTGGTGGCCGGTGAGGATGGTGGCAGCACCACCGCGGGCGACGTGGTTCGCTCCAAGGAGCAGACGTCGTCGAACACGCTGTTCCGCATGGACAACCTGGAGAACGGCGTGGAGTACGGCGTGCGGGTGTTCGCGCTGGACAAGGCGGGCAACCAGAGTGAGCCGTCGCCGCTGGCGACGGGGACTCCCATCGCGAGCAACGGCTTCTGGGCGGCGTACCGGGGTGCGCAGGGCGCGGAGACGGGCGGGTGTGGGGCGGGAGGTGGCGGACTTGCCGTGGGCGCCGTGGTGGCGGCCCTGGGCTTCTGGACGGTGTCGAGGAGGAAGCAGTCATGAGTCGGGCATGGGGCCTGGGTGTGGCCGTGGCGTTCGCCGCGCTGCCCGCGTGGGCGCAGGACGCAGGCGTGGTGTCTCCGGATCTGGTCGAGTCCCCCCGCACCGGCGGCATCATCTTCCGCCTGGGGGGCTACAAGCCGCTCATCGATGAGGAGAAGGGCCTGGGCGGCACGCCCTACAAGGACACCTTCGGCGACTCGTCGCTGCTGCTGGTGGAGCTGGAGTTCCAGCGCTACTTCTACCAGGGCATCGGCACCGCGGGCGTCGGCGTGTCGGCGGGCTACGGCGAGAAGTACGGCGCGGCGAAGCTGGCGGACGGCGGTGGAGACGCGGCGGAGCGCACGGCCATCAAGGTGGTGCCGCTCTCGTTCAACCTCTTCTACAAGTTCGACTACGCGGCCTTCGAGTGGGGCATCCCGCTGGTGCCGTACGGCAAGCTGGGCCTCATCTACTCGCCCTGGTGGGTGACGAAGGGCAGCGACACCGAGGTCTCCGGCGGCGTCACCGGCAAGGGCGGCAAGTGGGGCTGGGGCGGCACGGCGGGCCTGGCGTTCCTGCTGGACGTGCTGCAGCCGCGCTTCGCTCGCGACTTCGACTCGGGGCTGGGGGTGAACCACAGCTACCTGTTCGCCGAGTACACCTACGCGGATGTGGACGATTTCGGAGGGAAGGGTCTGAACTTGTCCAGCCGGCGCTGGATGTTCGGACTCGCGCTGGACTATTAGCGGCTCATGCCGCACTCCCCGCGCTCCGTCCGTCGGTCCGTCACGCTGTTCCTCTTGTTGACCGCCGTGGGCCTGACGGGCCCCGGCTGTCGGCGCGCGGTGCGCACGGACCTGGGCGAGGACCGCACGGTGGAGGCGGGTGTGCCCGTGACGTTGGGCTCCGAGGAGAAGGGCGCGCAGGCCCTCTCCTGGGATGTCGGCGACGGCACTCCCACGAAGCAAGGCGCCCAGCTGTCGCACGCCTTCGCGCGTCCCGGCGCGTACACCGTGCGCGCGCTGCACGAGGGCCAGGAGGTGGGGCGCGTGCGGCTCACCGTGGTGCCGCGTCCGTTGCTGCGCGCGGTGCCGGGTGAAGCGCAGACGGTGCTGTGGATGCCCCGGCTCCAGGGCAACGTGGAGCCGCTGGTGGACTTCCACGAGCGACTCATCGGCCCCGAGGAGGCGGAGGAGGCGCTGCGCGAGGCGCCCCTGGTGTCGCTCGTGTTGCAGAGCCTGACGCAGGGCTCGAGCGTCGTGGACCCGGAGGAGGGCTTCGGCCTGTTCATCCTGCCGGAGTTCGACGGCGTGGTGGCGGTGCTGGGCATCACGGAGCCCGACGCGGCGATGTCCGCGGTGGCGAGCGAGCTGGAGAGCTCCGGCCACCAGGTGATGCCCACCGATGATGGCGCCATGCGCGTGGTGCCGCAGGATGGCAGCGAGCCGATGCTGCTGTTCGTCGACCGGGGCTACCTGTACCTGGCGATTCCCGACGGGCCGGAGGAGGAGGACGACGAGGAGGGGGAGGAGGGCGTGCCGCTGGAGGTGCTCGCGGTGGAGCCGCCGCAGCCTGCCGTCGCGGACGTGCAGCTGGTGCGTCGGGCGGTGACGGGGCTGACGGGGCCCGGGATGTCCGAGGTGGCGCTGCTCAACGAGCTGCGTCCCAAGGTGGGCGAGGGGAATGTCTACCTGTACACGGGCGCGCCGAGGCTCGACGAGGGCGAGGAGGAGGGGCCGGTGCGGGGCTTCTTCGCCTCGATGACGGTGCGCCCCGAGCACGTGTCGCTGGATGGGTTCCTGTCGTCCACGCGTCCCCTGTTGCAGGGGGCGAGCGCGCCTCCGTCCGCGCTGATGGCGGAGAGCGGTTTGGGGCCGGTGGCCGCCGCGCAGCTCTCCGTGCCGCCCGAGGAGCTGGCGAAGCTGGCGTTCGGCGCGCCGGGCTCGCCGCGTCGCGAGCGGATGGTGGAGCGGTGGCGCGCGCGGGGGTTGGACGCGGAGGCGCTGTTGAAGGCGCTGCGTGGCGATGTCGCGATGCTGGTGTACTTCGATGCACCGGGTTTCCTGCGGCACTTCGTGCAGAACCAGCGGCCCGAGCCTCGGGGCACGGTCCTCATCGACGCGGGGCTGACGTCGGTGGAGCCGGTGCTGCGGCTGCTCGATGAGCGCGCGCAGGGCTCGTCGCTGCGCTTCGCGATGGAGAAGATTCCCGGCGGCCGGCTCTACAAGACGCTCCTGTGGGGGCAGCCGGTGCAACTGCGCATCGGCCCCGAGCGCGCCACGTTGATCGCCGGTACGCCGCTGGAGGGACGTCCTCGCGGCGATGTCGGCAAGTCGCTGCGCGAGCGCTTCGGCGGTGAGGCGTTCGGCGCGGGGCACCTGTCGGTGATGGCGGACCTGGGGCGGCTGCGCGCGGAACTGGATGCGCAGGAGTCGCTGCCGGGCGTGCCCGCGGAGCGACTGGCGTCGGCGCAGGCGCTCATCAAGGCGGTGCTGGAGGGCTTCACGCCGCTGGACTCGGGCTTCCTGGACTTCTCGCTGGCCGAGGGCGGCGCGCGGCTGAAGGGGAGTCTGCGATTGAGGGAGAACGCTCGCGCGGGCCAGGAGTGGAAGTGAGTCCGGGCGGCGCCGTCACCGTGCTGTACTTCGCCGCCGCGAGGGAGCGCGCGGGGACGGCTCGGGAGCGCGTGGAGGTGCCCGAGGGCGCGACGGTGGGCGTGGTGCTCCAACTGCTCGCGGCGGCGCATCCAGGGCTCGCGCCGTTGTTGCCGCACCTGCGCGTGGCGGTGGACCAGGAGTTCGTGGGCGCGGAGTCGCCGGTGCGCGCGGGCGCGGAGGTGGCGTTGATTCCTCCCGTGGCGGGTGGCTCGCCGGGGTTGTTCCGCGTGGTGGAGCGGCCGCTGCGCTTGGAGGAGGTGGTGGAGGCGGTGGGGGGCGAGGCGTACGGCGGGCTCGTCACCTTCAGCGGCTCGGTGCGCGACGCGACGAAGGGGCGGCGCGTGTTGCGGCTGGAGTACGAGGCCTACGCGCCGATGGCCGAGAAGAAGCTGGCGGAGATTGGCGCGGAGGCCGCGACGTCATGGCCGGGCGTGCGGCTGGCCATCGTGCACCGCGTGGGCGTGTTGGTGCCGGGGGAGCTGGCGGTGGTCATCGCCGCCGCGGCGCCGCATCGCAAGGAGGCGTTCCGGGGCTGTGAGCACGCCATCGAGCGGCTCAAGCAGGACGTGCCCATCTGGAAGAAGGAGTTCTTCGAGGATGGGGAGGTGTGGGTCGGCCTGGGGCCTTGAGGCCCGGGTCAGCGCATCCGGAAGCTGGCGGGGATGTTGACCTCGGGGCCCGCGTCCGCCGCCTGCTGCTGCTCGCGCTCCGCGTCGGTGATGGGGCGCATGGGGGTATCCAGGCCCATGGCCTTGCGACGCGCGGCCTCCTTCTCGGCGGCGAGCTGGAGGGCGCGGGCGTTGGACTCGGCGGCGCGCTCGGGTGTGGGGCCCGCGATGAGGAAGCCCACGGGCAGGCTCAGGAAGAGCAGGCCGACGATGGCGAGCCAGCCCATGTCCTTCCACTGGAGTGGTCCGACGCGCTCCTTCACGACGGAGCCCTGGACGAGCAGGGACAGCTGTCCCTCGGTGAGGCGCAGCGTCATGCCGTCCGTGAGTGTCACGGAGGCGCGGCCCTGGTCCTGGACGCGCTGGGAGTCGGGGACGGCGGTGAAGGCGTCGCCGCGCTGCTTGTGCTCGACCTGGACCTTGGGGGGCAGGTGGATGCGCCAGCCGCGCTCGGTGCGCTCGGCCATCAGGAACGGCTCTTCCGGGAGGGTGAAGCCGTAGAGGGGCAGGGGCGCCTTCTCGTCCGGCGCGGCGTGGACCCGCGTCTGCTCGCGCCCGTAGCTCCAGGCCTCGGCCAGGTTCTCGCCCCAGTACAGCTCGAAGTACAGCCCGCCGTCCGCCTTGGCCTTGGTGCTCATCTCGCGCGTAAGCATATGCGTCCCGCCGCCTGTCGGCCGCATCATCGGGCCCGGAAGCCCACAGGTGGACAGGAAGCGTCCGCCCGCCTGCCCGACAACCGGGAGAGGGTCGCGGTTCCCTGACGGTGCTCAGGGAGCAGGGGAGGGGCGTGCTTCGTCACTCGGACCGAGGCTCGATGGGGCCCCGGGAACGCCATCGGCGAGATTGCGCGCTCAGCCCGCCATTCCGCCCATCACCGTGAGACCGTGGTCGGTGCTCAGGCTGTCGTCCTGCCCATCACCGAGGGGCCGCTGGAGGAGGGGGAGTCCTTCGTTCCTGACTCGGCGGGTGGCGGAGGTTGGGGCGCTGGTGGGGGGCTCGCCGTGGGAGGCGGCGGCGACGACGGGCTCGCCGCGGGTGCGGGTGAGCCCGTGGCGGACGTTCCCGAGGGCGGTGTCTGTGTCGCGGGAGGGGTAGGCGGGAGGTTCGATGATGCGCTCGCTGGCGTCGCGGCATTCGCTGGCGAACCTGTCGCCCCGGGTGCCGTGGCCGGTGTTCCCGTGGGAGGCTGCGCTCCCACAGCGGGTGTTGCTCCTGTGCCGCTGGTTCCGGCCGGATTGAGCGCGCTCGCAGCTCCGGAGACAGGTGCCGTCACGCCGCGAGCCTCAGCTCCAGCCGGTGCGCCTGTCGCAGGGGCTGGCACGCCGCGAGCTTCAGCCGGCGTGCCAGTCGCAGTCGCTGGCACGGAGGGCACGGCTTGTGTTCCTGATGCAGGTGTTGCTCCGGAGCCGGCGACGGGCGGAGCCACGGGGCCTCCAGGGACCGTGCCGCCCGGTATCGCTGTCGTGGGAAGCGCCGTTCCCGCGGGTGCACCGCTGCCTGGTGCGGTCGCTCCCGTTGACGCTCCGATGGGCGGTGCACTCGCTCCCGTCGTGGCGGTCGCTCCGGCCGCGGGCGCGACGCCCGGTGCCCCCGTGGTGCCATCGGGGCCCGTCGCCGCGGGTGACACGGACTCCGACTTGAATCGCTCGGGCAGTGCCCCGCGAATCTCCGCGAACGCCACCGCGACGATGACCGTCGCGCTCGCGAGGAACCCCACCGTCTGCGCCACCGTCTCCACGCGAGGCGGCAGCTTGCGACCACTCACCGCCTCCACCATCAGCAACACCACCCGCCCACCATCCAGCCCCGGAATCGGCAACAACGTCAGCAGCGCGAGCGCCAGCGACGCGGCCACCAGCGCCCGCAGCACCGAGTCCAATCCCGACGACGCCGCATCGGACGACTCCTGCCGCACCAGCGCCCCCGGGCCCGTCGGTCCACCCCGCGCCTGCTCTCCCTTCGCCAGCCGCGTGAACATCGTCACGCCCTCGGCAGCGAGGTTCATCGTGTGCACCGTCGCGTGCCTCAGCGCCTCGCCCGGCGCATGCGTGCGGTACACGTACTGCTGGCTCACGCCGATGCGCCCCTCGCCACGCTCGTCCGCGCGCGGACGCACCGTCACCGTGCGCTGCTCGCCGTGCCGGTCCACCCGCAGCTCCAGCGTGCTGCCCACGCCCACCGCCACCTTCTCCACGAACTCCGTCCAGGTGCGCAGCGCCTGTCCGTTCACCGAGTCGATGCGGTCCCCAGGCAGCAACTGTGCCCGCGCCGCCTCCGAGCCCGGCCGCACCGTGCCCACCGTCAGCGGCACCACCACGTGTGTCCCCGACGTGTAGAGCGCGAACAGCACACCCAGCGCGAACAGGTAGTTGGACAGCGGCCCCGCCAGGATGATGAGCGCGCGCCGCAAGGGTCCCAGCGTCCGGAAGCTCGCGGCCTCCGCGACCTCCGAGCGGTGGGGATTCATCCCCTGGATGTGCACCGTGGCGCCCAGCGGCACCGCGCCCACGACGAACTGCGTCCCCCCCAAGCGGAAGGACGCCATGGGCGGACCGAAGCCGAACACGAAGCGGGGCACCCGCACCCCGAGCAGCCGCGCGGCGACGAGGTGCCCCAGCTCATGCAGGGCCAACAGCCCACCGAGGGCCAGCAGGACGAGCGCGTAGTGCATCCTGGACGGCGCTCCCTACAGCTTCCGCCGCTGCCCGGTCTGCTTGTACGTCCGGTAGTCGGAGAGGATGGTTCCGTGGTCGAAGCACAGGTCCTGGGGCAGCGCGTCCAGCGCGAACGTGCGCGCCTCCGCCGCGTCATCCGAGCCCTTCGGCTCACCGTCCGCCGTGCCGATGTACACCGTCGACAGCGTGTGCTGCCGCGGGTCCCTCTTCGGGTCCGAGTACGTGAAGAACTGCTCCACCAGCTTCACCTCCAGCCCCGTCTCCTCCTTGACCTCCCGGATGGCCGCCGCGTCCAGGGGCTCACCCTCGTCCACGAATCCCCCCGGCAGCGCCCAGCCGATGGGCGGGTTCGCGCGGCGGATGAGGACGATGCGTCCACCGGCCAGCTCGATGATGCAGTCCACGGTGGGCTTGGGGTTGCGGTATTCGGGCATGGAGGCCACTCTAACCCCGACCGCCACGAGCGCACTGCACTCGATGCATTCGTGGGGTATGGTGCGCCCCGTGTCCACCCCGAGACGCTTCCGCCTGCTCGTGCCCGCCCTCCTCGTGAGCGCCATGTCGGGCTGCCTGCCCTTCGTCCAGGAAGCGGGCGACTACGAGTTCACTCCCGTGGAGATCTTCCGCGACGACTGCGGCCTCTACGACGCCAACCGCGACTTGTTCCGCGGCAGCCTGCAGGTCACCGGCCGCGTGGTGCGCCTGAACTTCGGGCTGCTCGACACGCAGCTCATCGGCTACTTCCTCGCCGAGGGCGATGACTTCGCCATCGACGGCACCACCATCAACGCCGCCACGCCCGTGCGCGGGGTGGACTGTCTGCTGGATGAAGCCAGCATCCACATCGACGCGACGACGCAGTGCGAGACGCGCTTCGACGGGGCGATGCGGGTGCGCTACGCCTCCGAGCAGCGGCCCGCCGAGTGCGCGTGCGAGCTGTGGATGCGTTTTGAAGCCGTCAAGGAAGCGAACCGCTGCGAATAGCGTGCTTGAGCCCGGCCTCCGGGGTTCCTAGAACAGAGGGGTTGTCGCCCACTCTGCGGAGGAGCCCATGGCTGAAACGCAGCAAGAAATCTCCTCGGTCCTGACCGAGACCCGCGTCTTCCCACCGCCCCAGGAGTTCTCCCAGCGTGCTCACCTGAAGAGCATGGAGGACTACCAGCGGCTGTGGGACGAAGCCGCCCGCAATCCGGACAAGTACTGGGGCGAGCGCGCTCGCGAGGAGCTCTACTGGAAGGAGCCCTTCCAGACGGTGCTCGACTGGAAGCCGCCGCACGCGCGCTGGTTCGTCGAGGGGCGCACCAACCTGGCCTACAACTGTCTGGACCGGCACCTGGCCACGCGCCGCGACAAGCCCGCCATCCTCTTCGAGGGCGAGCCCGGAGACCGGCGCACGCTCACCTACGGTCAGCTGGCCGTGGAGGTGAACCGGCTGGCCAACGGGCTGAAGTCCCTGGGCGTCAAGAAGGGAGATCGCGTGGGCATCTACCTGCCCATGGTGCCCGAGGCCGCGGTGGCGATGCTGGCGTGCGCGCGCATCGGCGCGGTGCACTCGGTGGTGTTTGGCGGCTTCTCCACGGAGGCGCTCCAGGAGCGCATGAAGGACGCGGGCGCCAAGGTGGTGCTCACCGCGGACGGCGGCTGGCGCAAGGGCGCGGTGGTGCCGCTGCTCAAGAACGTGGAGGCCGCGCTGAAGAACATGCCCAGCGTGGAGAAGGTGGTGGTGGCGCGCCGCACCGGGGACGCGCTGGCGCTCACCGACTCGCGCATGGTGGCGTGGGACGTGCTCGTCAACGGCCAGTCCGACACGTGCGAGCCGGAGTGGGTGGAGAGCGAGCACCCGCTGTTCATCCTCTACACCTCCGGCTCCACCGGGAAGCCCAAGGGCGTGCTGCACACCACCGCGGGCTATGCGGTCGTCGCCTCGCTCACCACGCGCTGGGTGTTCGACTTGCGCGAGGACGACGTCTACTGGTGCACCGCCGACGTGGGCTGGGTGACGGGCCACAGCTACGTCGTCTACGGGCCGCTGATGAACGGCGCCACCACCGTCATCTATGAGGGCGCGCCCACGCACCCGGGGCCGGACCGCTTCTGGGACATCATCGAGCGCTACAAGGCCACCATCCTCTACACCGCGCCCACCGCCATCCGCGCCTTCATGCGCTTGGGCGACGAGTACCCGCGCAAGAAGAACCTGTCCTCGCTGCGGTTGTTGGGCAGCGTGGGCGAGCCCATCAACCCCGAGGCGTGGATGTGGTACCGCGACGTCATCGGCCAGGGCCGCTGCCCCGTCGTGGACACGTGGTGGCAGACGGAGACGGGCGGCATCATGATTTCGCCGCTGCCGGGCGCCACGCCCACCAAGCCGGGCTCGGCCACGCTGCCCTTGCCGGGCATCCACGCCGAGATTCTCGACCGCGCGGGCAACCCGGTGCCGAAGGGGCAGGGTGGCCTGCTCTTCGTCACCCGGCCGTGGCCCTCCATGCTGCGCACCGTGTACGGAGACCCGGACCGCTACGTGCGCACGTACTTCAGCGAGCTGCCCGGCAAGTACTTCACCGGCGACGGCGCGCGCACGGACATGGATGGCTACTTCTGGTTGATGGGCCGCGTGGACGACGTCGTCAACGTCGCGGGCCACCGCCTGGGCACCGCCGAGGTGGAGAGCGCGCTCGTCGCCCACAAGCTCGTGTCCGAGGCCGCCGTCGTGGGCCGCCCCGATGACCTCAAGGGCACGGCGCTGGTGGCCTTCGTCACGCTCAAGCAGGGCAATGCGCCCTCGCCGGAGCTCAAGAAGGAACTGGCCCAGCACGTCTCGAAGGAGATTGGCGCCATCGCCCGGCCGGATGAGATTCGCTTCGCGGAGGCGCTGCCCAAGACACGCTCCGGGAAGATCATGCGGCGGCTGCTGCGCGACGTCGCCGCGGGCAAGCAGGCGTCTGGCGACACCACCACGCTCGAGGACCTCAATGTCCTCGCGGCGCTCCAGCAGAACGACGAGTAGCGCGGGGAGGCGCGGAGGGTCCCTCGCGGCCCTCCGCTTCTCACGGTGGATGTGTCACGTCGTGTTACAACGACAGGACTCCGAAGGTTTGAAACGCAATCGGATTTCACCCAACGTATGAAGGTTGGTCCGCACTCATAATTCGAAATATCCGGGTGTTGAGGAGTTGTTGACACTGGAAAGATGCAGGGGCATTAAAGGCCGCGCTCACCCCCCCGAGCGCGACGTGCCAGGTCCTGTTCCAGCGTCGTTCCCCCTCCCCCTCGGATGTGTTCAATGAATCTACGCGATCAGCTCGATTCGCCGTTGTTCACCCATTTCATCGCCAATTACACGCATCCGACCGGCCCTGATTTGCTGGCTCGGACGGAGGCGTTCTTCCAATGGCAGGAGTCGCGGCGACAGACAGGCTTGTGGCCGTACTCGCGCAGCCTGGAGGGCGCGCCGACCGCGGAGTGTGGCGTGCGCAGCGAGGGCGGGGTGGCGCGGCACGGGGTGAACTTCGGCTCGCAGGACTATCTGTCATTGTCCACGCATCCGGCGGTGGTCGAGGCGGCGCATCGGGCCATCCGGGACTACGGCGTGCACAGCGGCGGCTCCGGGATGTTCGGCGGCAACACGACGCCGGGGCTCCAGCTGGAGCAGGCGCTCGGAGAGCATCTGGAGATGCCCTACGTCGCGCTGTTCGCGACGGGGTGGGGCGCGGGCTTCGGCGCCATCGCCGGGCTGGTGCGTCCGGAGGACCATGTGGTGCTGGACGCGCTGTCTCACGCGAGCCTCCAGCAGGGCGCCACCGCGGCGACGCAGAAGGTGAGCCGGGTGCCGCACCTGAGCAACCGCGCGATGCGCCGCAAGCTCCAGGAGCTGCGCGCCAACGACACGGCCAATGGCATCCTCGTCGTCACCGAGGGCCTGTTCTCCATGGACTCGGACATTCCTCGCATCGAGGAGCTGCAGAACCTCTGTCACGAGTTCGGCGCGACGCTGTTGGTGGACGTGGCGCATGACCTGGGCGCGCTGGGGCCCCGCGGCACGGGCAGCCTGGGCGCGCAGGGGCTGCTGGGGAAGGTGGACCTGGTGGTGGGGTCGTTCTCCAAGACGTTCTCGTCGAACGGTGGCTTCGTGGCGACGCGCTCGCCGGCGGTGCGCCAGTTCGTGCGTGTCATGGGCGGGCCGCACATCTTCTCCAACGCGATTCTTCCGGTGCAGGCCGCGGTGGCGCTGGAGTCGCTGCGCATCGTCCGCTCGGAGGAGGGCGAGGTGCTGCGCACGAAGGCGATGGAGAACATCCTCGCGCTGCGCGCCGCGTTCGCCGAGGGCGGTGTGAAGTGTCTGGGCGAGCCCTCCAACGTGGTGCCCGTCCCGGTGGGTGACCCGAAGGTGGCGCGGGTGGCGGGCAAGCTCGTGTTCGAGCGCGGCGTGTTCCCCAACATGGTGGAGTACCCCGCGGTGCGCATCCGCGAGTCGCGCTTCCGCATGCAGGTGATGTCGTCGCACTCGGTGGAGCAGATGAAGCTCGGCGCCGAGGTGGTGCTGCGCGCGGTGGCGGAGGCGCGCGAGTTCGTGGAGGCGCCGCAGCAGAGTCCCCTGCGCGCCGCGCGCGTCGAGTCGGGCAAGCGCGTCGAGGTCTGACGCGTCACGGGCACTCCGCGCCGTTCCAGGTGGAGGGCGCGGGGCGCAGTCCTGAGCTGACGCTCCCCTCGTCGAGAGCCCGCGTCGTTGCGCGTGGACAGCGCGGGGCCCCGTGCGGATGAGACTCCGCGCTCCTTCCTCAGCGTCCCGGGGGCCGCGGGGCGACTTGGTCGCGCGACACCTCCGAGGCGTGGCGGCTCCTCCTCAGCGCGCGGAGGAGTCGTCCGCGCTCAGCTCCTGGAGGTGGGTGATGTCGCCCCACGTCACCAGCCGGAACGCGCCCTGGTGGTAGTCGAACTGGTTCCAGCACGCGTTGAGCACCGAGAACGCGCGGGGCGTGGCCGGTGGAATCCCCAGGCTGTGGCGGAAGAAGCTGCTCAGCACGCCGCCGTGCATCACCACCACCACGCGCTCGCCCGCATGGCGGGTGCCGACCTCGCCCAGGCACTCCACCGCGTGGCCCAGTCGCTGGGACGTGCTCTCCCCACCGGGGACGACGAAGTCCGGGGCGTTGGTGGCATACGCGCCGAAGACCTCCGGGTGACGGCGGCTCGCTTCCTCGCGGGTGAGCCCCTCCAGGACGCCCAGCCCCCGCTCGCGCAGCCGGGCATCCGGCCGCACGTCGTGCCCCGTGCGCGCGGCGATGCGACTCGCCGTCTGCACCGCCCGGCCCAAATCACTGCAATACAGCGCGCTGAAGGACACCGTCACCAGCCGCGCCGCGAGCGCGTCCGCCTGCCGCACGCCCTCGGGACTCAGCGGGCTGTCCTGGTGGCCCTGCAAGAGCCCCTTCGCGTTCCACTCCGTCTCGCCGTGCCGCAGCAGGATGAGCTCGGTCTTCATCCTGGAAGACTGACGGCGCCGACCGCACGGGGCAAGGGCTCCGTACGGCACTGTTGGCGGTTCAGCGCGCCCGCTCCAGGTGCGTCATGCCCTCCTCGAGCAACGCGGCCACTCCCCGGCGCACCACGTGGACGACCTTGCGGCTGTAGGCCGGGCCTCCATGCGTGTAGTGCCCGCTCACCTTGTGGTGCAGCTCCGTGGCACCCCACACCAACACCAGGTCCGCCCACTCCAAATCACTGCGGGCCCGGTCCGACGTGCGCCGCTCCGTGCCGTCCACCATGCGCAGGTCGATATGGGGTCCCAGCTTCGACTCCAACTCCTCGCGCACCGCGGGCGAGCCGCCCACCACCACCACCTTGCTCACGCCGAGCCGGTGACACGTCTCCACGAAGGCCACCTCCGCCCGGTGGTTCGCCGAACCCCCGCACCGCGCGCAGTGGCTGCGAGGCTCCACGCGCAAAGGCTCCCGGCCGCTCGCCTGGGCCACCTTCACGCACGCCCCATCCGAACACACGGGGAAGAAGCGCCCGTCCAGCACCTCCGCCGCCTTGAGCAGCTTGGGCTCGCTCATCCGCGCCTTGCCGGGACGGGTGAGGCCCGCCTCCTCCAGCACCACGCGCGCGCGCTGCTTCGCGTCCGGGAGGGAGATGCCCCGCTCCGACAACCAACCGTCGATGTCTCGGTCCGTGCTCATGACTTGCGCCTCGTCGTCGCGATGGGCTCCACGGAGAACAGCTCCGCCTGAGCAGGGGACGGCTCACCGGGCTCCACCAGCCCGAGCACCTCCTTCACCGGACCGAAGCTGCGTCGGTGGATGGGCAGCACTCCCTTCTCCCGCAGCGCCTGGACGTGGCGCGCCGTCGGGTAACCCTTGTGGTCGGCCAGGCCGTAGCCCGGGTAGCGTTGGTCCAGCTCCGCCATCAGCCGGTCGCGCGTCGTCTTGGCCAGGATGGACGCCGCGGCGATGCTCATCGAGAGCGAGTCACCCTTGATGATTCCGCGCTGCGGCGCCGGGCACTGCGGAATCGTCCGCGCGTCCACCAGCACGTAGTCGGGCTTGAGCCCCAGCCCCTCCACCGCGCGGCGCATGGCCAACAGCCCCGCGTGGTAGATGTTGAGCTGGTCGATCTCCTCGACCTCCGCCCGGCCCACCGCCCACGCGACGACGTCGCGCTTGAGCGACTCCGCCAGCGCCTCGCGCTTCTGCGCGTCCAGCACCTTCTTGGAGTCGTCCAGGCCCTTGAGCCGGTAGCTTCTGGGCAGCACCGCGGCGGCCGCCACCACGGGGCCGGCGAGCGGCGCCATGCCCGCCTCGTCCACTCCCGCCACGTGCACGAGCCCCTGCTCCCACAGCTCCGTCTCGAAGCGCAAGAGGTGCCGCAGCCGCTGACCCTCCGAGCGGTTGCGCTCCTGCCTCGCGCGGATGCGCCGCGCCAGCGACTGGGCGCCCCGACGCGGGTCCGCGTCCAGCGCCTCCAGCAGGCCCGAGGGGATGGGATGTGCCTGGTTGACGAAGCGCTCGGTCAGCTCGCCGAGCGCGCACTGGAGCCACTGCTCCCGGCTATCGATGGACATGCTGGCGGACCCGAAGAGCTACCGGAACGGTAGGACGCCACGCGGGGCTCCCCGGAGGGGGAACGCGGCTCCCGCCACAACACGTCCCCACCGCCGTACACACGGGAGCGCCCGAGTGCTGGGAGGCTCCGAGGACGAGGAAGAGGGGGGAGGTGGCGAGCATGCGGGTCTGACGCATGGCTCCAAGCCGTACCGCATCGGACCGGCCGAACACAACCTCTGCGGTGTCATCTCACATGGAAATCCGTGAGATGCCCGGGAAGTTGGGGGCCCGAGGGCCTGTCAGGGGCTCAACTCCAGGGTCAATTCGGACGGCTCGGGGACGCAGTTGCAGGTGTCACACACCCACTCCACATGGGAGGCGGGGGACACCTTGGAGCCGGCGGTGGCCGTGATTCGCACCGGGCTGGGCGCCAGCGTCTCGTTGACGGCGGTGGTGACGCCGTCCGAGCCGGTGACGCCGGAGATGCTGACGTTGGAGGCCACGTTGGTGGCAGTGACGGTGGCGCCTCGCACGCGGGCGCCGTCCGCGGAGACGACGGCCACGCGCACGGCCATCAGCGTCGTCTCGCACTCGTCATGGCCTCGCGACATGCGAGGCGCGTCGTCACAGCCGGACAGCAACATGCCGAGTCCGAGGAGCCCACCCACCCATCCACACGCCCGAATCATGCACTGGAAGGTGATGCCGATGCCCGCGCGCGGCAATGCCCGGTTCAATCAGGCCGGGGACGGCTGCGCTCGCTCGCGAATCGTGCGGCCTGGGTATCCGGATAGCGGTGTTGCACGTACTGGTAGACCTCCTCCGCGCGCGCCGCGTCATTCATCCGCTCACCCAGGACTCGCGCCAGCATGACCAGCGCCCGGGGCGCGGTGGGCGAATCCGGTGCCACGTCCGCGGCGCGCTCCAGCGCGGTGACCGCCAGTGGGAAGTTTCCTTCCACCGCCGCGGCCTGGCCGATGAACAGGTGGTGCTCGGAGGGCACCCTCGCGGCGGGCAGCTGCTCCAGCGCGGCATACAGCTCCAGCGCCCGGGCCACGTCGCGCCCACCCACCGCCGCCGCGAGGGCGGCGAGCTGCCCGGTGGCGTCCCCCTGTGCGACGGGCGTTTCCACCCCGGGGGACTCCGCTTCCGGCGCGGGGGTGTCCCGCTGCACGCCGGCTCCCCCCAGCGGGGCGGACCCCCGGGTGGGTCGGGCGCTTCCCAGCACGGGTGCCACGTAGTCGCTCGGCTCGCCGTAGCCCACGCGGTCTCCGCGCACGTACAGCAGCAGGCCCAGCACGTGCGCCGCCAGGAAGGGCACGACCAACGTGAAGGCCTCCGCGAGGAAGCGGGAGATGAAGACCAGTCCCAGCGCGCGCACGGCCACCGCGAGCACGTGCGCGGCGCCATGGACGACGAGCAGCCCCGCGAGCGCGGCGCAGGCCACCAGGTAGTCGGAGCCCAGGCCCCGCGCCAGCCGCAGCACCATGGCCGGGTTGAGCATGTGCGAGACGGGGTGCTCCGACGCCGCGAGCAACAGCCCCATGGGCAGCCACAGACAGCCCACCACCACGAGCAGCCAGAACACCGGGTCCGCCGTCAGCCCCGGCGGCAGGCGCCACTGGATGAACCAGGCGAACATGTCCAGCTTCGCGCTGCCGCCCGGGTGCGCCCACAGTCCGTAGACGAGCGACGGCAGCCCCGCGACCAGGAACACCAGCAGCCCGCGCAGGCCGGGCAGCAGCGCGTCACGGAAGATGTCGCTGAAGTCCGGGATGTCGAGCGACGTGTCGCCGCGCGCCGTCTCGCGCACGAGGCCGAAGAAGGTCGCCCAGAACAGGCCGCCGTAGAAGGCGATGAGCGGCGCCCTCATGATGAGGAAGGAGTTCTCCGCCAGCCACCCCACCGTGCCCAGGAAGAGGCTCAGCGCGACGAGCAGCTGCAGGCCCGCGGCGGAGAAGGGGTAGCGCCAGGCCTTGCGCAGCCGGCGGGTGAAGGGCACCACGTCGCGGTGGAGGAGGAGCACCTCCGTGTCGCCTCCGCACAGGCCGCACCCCACCAGCTCCACCGTCTGGACGCGGCGCCCCACCGCGCACTCCGGACACAGCGACGCGCCGCAGGACTGGCACTGCCAGCCGGCAAGCTCTCGGGGATGTTGGCGACAGGCGATGGAGGCGGAGGACATGTCCCCCGAAGCCTATGCCGCGCCGGGGGCCTCGTCCCAGGGGGCGCCGAGCCAGGACTGGTACGCGGCCTTCTGGGCCTCGGTGGGCCTGTCCACGCGCGAGAGCCACACCGCCTCCGCGGGCTTGGCGCCCAGCACGACGGGCACCTCCAAGAGCCTGTCCCGGCGGAACACCGTCACGCGCACCGTCTCGCCGGGGCGCTTGTCCTCGCACCGGGCGACGAGGGCCGCGCCGTCCGCCTTCCAGCCGTCCAGCGCCACCACGTCGTCCTCCGCGTACAGCCCCGCGTCCTGCGCCGGCGAGCCGTCCAGCACCGTGGCCACCGTGGCGCTCCCCTTGAGGGTCAGGCCCAGCCAGCCCTTGGGGCGCGCCTCCGTGGCCTTGCCCTTGGGCGGCGTGCCACCCCTGTCACTGGCGGACTCGCGCGGGCGGAAGTTCGCCTCCAGGCCCACGTGCGAGAGGACCGAGTAGTCCAGCTCCTCCGTCGTGCGCAGCGCCCGCTCGAAGAAGGCCGACAGGTCCACGCCCGCCACCTCGCTCGCGGCCGCCTCCACGCCGTCCTCGTCCACCCCGGAGCCGTCGCCGTGGCGCTCCCACAAGAGCCGCATCACGTCATCCAGCCCGCGCGCGTCGCGGGTGGCGCGGCGAAGCTCGAGGTCGAGCAGCGCCGACACCACCTCGCCCTTCAGGTAGTAGGAGATGGCGCTGTTGGGCGAGTTCTCGTCCGGCCGGTAGTGCTTCACCCAGCTCACCAGCGACGCCTCCGCGAGCGTCTGGGTGCGTCGGCCCGGCGTGGAGTGCAGCGCCGTGAGCGTCTCACCCAGGCGCGTGAGGTAGCGCTGGGCGGACATCAGCCCCGCGCGGCGGACGATGAGGTTGTCGTAGTACGCGGTGGTGCCCTCGAAGGCCCACAGGAGCGCGGTGTAGTTCTCCTTCGAGTAGTCGAAGGGCACCAGCGCCCGGGGCTTCACCCGCTTCACCATCCACAGGTGGAAGTACTCGTGCGCGGCCAGCGTGAGGAGGTCCTCCCAGCCGCGCCCCGTGGCCAGGCCCGTGCGCGGGAAGAGCAGGGCGGTGCTGGACTGGTGCTCCAGGCCGCCGCGGCCCTTGTCCGTCAGGTACAGGAGGAACAGGTAGCGCGACATGGGCAGCCCGCCGAACAGCCGCGCCTGCACCTCGCACAGCCGCTGGAAGTCCGAGCACAGCCGCTCCGGGTCCGCCGGCGTGTCGCCCCAGACGACGACTTCGTGGGACACGCCCGCCACGCTGAAGGTCAGCGGCGTGTGCGGGCCCACCTCGATGGGGCTGTCCACCAGCGTGTCGTAGTCCTTCGCCACGAAGGCCCCGTCGCGCTGACCCAGGGCGCAGAACGACGTCCAGCCCGGGGGCGCGTCCACCGTGACGTGATGCTCCAGCTCGCGCGTCGCGTCCGTGTAGACGAACACGCAGGCGCCGTTGAGGTACGCGTGCGTGCCGTCCACGTGGCTGGTGCGCACCGTCAGCTCGTTGCAGTAGACGCGGTAGCGCAGCGTGACGGCCTGGCCCTGTGCGTCCACCCGCCACGTCTGCTTGTCCACCCGTCGCACCAGCAGGGGCGTCCCGTCCACCGTCGACGCGGTGACGTCCTGGACGTGCCGCGCGAACTCGCGCACCAGGTAGCTGCCCGGCGTCCACACCGGCATCCGCGCGTCGAGGGTGGCTTCACCCTCGGGGAAGGTGGCCTCCACCTCCAGCAGGTGGGTGTGGGGCCGGGGCAGGCTGACGCGGTAGCGGACGACGGTGGGGGACATGACCGGGCCTTTCTTCCCGGGCAGGCTACTTCGCCCGGACGAGGACGGCCGCGAAGAAGCCGTCGGTGCCGTGGGTGTGGGGCGCCAGCCGGAGGAACGGGCCAGGGCCGAGCTTTGCTCCCAGCTCCGCGCCCAACAGCTCCGCCACGGGGCGCACGCTGTACTCGGGGTGGCGGGCGAGGAAGTCCTCGACGATGGCCTCGTTCTCCTCGCGCAGCACGCTGCACGTGCCGTAGATGAGCCGGCCGCCGGGCTTCACCATCCGCGAGAAGCGCTCCAGGAGCGCCTTCTGCCGGGCGGCGTGGGTCTCCAAATCCTCCGGCGTCAGGCGATAGCGCGCGTCCGGCTTGCGGCGGAACGTCCCGGTGCCGCTGCACGGCGCGTCCACCAGCACCCGGTCCGCCTTGCCCACCAGCGCCTCCAGCGCGGTGTCCACCTCCGGCCCCTCCGCGGGGATGAGCTGGGCGCGCACGTTGTGCACCCCGGCGCGGCGCGCGCGCTTCTTGAGGTCCTCCATCCGCCGCTCGTCGATGTCGAGCGCGTGGAGGTCGCCGCGGTTCTTCATCTGCGCGGCCAGCTGGAGCGTCTTGCCGCCCGCGCCCGCGCACGCGTCCACGACGCGCGTGGGCGGCGCGTCCACCAGCATGCCGAGCAGCTGGCTGCCCTCGTCCTGGATCTCCAGGAAGCCCTCGCGGAAGCACTCCAGCGCGAAGACGTTGAGGCGGGTCTCCAGGTGCAGGCCCATGGGGGACAGGGCCGTGGGCTTCGACTCCACCTCCGCGGCGGCGAGTCGCTTCGCCAGCGCGTCCCGGTCCTCCTTGAGGAGGTTGGCGCGCACGGTGAGCGGGGCGCGCTCGTTCATCGCCTCTGCGGCGCGGGCGGCGTCCTTGCCGTACAGCGCGAGGAAGCGCTCAGCGAGGAAGTCCGGCAGCGACGCGGCGATGGGGAAGCGCTTCTTCTCCGGCAGGGCCTCCAGCGCCGCGGCGGCCTGGGGCAGGGCGGACAGGGCCTGCGCGTCACCGGGCGCCAGGGACGAGGTGCGCGCCACGTCGGCGAGGGGCTCGCCGTGCAGCACGCGCGAGGTGGCCAGGCGCAGCACGTCCTGCCGCGTCGCGTCCACCGAGTCGAAGCGCGGGTGGGCGCGCGACAGGAGGAAGTCCACGGTGCGCTGGCGGCGCAGCAGGGCGTAGACGCGCTCGGCGACGGCGCGGCGCTCCGACGAGTAGAGGTTGGCCTTGCGGCGCAGGGTGAAGTCCAGCGCCCGGTCCGACAGCCGGCCTTCGTGGCGCACCAGCGCGTACGCCTCCAGGCAGGCCTGGAGCACCAGGTCCTCGCGCAGCGGACGCGTGGAGCGCTCGCGCTCGGCGGCCGTGAGCTTCTTCTTTCCGGACGAAGGGGAGGAGGACTTCTTCTTCGTGGACGGCCGCGCGAAGCGGCGGGACTTGGATGGGGGAGCCATGACGTGCAGGGGCCTTTGCATCCCCGGGGCGGGTTGACAAGCGGGGAAAGCAAACCCGGGTGGCCGCCGGGCGCCCTTCGCGCCCGCCGACACACCCGGGGAGGCCCGCGCCTCGAAGGAGGGCGGGGGGATTTCAGTCGGAGCGGCCGGACCGGCGCCGACGCATCAGCCCGGCGAACAGCAGTCCCGCCAGGGGGAGGAGGGTGGCGGTGGGCCCCGCCGCGCAGCCTCCGGAGCCGCCGCCGGGCTCATCCTCGGTGCCGGGCGTGCCGGGCACGGTGGGCGTGGGGCGCTCGTCGGGCGTGCCCGCGTCGGTGCCCCCGCCTCCGCCGCCGGACGCGGTGGTGACGGTCACCACGGACGTGGCGGTGCGCGTCACCGCGCCGAACGTGGCCGTGGCCGTCACGGTGTACTGGCCCGCCTTGGCGTAGGTGTGCTCCGCGGAGCGGCCCTGGGCCGAGCCGCCGTCGCCGAAGTCCCAGCTCACCGGGACGTCCGTGGTCGTGGTCGCCAGGAAGAGCGCGCGGTGGGGGGCCACGCCGCGCTCGCCCTCCACGGTGACGGACAGCGCGTCCGCTGGAGGCGGCTCTTCCACGGGCGGCAGGTCCTTGCGCAGCGTGAGGCTGTCGAGCACCTTGCCGTCCGTCGTCAGGAGGTTCGCGGTGAGCAGCCCGTCGACCACCTCCACGTCCAGGAAGCCGTAGGCCTTGTTGTCGCGCATGGCGCTCCAGGCCGGCTGGCTGGTGTCGAACGCGCGCAGCGTCGCGCCGCCGCCGCCCACCACCAGGTAGGGGATGCCGCCCGAGGACGCCACGTCGTCGCCCTTCATCGGCTTGCTGCGCTCGTAGTTGTGGTCATGCCCGGTGAGCACCAGGTCCACCCCGTACTTCTCGAACAGGGGCGCGAACTGGCGGCGCATGGTGAGCTGCGAGCCGTGCTCGCCGCTGGACCAGGGCGGGTGGTGGAAGAAGACGACCTTCCACGGCTGCGTGGTGCCGGCCAGGTCCGTCTCCAGCCACGCCTTCTGCTTCGCCAGCGAGCAGCGCTCCGCGGACGACAGGCCGATGGCGCAGTTGGAGTCGAGCGACACGAAGTGCACGTGCCCCCAATCGAACGAGTAGTAGCGCTCCGAGCCCTCCGGGTTGTTGGTGGGCATGTAGAGGTTGTCCAGGTACGGCTGACCCTGGTTCGTCACGTACTCGTGATTGCCGGGCGAGGCGAACAGCGGCACCTGCCCGAGCAGCTCCCCCATGGGCACGAAGAGGTGCTCCTGGAAGTCGGCCTCGGTGCCGTCCGGGTAGGCGTTGTCACCCAGGGCGACGAAGAGCTCCGGCTTGGTCTGGAGCATCCGGGCCGTCACGCGCCGCTGGTCCGAGCCGCCCGTGCCGAAGTCCCCCATGGCGGCGAAGTGCACGCGGCGCGTGCCGGGCACGGGCGCCGTCCTGAAGCTCTTGGCCGGCGTCTTCAAGCCGCAGGCGCTGACCTCATAGGTGTACTCGGTGCCGGGCTTGAGCCCCGTGAGCACCACCGCGTGGACCTTGCCCGAATCCTCCGAGCGGGCGACCTCGTTGGCCGCTCCCACGCCGTAGCGCACCTCGGGCGAGCAGTTGGCCGCCAGGCGGAACGCCACCAGGGCCGTGTCGGGTCCGACTTTCTGGAGATAAGGGTCGCGAGCGAGGACGCCCGCGGAGGCCAGGCCCGACACCAGGGTCAGGGCCACGGCGAGGGGAAGGGGGTTGAAGCGGTTCTTCCGATGCATGCAGCCTCCTCCCGAGGAATCTCGGGACGGAGGCCCAACCGTTCACTCCGCGACCTTCATCCAGCCTTCCCACCGAGGAGCGGGCGGCGAGGCGAGCCCCCGCACGCCCCTCGCTGGGGCAGGCGGCCGGCGCTACTTCTTGATGTCGTAGGAGGCCAGGTCCTCGGTGCGCTCGCCCTCCTCGCGCACCTTGCCGATGCCCGGCACCAGCCAGTACGTGCGCTCCTTGCCCTCCTTCACCTCGCCCGCGTCGTTGAGCTTGTCGCGGCGGACCTTCACGGCGTTGGTGAAGGTGCCGGCGCGCGTCTGCACCGTCACGCCCACCTCCAGCACCCGCCACGTGTAGGTCGGGTCGCTGTCGTCCTTGCTGCCGTCACCCATCACCGTGAACTCCTGCACGGCGCTGGTGTAGGCCCAGGGCACCGTCGTGGGCGCGCGCGCCAGTGACTTCACCGTCGCGGGGCTCCACGTGGTGGTGCGCACCTGGGCGCCGTCGCGGTGGTCCTCCTCGCGCAGGCGCACGACGAGGCCGTTGCTCTGCTCGAGCTGCCACGAGTACTCCTCGTAGAGGATGCCCGTGGCCACGCGGTCCTGCCGGCTGTGCACCAGCACGCCCGTCGTCCCCGCCGGGGCGCCCGGCACATCGCGCGGGCCGAGCACCTCCACCCGCTTCTGGAAGCGGCCGTGCACCGGGTCCTCGATGTCGTAGACCCAGAGGGAGCCCGTCGTCAGCGGCCACAGCGTCGTGGCCGCCGGGTCCGGGTTCGTCGGGTCCGGGTTCTGCGAGTCCCCCGGCAGGCCCACGTCTCCGTCCGGATTGGAGCCGCCGGGTCCGGCGCCCGGCAGGCTTCCTCCACCACCACATCCCACGAGCAACCATCCGGCCGCGAGCGCGACCACCCACCTGCGCGTCATGTCAGCTCCTCCCGTGTCCCCTTGGGGCTTACCGCCGTCCACCGCAGCCCCCGCAGGGGCATGCCCTCCGTCCGTCCCAGCGCCGCCGTCAGCGAGCCGGGCACGGGCTCCTCCACTTCCAGTTCCAGCCGCCGCCCGTCGAAGTCGAGCGCGCAGCTCTTCACCATCACGTTGCGCTCCCCGAGCGCGCTCCTCAGCGACGCCTCCGCGCCCACCAGGTCATCGGCCTGGGCGGACACCAGCAGCCGCTGCCTCGGCGCCGAGGGCGCCTCGCGGTTGAACAGGTCCAGCACGAACAGCAGCGCCGCCACGAACACGGTGCCCACGCCCGCCAGCCCCAGGCTGCCGTGGCCGCACGCCATGCCCAGGCCAATCATCAGGAACAGGATGGCCGCGTCGCGCGGGTCCTTGAGGCCGGAGCGGAAGCGCACGAAGCCGCCCAGACCCACCAGGCCGAAGGCCTTGGCCACGCTGTCCCCGATGACGGCGGTGATGACCGCCGCCGCCGCGCACAGCAGCACCTGCGCCTGAATCATGTCCGCCTTCGGCAGCGCCCGGCGCATGATGAGCCGCCAGGGCCGCAGGGACAGCACCGTGCCGATGAGCGCCGCCGCGAGCATCCGCGGCAGCATCACGGTGATGGACAGGCTGTTCAGCTCCGACTTGGCGCTCTCGAGGAACGCCGGAATGGAGGCCTCCATGGTGTCTGTGTTCCCTCAGAGCTCGACCTGTTGCGTGGGTGCTTCCACCGCCGGACGGCTCGCGCGGGCCTGCGTGGCCCGGGTGTCGAGCGCCGCCGCGGTGGCGATGACGGCATAGGCGTTGCGCAGCGCGGGCAGCTTCCGGGGATGGGCCTCCAGCACGCGCTGGATGAGCACGCGCGCCTCGGGTCCCAGCGGCAGGCCCTTGAGCGAGGAGAGCACCGTGGCCGGCCAGCGGCTCGCGTGCGTCACCCGCAGGCGCCACGCCCGTGGGTCGTTCATCCCGTCGACCGAGTCCAGCGCCTCCTTCGTCTTCGGCGCGCAGCGCTCGCGCAGCGTCCAGGCCTCCTCGGTGGCGAGCCCCGTCAGCGAGCGCATCACCAGCTTGGTGGCCTTGTCCGCCAGCGCCTCGCGCAGGCCGCGGGCCACCGGCGTGTCCAGCCCCTGCGTCCCGCGCAGCACCGCGAGCCTGTCGTGGGGCAGGAGCGCCTCGCGCAGCGCGTCCGAGCGGGCGTCGGAGAGCCCACCCAGGCTGCGGGCCACCTCCGCGTACAGCCCCCGCTGCATGCCCGCCTCGCGCACCACCCAGGACTCCTCGCCGTCCACGCCGGAGAGGCCCAGCAGCACGTCGCTCAGCTTCCCGTCGCGCACGCCGCGCTCGCGCAGCGCCCAGGCCTGGGGCGAGCTGTCGCCCTTGAGGCCCTGCAGCGCCTCCGTGGGCGCCTGGGCATACAGTCGCTCCCGCAGCATCGCCGCGCGGGCGCCCGTCTGACCCAAGAGGCTCGCCGCCACCTGGGCCGGCGCCAGCGGCGCGAGCACCTCGCGCAGGGTCCACGCGGGCTCGTCATCCAGGCCCTGGAGGCCCCGCGCCGTGAGGGCGGGGAAGCGCTCCACGAACTCCAGGCGTCGCTGATGCGCGGCGAGTCCGGGCAGGCCGCCCAGCATCCACACCGCCAGCGCCGGCTCGCGCGGCTCCACCGTGTCGAGCGCCTGGAAGAAGCGGGCCTCGACGTTCTCCACCTCGACGGGGCCCGTGGGCACCGATGCGGGGGCGGGGACGATGCGCTGCACGGGCGTGTCACGCCCCTCCAGTCGGGCCACCACCGCGTCCACCAGGCGCTGCTCCAGCACGTGCAGCGGCGCGTCGTTGTTCTCGATGATGAGCCAGCGCCGCGGGTCCTCCTTCGCCAGCGCGAGGAAGGACTCGCGCACGCGCACCGCCAGGCCCGCGCCCACCATGCCCTTGCGGCTGTCGCCCGCCTCGCTCTTGTTCGTCAGCGCCTTGCCCAGCCGCTTGCGCCAGCGGGCCAGGTCCGGGTCCACGTCCACCAGGATGACCAGGTCGGGCCACAGGCCCTGCGAGGCCAGCTCGCACGCGGGCCTGAGCTCCGACATGGGCAGCCCCCGGCCTCCCCCGCTCAGTGCCAGCTGCGAGTACAGGTAGCGGTCCGTGATGCACACCTCGCCCCGCGACAGCGCGGGCGCCACGACCTCCTCGAGCTGTTGCGCGTCGCGCGCCAGGTTGAGGAAGAACTCCGCGCGCGGTGACATCTCCAACAGGCGAGCGTCCCGAGTCAGCTCCCGCACGCGCCGGGCCGTGGACGAGCGCAGCTCGCCTCCTTCCCGTGCGTGCGCCACCCGGTAGCCGAGCTTCTTCAACCTCCCGGCCAACAGGTTGGAGAGCGTCGTCTTGCCGCTGCCGTCAATCCCCTCGAAGTCGATGAACACGGTGCCTATCCCCTCGCGACCCCATCCACGGCGAAGGCATGTGCCCTCGCCATCCCCTCTGCGAACTTGCTGTACGTCGGCGCGCCGCCCGGATTGAGCGACGACAGCCAATCGGGCAGCTCCTCCCCCAGGTGCTTCACCTCCACCACCACGCGGCCCTCCCGGAAGAAGGGCGGCCCCAGCCGTTCGCTCGTCAGCGCAAGCTGGGACATGGCCAGCTCCGGGGCAACGTGGTGGTAGCCGATGTCCCGGTCCACCGTCACCCGCCACGCCTGCGACGCCTGATACACGTGGCGCTGATACGTCACCGCCAGCACCGGCTGCAGGCTGCCTCCGGTGATGAGCGGCAACAGCCGCGCGCCGCCCCGGAGCACGCGCCCCAGGTCCGAGCGCGGCACCCAGACGCGCCGCTTCTGCGTGAGGCCATGGCGCTCGCGCTTCACCTCCAGCACCACGCGCTCCACGCCCCCCGCGCCCACGTCCGGTGAGTACTCCTTCGTGCGGACCTTGAGGCAGTCCTCCGGTGTGCGCAGCGCGCGCGACGCCAAAGGGCAGCCCGGCCGGTCGAAATAGACGGACACGATGCGCGTGGGCGCGGGCACCTGTCCCTCCAACTCCCGCGTCAGGCGCGCGCACAGCGCGAGCGCCGTCTCCTCCTCCAGCACCAGCTTGAACTCACGCCGGAGCCTGGTCACTTCCCCCTCGGCGAACGAGAGCATGGCGTGTCTCCGTGATTAGAAGCGGGTGGCGAGCTGCAGCGAGTACTCGAGGCCCGGCGCCTCGTCCCCTGGCCGCAGCGCGCGCTCCACCTGGAACTGCCCCCGGAACCGACTCCCCAACAACAGGTTGAGACCCCCGAGCAACGAGTGGCCTCGCCCCTCCACCTCCCCCCGCAGCTGCAGTCCCTCCGCGCCCACCACCGGCTGGAGGGCCCACTCCGTCGTCACCGGGAGCGTCCAGCTCGCCAGCAGCAATTGCGCGGTGAACGGCCCCACCGGCAGCCGGCCCGTGACGACCTCACCCGTGACATGGAACGCGCCGAACTTCAGCTCCGCGTCGGCCGCCATCGCGTGCCTGCGCGCTCGGTCCAGCGCCTCCGCCACGTACGTGCTGACGCCCAGGGTGAGCATCTTCTTGAGCGGGCGCACGGTGATGCGTCCGGCCAGGTCCTCCTTGGTGCGCACGCCGAGCTCGTCGCGCGAGCCCTGGAACGCGCCCGCCGAGACGCGCAGGTCCCACAGGCCCTTCAGGCGCACCTCGCCCATCAATCCCAGCCGGCGTCCACCCAGCTCGTGCACGTCCCCCAGGTAGTCCTCCACCAGTCCGCGCCCCTGGATGGGCAGGCTCCACGCGCCCTCCAGCCGGCGCTGGAGGAAGGGCGCCTTGAACTGGCCGCCGTAGAGGCGGAAGCGCTTGTTGTCGTCGGACAGCCGCACGAAGGCGTCCTTGAGCATGTTCGCGTCGGCCAGGTCCGCGCTCACCTCGGCCTCCAGGTTGGGCAGCGACGTCGCCACGCCCACGCGCGCCGAGTTGATGCTCAGCGTGCGCGCGTACTTCTCGCGCTGGTCCGCGCTGGCCTGCGCATAGACGCGGCCGAACACGCGTACCGTCTGGATTTCCTCGTCCGGCGTGTCGTCCAGCGCGGTGGCGTCCTCGCCGATGGAGTCCTCCTGCTGCGCGCCGGGCTTCTTCTTCTTTTTCTTCTTCTGCTCCGCCGCCGTCTTGGCGGGCTCGAGCGTGGGCGCCGCGCTCGTCGTCGGCGTCGGAGGCGCCGCGTCCGGCGAGTCACCGGGTTGGATGCGCGGCGGCAGCGCCTGCGCCAGCGCGCCCTCCGTCAGGCTCGGCGTGGGCTCCAGCGGCTCGGAGCCCTCGGGGGGCCCCGAGTCCACGGGCTCCACGCCGTCCACCACGCCGCCCGAGAGCGCATCCACCGAGGCGGCGGAACCGGAGGCCCCGGCCTCCACGCCACCCTCGGGTGCCGGGGTCGCCAACGCCGGTCCACCCACGAGGACCGCGACGAGGAGACCCCGCCTCCCCAGCTCATCCAACCGCCACCCACCCATGTCCCCGCCTCCCCGTCGCAGCCGGCAGAGCGCTTGTGCAACAGCGGTGCCCGACTGGACAACGTCGGGTGGCGGACGGCGGTGGGCGACGCAAGCCCGTCAGAGGGCTCGAAAACGTCGTGACTCGGGCGTTACGAAGCCCTCGGTGGGAACGAAAGTTCCACTTCGTGGGCACCCAGCCCTGTACGAATGTCGATCAGCCGGTGGAAGGAGTTACCGGTTGGACGCCGCATCCGGCGCCGGTGCGGTGGCGCCGGGCGCCTCGGTGGACGAGGGCGCCTCCACCGGTGGGGTGATGGCGGGCGGCACTCTGACGTCGGACGTCGCGGAGGGCGGGGGTGTGCCCCGCAAGCGCCTGAGCGCGCCCCTCACGCCCAGCGCAAGCACCAGGCCCGAGCCACCGATGACCAGCGCCCAGCTCAGTCCGCGGGGCAGGGGCGTGGAGGCCACGGTGATGTGGCCGGTGAGGACCTTGAGGCGCGTGTTCTGGTAGCGGACCTCCAGCTCGTAGAGGCCCGGCTCGTCGAACTCCAGCGGCGTGTGCCAGTTGACCCCGTCGTGGGTCAGCGTGCGCGTCAGCTGCGAGGGCGAGTCCTTCAGGTGCAAGGTCAGCGTCAGCGGCCCGGTGAACTCCGCGCCCTGGAAGGCGCCCACGTGCAGGGACAGCATGGCGGGCTCGCCCTCGCGGGGCAGGGCGGGGTGAAGCGTACCCTGCAGCCGCTCCTCGGCGTCCGCCCAGCGCAGCTCCAGGACGTCACCGCGGCGCTCGGTCCGGAGTTGATCCACACCCGGAGTGGCCGCGATTGCACCCGTCGTGAGCAGGCAGGCAATCAGCGCGCCAGTCGATCTCCACACATGCCACCTTTGCCTCGGCGACCGCTGTCCTCTAGGATGCCGAGCCCTGACGCATTCCACCTGAGCCAACTCCCCCGGCCAGAGACCCGGGATGAACCCTCAATCTTTCGGGAAATATCAGCTCCTGAAGAAGCTTGCCACCGGCGGCATGGCCGAGGTGTGGCTTGCGCGCCAGACGGGCATCGAGGGGTTCCACAAGAACCTCGTCGTCAAGCGCATCCTCCCGCACCTGGCGGAGGACCGTGAGTTCGTGGAGATGTTCCGGAACGAGGCGCTCATCGCGGCGCGCTTCAACCATCCGAACATCGCCCAGGTCTACGAGTTCGGCGAGGCGAACGGCACCTATTACATCGCCATGGAGTTCATCCACGGCGAGGACCTGGGCCGGGTGATGCGCAAGGCGGCCAGCGCGGGGCAGTGGATCGCCCGGCCCCTGGCCATCCGCATCGTCGCCGCGGCGTGCGAGGGCCTGCACTACGCGCACAGCCGCACGGACGACGCGGGCCGGCCGCTGCGCGTGGTGCACCGGGACATCTCGCCGCAGAACATCCTCATCAGCTTCGACGGCTCGGTGAAGCTGGTGGACTTCGGCATCGCCAAGGCGGCGGATCAGGCGTCGCTCACCAAGTCGGGCGCCATCAAGGGCAAGTTCGCGTACATGGCGCCGGAGCAGGCGGCCGGAAAGCCCCTGGACGGGCGCGCGGACATCTTCGCCATCGGCCTGGTGCTCTACGAGCTGCTCACCGGCGTGCGGCCCCTGAAGCGGGACTCGGAGCTGGCCACGCTCCAGGCCGCCATGGAGTGCGCCATCCAGCCGCCGTCGCAGGTGGCGGACGTGCCGGAGGAGATGGACCCGGTGGTGATGCGGGCTGTCGCCAAGAGCTCGGATGACCGCTACCGGGACGCGCGCCAGTTCCAGACGGCGCTCGAGGAGATCCTCGTCGGCCAGCGCTGGGTGGCGGGCTCGGTGCAGATCTCCGAGCTGATGGAGACGCTGTTCGCGGACCGCCTGAACGAGGAGAAGGCCCAGGGCCAGGTGGTGCTGGCGGACGAGGAGTCCGGCGGCTCCGCGCCGCCGCCTCCGCCCCAGCAGGAGCGGGGCCGCGGTCGCGCGTCGTCGTCGGACATGAGCTGGGACGCGCCTCCGGGCGAGTCGTCCTCTCCGCGTGAGCGGGGCCGTGCCGCGCCGCCCCGCGCCTCGCCGCCGCCTCCCGCGCGTCGCACGGGCGCGGTGCCGCAGCCGGTGGTGGAGGAGGACCCGGGCGAGTGGGATGCGCCGTCCGGCGTCATGGAGGCGCCGAACCGCCGCCGGGGTGGGACGTCCGACTCGACGCGCCGGCCGAGCAGCGCCAACGTGACGCAGGTGGCCCGCACCAGCTCGCGCTCGGACCTGCGCAGCGCCACGACGAATCCGGGAGAGCCCCCGGAGCCCGCGCCGCCGCCGCCGCGCCGCTCCATGACGCGCGCCGCGCCGGTGGTGGACGTGGAGCCGCCCGCGCCGCGCCGCTCGCGCACCTCCGCGTCGTTGGACCTGGACGAGCGCACGCGGATGGAGGACGAGGACGACGACGAGCGGACCATGCTGCCGCCGCCGGAGCCCTCGCCGCCGCCGCGCCGCCGCACCGGGATGCAGTCGCAGGTGTCCGCGCCGGAGGCCCCGCCGCGTCGGCGCACCTCCAGCCGCGCGGAGATGCCCTCGCCGCCGCCTCCGTCACGCTCCCGCGTCTCGCTCGCCTCCGCGCCCGCGGTGCGGGAGGAGGACGAGGTGGACCGGGCGCTGGCGAAGGACGCGCGCCGCCACGCCGGTCAGCCGGTGGCGAAGCGCAACATCGCCATGCTGGGCTTCATCGTGGGCATGCTCGCGGTGGTGGCCATCTTCCACAAGCCCATCCTCGCGGTGCTCAGCGCCACGGCGTCGGACGGGCAGGGCGTGCGGCTCACCGTCAACACCAACGAGCGGGTGAAGGTGTCCGTGCGGCACACGGAGCGCTGCGGCAGCTCGCAGCCCGTCACCGAGCTGGGCCTGACGCCGCTGACGCTGGTGTCGGGCGCGCACCTGCAGGACACGCTCATCCTGGAGAACGAGCAGCAGGGCATCTACACCGAGGACACGGACACGCTGGCCTTCGGCGTGCCGGGCGAGGCCAAGGTGCTCACCCAGGAGTTCCGTCGCGGCTCGCTGCAGCTGCTCCTCAAGCCCGAGACGGTGCGCGGCATCACCGTGCGCCGCCGGGGCCAGGACGTGGGCCTGTACCAGGGCGGCGGCGGCAAGGGCCTGAAGATCGACCTCATGGAGGGCAAGCACAAGCTCGAGCTCATCGGCGGGCCGCTCAAGGAGCCCTTCCTGTTCGAGGTCGACATCAAGCCGAACTCGGTCCAGAAGGAGACGCAGGACCTGTCGGCCTTCATCGGGTAGCCGCTCGCTCGCGAGCGCCCCGGTCTTCAGTAGCGCGGCAGGGAAGGGTCGACCTGGAGCGAGTACAGGTCGATGCCCCCGCGCAGCGACACCGCCTCCAGCCCGCGTGACAGCAGATACGCGGCGCCATCCAGGCTGCGCACGCCGTGGTGGCAGTAGACGACGACAGGGCGGCCTCGCAGCGGCTCCAGCTCCTCGGCGCGCTCGTCCAGCTCCGGCAACGGGATGAGCACGGAGTCGGGGAGCGCCACGTACTCGTGCTCATGCGGGAAGCGCACGTCCAGCAGGGCGGGGCGCGTCTCGACAGGGCCTTCGAGGAGCTGGGCGAGACGGGCGGGGGTGATTTCGGGGATGGGCATGGCGGGGCTCACTGGGCGGTGGAGCAGAAGCGCTCGTAGTCGATGAGCTCCACCGTCGCGCCGGGCGAGCACACGGGGCACTGCGCGTCGCGGCGCAGCTTGAGCTCCTGGAAGCGGGTGCCCAGCGCGTCGAACGTCAGCAGCCGGCCGACGAGCGGCTCGCCCTTCCCGAGGATGAGCTTGAGGGCCTCGTTGGCCTGGAGCAGGCCGATGAGGCCCGGCAACACGCCGAGCACACCCGCCTCCGCGCACGAGGGCGCGAGCTCCGGCGGCGGCGGGGCGGGGTAGAGGCAACGGTAGCAGGGGCCCTGTCCCGGCACGAAGGTCGTCACCTGGCCCTCGAAGCGGAACACCGAGCCGTGGATGTTGGGCAGCCCGCGCATGAGGCACGCGTCGTTGAGCAGGTATCGGGTGGGGAAGTTGTCGCCGCCGTCCAGGACCAGGTCGAAGCCGTCCAGCACGCGCAGCACGTTCTGCGACGTCAGGCGCTCCTGGAAGGGCACCACCTTCACGTCCGGGTTGAGGGCTTCAATCGCGGCGCGGGCGCTGACCACCTTGGGCTGGCCCCGGCGCTCCTGGGTGTGCAGCACCTGCCGCTGCAGGTTGCTCAGGTCCACCACGTCCGAGTCGACGATGCCCAGGGTCCCCACGCCCGCGGCCGCCAGGTACAGCGCCGCCGGGGAGCCCAGGCCCCCCGCGCCCATCAGCAGCACCCGGGACTTCAGGAGGCGCGCCTGACCCTCCTCGCCCACCTCCGGAAGGATGAGGTGCCGGCGGTAGCGCTCCTTCTGTTCGGCGGTGAGCACGAAGGGCTTCTCCACGGGCAGGGCCGCGTCGCTCCAGCGGTTGTAGCCGCCCGCGAGCGACGCCACCCGCGTGTAGCCCAGCTCCTTGAGCGTCCGCACCGCCAGCGCCGAGCGGGTGCCGCCCGCGCAGTAGACGATGAGCTCCTCGTCCCGGCCCGCGCGCTCCTCGATTCGCAGCTCCAGGTAGCCCCGGGGGATGTGCACCGCGCCGGGCAGCCGGCCGCCCGCGTACTCGTCCGCCTCCCTCACGTCCACGAGCTTCACCGGGGCCCGGGCGTCCAGGAGTCGCTTCACCTCGTCCACGGTGACTTCGCGAATCTCCTGTTTCACTCCGGCCAGCAGCTCTCGGAAGGTGGGCGCCATGGGGCCGGTATAACCCGAGGCCCGGGGGCGGGCCCGTGCGGGATGAAGTGTCCCGGGGCGGACGAGCAGCCGCTCCCATGGATTTTCCGGCCCCGGGCGTTATAAAGCTCGGTTCGAGAGGAGATTTTTCCCACATGGATACGACGACCACGACCCCCGCTTCCGCCACCTCGCCGGCCCCGCAGTCCACGCCCCCGGTGGCGGTGCGTTTGACGGAGGCCGCTGTCCGGCAGGTGAAGGAGGTCATCAAGGCCCAGGGCTTCGAGGGCTACTTCTTCTCCATCCGCGTCGTCCCCGCCGGCTGCAGCGGCCTGGGCTACGACCTGAACCTGGTCAAGGAGACCAAGGCCGGCGACACCGTCTGGGAGCAGGACGGCGTGAAGCTCGCCACCGACGGCATGAGCAGCCAGTACCTGGGCGGCACGGAGATCGACTACGTCTCCGCGATTACGGGCGCGGGCTTCAAGTTCAACAACCCGAACGCGAAGTCCTCCTGCGGCTGCGGCACGTCGTTCACGACCTGAGCCTTTTCCGTCGTTCGACGTCCTCACGGCGAGGGCGGTGGCAGCACCGCCGCCCTCGTCGAATCAGCGCGTCGCCGAGCGGGCCCTCAGGCCCCGGCGATGGGCTGCATCACCTTCAGCCAGGACTGGTTCTCCTTCTGACGCGCCAGCCGCTGCGTGCGGCGGGCCTCGGCCTCGCGGAAGGCCTCCTTCTCCGTGTCCGACTCCATCAGGAGCGGCGGCACGGGGACGCGCTTGCCGTCCTTGTCGATGGCCACGAAGGTCAGCAGCGCGCTGGTGGTGAGCGTGCGCTCGCCGGTGAGCGGGTTCTCCGCGTGCACCGTGACGCCCACCTCCATGGAGGTGCGGAAGGCGGCCAGCACGCGCGAGTGCAACAGCGCCACCCAGCCGACCTTGATGGGCGCGTGGAAGTGCAGGTCATCCATGGACGCCGTCACCACGACCTGCCGGCAGTGGCGCTGGGCGGCTACCGCGCCGCAGATGTCGATCCACTCCATCACCTTCCCGCCGAACGCGGCGTTCAGGTTGTTGGCGTCGGGAGGCAGGATGAGCTGTGTCATCACCACCTCGGTGTCCTTGGCTCGCTTGGGCGTCAAATCCGACATCACTCACACCTTCCAGACAGAGACGACGGGCTCATGACTAAAGCCCCGCCGCGTCTCATGCCAGGAAGGTGGAGATGCGGTCCAGGAACTCCTCGCGCCCGCGGCCCTTGCGGATGTCCTGGCGTGAGACATCCATCACCAGGGTCTCCACGCCGTACTTCTCCTGCAGCACCTGGGGGAAGGAGGCGTAGTAGCCGTTGAGCCCTCGCAGGAACTGGGGACGGATGCCCTTCTCCTCCTCGCGGCCCCGGGTGCGGATGCGCTCCAGCAGCACGTCCACGCTGCCCACCTCGAAGCAGATGACCTTGTCCGGGCGGATGATGTGGCGCGACAGCCGCTGGAAGTACTCGTAGTACAGGTCCAGCTCCGCGTTCGTCATGTGCCCCAGGCCGTGCAGGTACTTGGCGAAGATCTCCGGGTCCTCGTACAGCGTGCGGTCCTGCACGCAGCTGCGGCGGTACGAGTGGATGAGCTCGTGGTGCTCCACGCGGCGGATGAGGAACTCGAGCTGGAGCGTGAAGGACCAGCGCGACATGTCCGCGTAGTAGTCACGCAGGAAGCGGTTGTCGATGACGGGCTCGTCGAACAGCTCGTAGCCGAAGCTCTGGCTGAGCATCTTCGCCGCCGTCGTCTTGCCCGCGCCGATGTTGCCCGCGAGCGCCACGAAGCGCCGCCCCTTGGGGGCCTTCACCTTCGTCTTCGCCGCCGTCTTCACCGCGTTGCGCGCGCGCGGCGCGGACGTCTTCTCGGCGGGGGGGACGGAAGGCTTCGGGGCAGCGGCCGGGGAGGGGGACGGGCGCGAGCTGGAACGAGGCATGGAACCGGGGCTTAACCCGGCTTGGTGGTGGCGTCCATTCGCTGCCTCAGCAGGTCTGGCCGGTCGGTCATGATGCCGCCGACCCCTTCTTCGATGAGGCGGGTCATCTCCGCCGCATCGTCCACCGTCCAGACGTTGACCCACTTGCCGCGCTCGGCGCACTCGCGCAGGAATTGCGCGTCCACCAGCCGCACCTCGCCGAAGTACAGCGGCATGTCGAGCACGGTGTAGCGCGGATCATCCGGCGGCGGCTCGCCGCTCCTCATCCCGATGACCAGCGCGGCCAGCGCTTCGCGTGGATAGAAGTGACACGCGTCCGGCAGCCGCGCCGCGAGCCGCTCGCCCACGGCGTCCTGCTCGCTGCCCAGGCAGACGCGCTCCACCGCGCCCTCGTCCTCGAGCAGCCTGGCGAGCAGCTCCTCCTGCCCGGCCACGTCTGGCTTGAGCTCCACGTTGAGTCGCAAATCCGGGAAGGCCCGCAGGACCTCTCGCAGCGTGGGGATGCGTACGTTTTGACCCCGGAACGGGAACGTCTGCCCTTCATCCAGGGTAAAGCCATACCCCGCGTCCAATCGCTTCAGCTCGGAGAGCGTGAGCGCGGCCAGTTGTCCGATGCCATCCGTGCAGCGCTGCAATGTGTCGTCATGCGCCACGACGATTTCGCCATCGCGCGTCACATGCACATCCAATTCCAGCATGTCCGTGCGGAACCGTTCCACTGACTGACGGAACGCTTCCAACGTGTTCTCGGGCGCGAGCAGCGCGCCGCCGCGGTGCGAGATGTGCAGCGTGGGCCGCAGTCCTCGGAGAAAAGCGGGCGGGGCTCTCATGGGTTGTTCCCTGATTTCACGTGGGTGTCACCTGCGGGGGAGGGGGTTCCTTGCCGGCCCCCTCCGGGCGCCGGTATAAGGCCGACATCCTCGGACCGACCGGCGTCGACATCAACCCCTGGCGCCGCGACAAGAATGGAGAAACGAGAAATGCAACTGCGCAAGACGCTTGGCGCGGCGGCGCTGGTCGCCACGGCTGTACTGGCCTCCGTGGCGGGCTGCTCTGGTCGTGACGATGACGACAATGACACGCCTGACTCCGGTCCTGGTTGCACGGGTGCCTGCGGCGACGCGGGCACGCCCGACGCGGGCCCTGTCGACGCGGGCGGTGACGCGGGCTCGGCCGTATGTCCGGATCCCGTCAATGGCATGGGCCCCATCGGCAACATGCGCGCCACGGGCAGGCGCGGCGACAAGGCCGTGCTGAACGGCGTGGTGGTGACGGCGGTGAGCAACATCAACCGCGGCAGCGCCGGGGACTACATCGCCCGCTTCTGGGTGGTGAACCCCTGCTTCCCGAAGGAAGGCATCTACGTCGACAAGTTCTACACGGACATCGTCAAAAACTACGAGCCCGTGGTTGGCGACGTGCTGGACATCACCGGCTTCTTCCGCCGCTTCCTCCCGAACGGCGACGACAACGTCCCCTCGGGCCGTGACGCGTACCGCCCGGTCGTCAAGAGCGACTTCCAGCTCAACGTGAGCGGCTCCACAGGCAGTCTCTCCATCACCAAGCGTGGCACCACCACGCCCCCCGCAGACTTCGAGGCTCCGGCGGGCTTCGGCAATTCCGAGGGCGGCACCACCAAGCCCAACCCGGAGCTCGCCGGTGCGCGCGTCCACATCCCGGGCCCCCTCACCATCACCAACGCCCGTCCGCCGGCCTTCCGCCAGTACCCGGATGATCCGACGAACGACAACTACGTGGGCTTCGAGGTGACCGGCGGCGTGCTGGTGGCCAACTACAAGACCTACCAGACGTGCGACCTGCGCGTGTCCGCGGACGACGGCGGCACGGTGACGTTCCCCAACGGCATCCGCGGCGTCTGGGACACCTTCACCAACACGCCCTGCTTGGAGGGCACCACGACGACCACCGACGGCGGCACGCGCTTCACGTGCAACAAGTACAAGGATGGCGTCATCCCCGGCACGACGAACGAATTCACGCACGTGCTGTACCCGATGAACTGCGACCCGGACATGGTCGGCACCGTCGCGGCGCCGTAGTTCTAGGCGCATCCCCTCGGGGATGATCCGCGCAGTCGCCGCCCCTCGCCCGTGCCGGGAGGGGCGGCTTCTTTTTGGACGGGCACCCCAGGACGGTGTCCGCTACCGGTCGATGAAGGCCCCCGGCTCCCCCAACCCTTTGATTGTGGGTAAGCTCGGGAAAAGTCCAACCTGTCCCACCCTGCCAGACGCCTCGTTCCCTCCGTGAGCTCGCCCCAGACGGCCATCCCGTTCGGAAAGTACCTGCTGATCAAGCGGCTCGCCGTGGGTGGGATGGCGGAGCTGTTCCTGGCGCAGCGTCCGCCGGATCCGGAGCTCGTGGTCCTCAAGCGCATCCTCCCGTACCTCTCGGAGGAGCCGGAGTTCGTCCAGATGTTCCTGGACGAGGCGCGCATCGCCGCCCAGCTGCACCACCCCAACATCGTGCAGGTGCACGAGCTGGGGAAGGAGGGCGACAACATCTTCATCGCCATGGAGTTCGTGGAGGGCGTGGACCTCCGCCACGTGGTGCTGGAGGAGTTCAAGTTCGGGGCGACGGTGCCGTGCGGCGTGGCGGCGCGCATCTGCTCGCTGGTGGCGTCGGGGCTGGACTACGCGCACCAGAGCCGGGGCGTGGACGGGCGCCCGCTGGAGCTCATCCACCGGGACGTCAGCCCGCAGAACGTGATGATCGCCTACGACGGGCGCGTCAAGCTGGTCGACTTCGGCATCGCCAAGGCCGGCGCGTTCATGGAGCGCAGCAAGCCGGGCGTCATCAAGGGCAAGTTCCTCTACCTGGCGCCGGAGCAGGTGTCGCAGGAGCGGCTGGACCACCGCGCGGACATCTTCGCGCTGGGGACCATGCTGTACGAAATCACCACCGGCAAGCAGCCCTTCTCCAAGCCGACGACGGAGGGAATCCTCTACGCCATCCGCTTCGAGGACCCGACGCCGCCGCACCTCTTGCGCCCGGACTATCCGCTGGAGCTGTCGCGCATCGTCATGCGGTGCCTGACGAAGGACCGCAACCAGCGCTACCCGCGCGCGTCGGTGGTGCACGCGGAGCTGGAGGCGTTCCTCGCGTCGGGCTCGCTGCAGCAGAGCCTGGATGTGGCCGACTACATCGCGCGGCTGATGGGCGAGGAGGAGGAGCGCACCATCCTCCACATCCCGGTGTCCAAGCCCGTGGGCCGCATGAACGCCACCGTGCCCATGGCGGGCAACCGGGTGCTGGATTCGTCCATGCCCCAGCGCCTGCCGCCGCTGGACGTCACCGGGCCCACGCTGTCCTCCACCACGCCCATGGCGGAGCCGGCGGTTGCTCCCGTGCCCGGGCTCACCGCGCGCCCCACGCCGCGCCGCCACTCCGCGGACGGGCTGCCCGCCGCCAGCTACCGGGACGAGCCCGAGCCGGCCACGCAGATGGCGCGCCCGCGCGAGCTGCCGAGTGGTGCCCGGAGCGCGCCTCCCGTGGACGAGGACGTGGACTCGGAGATGTCCACCGCCGTGCGCACGGCGCCCACGGGGTACTCGGTGCTGTCGCAGCTGCGGGACGAGGAGGAGGAGGACGCCGGTGACGGCGAGTCCACCATCCCCCAGCGCAGCCGGGGCCGCACGCCGCCGCCCCCCGTTCGGCGCTCCAGCACGCACTCGGAGGTGGCCTCCTCACAGCGAGGCCCCATCACCCCGGAGCCGCTCACCGCGCCGCCCACGCCCGCCAGGCGCGCGGCGTCGGGGCCGCTGCCGGTGGAGCCTCCGCCTCGCGCCGTCGCGCCGCTGGAGCCTCCTCCCTCGCCTCGCGCGGCGGCGCTCGCGGAGGGCCCCGCGCCCCGCACGCCCACGGATGCGCGCGCGCGCCGCCTGTCCTCCCCGCCCGTGGCCACGCCGCCGCGCCGCTCGCCCACGCCGGTTCCTCGGGACCTGGACGACGGCCCCGGCGACATGACGATGCCCATCCGCCGCCAGTCGGTGGTGGACGCGGAGGCCTCGGTGTCGCTCACCACGCCCATGCGGCGCCTGTCGCCCCTGGACGAGGAGGCCTCGCAGTCGGTGTCGCTGACCACGCCCATGCGGCGCGTGTCCTCGGTGGACGTGGAGACCTCCGAGTCGGTGTCGCTGACGACGCCCATGCGGCGCATGTCCTCGGTGGAGTTGGAGCCGTCGGTGTCCATCACCCCGGCGACGGTGAGCCACCGCGCCGCCTCCCGGCCGATGATGCCCGCGGCGCGCGCCGTGGCCGTGGGGGACGACGACGACCACTTCCACACCGACTCCAGCCTGTCGGGCGCGCTCACCAGCCCCACGGCCTCGCTGCGCGATGGCGAGGACGACGAGTCCACCATGGGGTACGGCGGTGGTTACGACTACCCCGACACGAGCGCGACCCCCGCGCGCACCGGCCCGCGAGGGCTGGTGCTGGTCGTCGTCGGCGGGCTGCTCCTGCTGGTGCTGTTGAGCCTGGTGTGCTGGGGCCTCTACACCCGGCTCAAGGGCCCCACGCCCCTGTCCATCCCTCCGCGAGACCTCTCCCAGAAGGCGCTCGAGGAGAAGCCGTCGGCCGTCACGGTGCCGGTGCGCTCCGCGAACCCGCCGCCCGTCGCCGTGGCCGCCGCGCAACCCGCCGCGGGCATCGCCCCCGCGCCTTCGACGGCCGAGGCTCCGACGCCGACGGTCGCCGCCGCGCCCGAGGTCCCCGCGAAGGTCGAGCCCGCACCGCCTTCGCTGGTGGAGGTCCGCTTCGAGGGGCCCCCCAAGACGGTGCTGCGCCAGGAGGGGGGCGAGCGGCTTCCCGTCAATCGGCTCGTCAGCCTGCCCCCCGGCATGCTCCGGGTCGATTTTGACTGCCCCGGCCGAAGGACCGGACGGGGGACGAAAGCCTACCTCATCGAGCAGGCGAACCCGGGTCCGCTCGTCCTCCCGGTGCCCTGCAAACCGCGTCGCTAGTCGGGACGGGCATTTGCCCGTATGGGCGGGCCTCCCCCAGGAGCGGACAAGTGGGACCGGGTGGGCTTGAGTGCCATTAAGTCGTTGGATTTCCTAGGTTTTCCGCTTGGCGAGCGCATTGCGCATGTCAGACGGGGCCGTAGAATCCGGCGCTCCATGGCGCGCCTCAAGAAGCAGAAAAACATCGTGACGAAGAGGAGTTACACGGCCGGGCGGGTAGTGCGACAGCTGCCTGTCGCGCCGGAACCGAACCGGCTCTTGAAGGTCTGGAGACGCGTGCTCGAACGCCGCCTCCGCACGCGTCTGCGCGCGAAGGTGGCGGTGGAGGTCCACGACAACACGCACACGATGCTGACCTTCCAACGTCAGCGAACGATGTGGCGGCTGCGGCTGCACCACATGTTCCTGGCGGCGCCCGATGACGTGGTGCAGGCGCTCGCCAGCTTCGTGCGCAAGGGGGACCCGGAGGCGAGCGCGTTGTTGGACCGCTACATCGAGCGCAACCGCAGCTACATCCGGCGGCTGTCTCCGGCGCAGATGCGCAAGCGCATCCGGCTGGAGCCGACGGGGCGGACGCATGATTTGGAGCGCATCTTCGACCGGCTCAACGAGCGGTACTTCGGCCGGCGCATCGACGCGGCCATCACCTATGGGCCGGCGCCCCGGGTGAAGGGTCCTCGCAAGAGCATCAAGATGGGCTCCTACTCGGCGGACTCGAAGGTCATCCGCATCCACCCGGCGTTGGACCAGCCGGTGGTGCCCCGCTACTTCGTGGAGTGGATCGTCTTCCACGAGATGCTCCACCACATCTACCGGATGCGGCGGGGCGAGGACGGGCGGCGGTGCATCCATCCGCCCGAGCTCATGGAGCACGAGAAGCGCTTCCATGACTACTCGCGGGCCCAGGCCTGGGAGCAGGAGAACCTGGACCTGCTGCTGCGCGCCCGCGTCTCACCGGAGTGAGGCGCGGGGCCTCCCCTGAGGTTCAGGGGAGGATGAGTCCGCCTGGACTGCGCCGCTCCTGCATGGGAGCGGCCTCGGCGGACGCGGTGGGCTCCCGGGCGCCGGAGGATGCGGCGCCGGGCGCTCGCTGGGTGGCGGCTTCGGCGCGGGCTCCGGCGGCCGCCACCAGGCCGAGGACCTTCTCGAAGAGGCGCTCGGCGAAGCGGGAGAAGGGCTGGTCGGCGCCGTGGAACAGGCGCCGCGCCTCTCCCCGGGCGACGTCGGCCTCCCGGGCTCGGCCGGTGCGCTCGAAGAAGTCCGCCATCCTCCACAGTCGCAGGGCGTAGCGCCGGGCCATGTCCGGGGAGAAGAAGTCCTGCGCCACCGAGGCCACGGCGGACTGGAGCTGGTCCTGTCGCTGCACGTCGCTGAGGGCCAGGGGGCTGACGACGACCTCGTCCAGCTTCGCCAGCAGGCGCTTCACCACGGGCTCAGGCGGAAGCCACGCGGCCATCTCGGCCGTCTCGTGCAGGAGGTCACCCTCTCGCGAGCGACGGACGTCGTCGGGTTCGGGAGCGGGGAGGGTGGTGGGCTCCAACTGCGGCTGGACGCCGAAGTGGCGCAGGGCGACGTCCAGGCCTTCGGGGAACGGGGTGTGGGTGCGCAGGTTGAGTCCGGCGGCCTCGGCGAGCAGGGCGGCGGCCTCTTGGACGGGCAGCTCCAGGGTGCCTCCCTGCTCCAGGCCCTCCTTGATGACGCGGCGCCACGCGCCCCGGCCCTTCTCGCCCAGTTGGAGCTGGATGACGCCGTGCTCGTCGGTGAGCAGGGCCTGCACCACCTCGATGCCGCCGCCGCGAATCGCGCGCCCCAGGACGAGGGCCCGTTCACCCCGACCGGTGATGATGCTGGCGAGGGCGGGGAGGGCGTCGCTCGTGGGGGCGGGGACGGGGGACTCGGTGGGGGCGACGCGCGGGGCCTCGGCCACGGCGACACCGCGCGAGCGCAGACGGTACAGGGCCTTCTTGGCGAGCTTGGCCAGCGGCTTCATCGAGGAGGCGGACAGGGCTTCCGCGAGCGCGGGCTGGCCGGCGAGCACGGAGGCTTCGAGGAGGGCGGCGGCGAGGGGCTCGGGCAGGGCTTCCACCTCGGCGGGCGTGGCGACGTGGCCCTCACGCGCGAGGGCGCGGGCGGCCTCCACCTTGTCGGCGGGGAGGTCCGACAGGGCGGTGCCGGCGCGGAGTGCGTCCAGCAGGGAGCGAGGGTCCGAGGCGGGGGATTTCATGCGGGGCCTTGTACCGCGCGCCGTGTGTCTCGGGGCATCGTCCGTGCGGGGCGCGCGACCACTGGCCCACACTCGGGACGGCGCGGGGCGCGGCGCTCGGGTGCGAGTGTCGTGGCGGCGCCGATGCTCGACGATGGGCTGACCCCGGCGGAGGTCGAGCGGGCCCTCGCGCTGAACACCTCGGACGCCGCGCTCAGCGCCTGCGCACCAGCCAGCCGCGGCCCGACTGCCCGACGATGGCGAACTCCGACTGGAGCCTCGCGCCGAACACCTGGGACGGGTGGGCGCCACGCACCACGAAGGTGTCGTACCAGGCGCCTTGCCTCTCCCAATCGACGTCCTGGGGCCGCCACTCGGAGGGGAAGGTGGGAGGCACCTCGCCGCGATACTTCAGCGGCGAGTGCGGCGTGGACGCGAACGTGAAGTTGGGCACGCCCCCGCGCTCGCGCGCGAGCACCGCCGCCGAGTGGATGAACACGGGAAAGCGCACCACGCGCGAGCCCGGGTCATAGATGAGTCCCATGACGCGGGGCTTCGATGCCGTGGCCGACACCAGCCCCTCCCACTCCGCCGCCTCGCGAGAGAACGCGCGGAAGCCCCGGCCCAACGTGACGGCCAGCACCAGCGCGCACGCCCCCGCGGCCCACCGCAGCGGCACCCGCCACGACGCCACCGTCACCGGCGCCGTGGCCACCAGCAGCGCGGCCGCCAGGTGCGCATAGCGCGTGTTCAGGTAGTAGACGTATCCCCGGATGTCGAACGGGAGCAGGAAGTAGAGCGCCAGCGCCAGCCCGCCCAGCCCGAGCAACCGCGAGCGCGTCACCCAACCCCGTGAGCCTGTGCCCTCCGGACGCACCAGCCCCGCCACCCAACCCGCCAGCGCCACCGCGCCCACCGCGTACATCGCCCACCGGTCCGAGCCATCCCGCAGCGTGTTGGCGAGCACGTCGAACAGCTCCGCCCGGTTCTGCGCGAAGCTCTTCCACCCCAGGTTCTGCGGCGAGAACGTCGGTCCCCACGCCTTCCACGGCGCACCCGGCTGGATGTCGGGCGGCTCACCGAAGCGCAGCACCACCCAGCCGAGGAACAGCGCGACCCCGGGCACCACGCCCAAGAGCGCCGCCGCCCGGGGCTTCAGCCTCGCGACGAGCCCCCGCGCCGTGGCGTCCTCCGGCACCGCCGTGGTGAAGAGCAGCCAGGGCAGCCCGAAGGCGAGGAACCCGAAGGCCTGCACATGGAACAGCAGCACCGCCACCAGACACCCGGCCAGCCACGCCGCCCAGAGCCTGCGTCTGTCCACGTCCTCCAGCGCGCGCACGAAGAAGCCACAGCACAGGAACGTCAGCGGCAGCGCGGCGCAGTAGTTGATGAAGCCCCAACCGAAGCTGTCGCCGTACGCGAAGGGCAGCGCGAGCAGCGACGGCCACGTGGGCCGGCCCAGCGAGCGCAGCAGGAAGCCCAGGCTCAGCGGCAGGCCCACCACGTAGGCCGTGAGGAAGACGCGGTTGGCCAGGTCCAACGGCAACAGCCAGTTCAGCGCGCTGACCAGGTAGTAGTACCCCAGGTACGGCGTCAGGGCGTGCCGCGCCTCGAAGAGCTGCGGGTACAACGTGCTCGGGTCATCCAGCCGGTGGAGCACCGAGATGAGGTACAGGTGCTGCGGCAGGTCCACCATGGGCAGGTGGCGGGACACCCACAAGGGCAGGGCGCCGAGCACCAGGGCCGTCACGTGAATAAAGCGAGCGTTGGAGTTCGTCACGAGAGGGGCAGGACTGTACGCGCCGCCTCCCTGCCCGGCGAGCAGCCAACAGAGGCGCTCGACGTGACGCGGCGAGGTAGACAAAGGTATGGCCGTCGACCTTGGCAGTCGTTGGGGCCTGCGCTATAGGCGCCGGAGCACGGGGGCCGAGGCCCTCTCGAGGAGCGCGCACATGACACGCAACGCGACGATGATGGTTGCGGCGCTGGCCAGCGGTCTGCTGATGCTCGCGCCCCGAGCGGCGAGCGCCTGCGAGGCCCACGCCCAGGCCGCGCGAGCCAAGGCCGAGAAGGCCCAGACGCCTGCTCCGGACAGCAAGGCCGCCGAGGCCCGTCCGGCCACGAGCGAGCAGGAGCGCCCGCTCGACGCGCTCGACTCACTGATGGCCGCGAAGTGTCAGTGCGGCAGCAAGGCGGACTGCACCTGCAAGAAGGGCACGTGCGAGTGCTCCCGCTGCAAGCCCAAGCGGCAGGTGATGGACGCGCTGCGCGGCCAGCCCGCGGAGCTGAAGCTGGACGAGGCGCGCCGCACCGACGCGTCCGCCGGCATCTTCATCTGAGCGTCTCGGCGGAGGCCTTCTCCGCCTTGAGCACCAGCAGTGGCGGCAGCGCCACCCGCTCGAAGCGCACCAGCCCCGCCGCCCCGGCCGCCGCGCGCAGCGTGGCCTCGTTCCTGGGGTGGAGCCCCGCGCGACGGTGAAGCAGTCCCGACACGGACCCCGGCGGCGCATACGTGCTCGCCACCCAGCGCCCCCCGGGCCGCAGCGCCCGCGCCACCTCCAGCATCAGCCGGCCCAGGTCCTCCACGTAGTGGAGCGAGTCCACCATCAACACCGCGCCCAGCGCTCCGTCCTGGAAGGGGAGGTAGGGCGCCTGGGCCCGCAGGAAGTCCACCGTCGCGCCCGCCTCGCGCGCCTGCGCCATGCCTTCCTCCAGCATCGCGGGGCTCACGTCCTGTCCGGCGACGGGAGGGAAGCCCGGCTCACGCGCGAGCCTGCGCGCCACCAGCCCCGTGCCGCACCCCAGGTCCAGCACCGGCCCGTCGGGCGTGCCCAGCAGGCTGCGATAGAGCAGGTACTCGCTGTCCGCGTCGAGCCGCTGACGCAGGAGCGCGCGTTGGAGGGTGGGGCGCACGTAGCGCTCGTAGGAGCGCGCCACCCAGCGGTTCTCCAGCCCGCGCTGCAGGCCCGTGGAGGCGGGAGGCTCCAGCACCAGGTCCGCGACGCCCTCGGCCACCGGGTAGCTGGTGCGGCACTCCGGACAACGCAGCGGGCCGAAGAGCAACACCGGCGCGGGCGCCTCGGGACGCAGCGCGCCCTTGCGACAGCGGGGACAGCGAAGGAGCTGGACGAGCGCGTGCCGCATTCCGGGCGAGGCTAGCGCCCCTCGTCCGGTGCGAGAATCGCTTTGTACCCGAGCCTCGAAAGGCTCGGGCGTCAGGCCTGGGGCGGCGGCGGGGTGACGCGCCGGTCCTCGGCCACGAGCACCGGCCAGCCCCGCGCCATCGCCTCGCGGAAGAAGGCGGCCAGCTCCCTGCGGCTGTCGTTCACCGCGCCCTGGAAGGGGTCGATGAGCGACTCCTCGCCGAGGCTGCGCGTGGCGTTGAGCTCCACCGGGGTGCCGCACCGCTCGCAGCGGATGGACACCTGGCGCACCAGCGCGACCGGCACCGCGTACCGGGCGCCGCAGTCACCGCACTTCCACACCAGCGCGCGCTCACCGGCCTCGCGCCGCGCCAGCCCCTCCAGCTCATCCGCCAGACGCAGCAGCGCCGGCAGGTCCTGGGGCGGCTGCGCGAACACCGCGGAGGCGCCGAAGCCCGCCTCGGGCGCGCCCAGCTTCGGAGGCTTGTCGCCCTGCAGCAGGGCGCGCAGGCGGTCCTTCGCGCGCATGTCACGGAACTCGGCGCCTGACAGGGCGCGCTCCACCGCCTCATGGACCGGCGGCAGGTCCGGCTCGAGGCGCTCATCGACCGGCAGCGACTGGGGGTGCTCCACCAGTCGGTGCGACGGAACTGCGAGAAATCGGAAGGCCACGGATGCTCCATTGCACCCTGGCCTTCCCGGCGCAAGACGCGAGTTGGCAAATGTCCGCTGCGACGACAGATTCCGCTCTATCTGGACCACTCCAGCATGAGCTGCAACGGAGCGCGGGCCGCCTCCCGCAGGTCCTCCGGCATCGTCAGCTCCGGCGTGCGCTCCTTCATGCACTTCCAGAGCTTCTCCATCGTGTTGAGCCGCATGTACGGGCACTCGTTGCACGCGCAGCCGTTGTCTGGCGGCGCGGGGATGAAGTGCTTGTGCGGCGCGCCCTTCTTCATCTGATGGAGGATGCCCGCCTCCGTCACGACGATGAACTTCTCTTTCGGGCTCTTGATGACGTGGTCGAGGATGCCCTTCGTCGAGCCGATGAAGTCCGCGTGCCGCAGCACCGGGGCCTCGCACTCCGGATGGGCCACCACCTCCGCGTCCGGGTGGAGGACCTTCAGCTCCACCAGCTTCTTTTCGCTGAAGATTTCGTGGACGATGCAGCTGCCCGGCCACAGCACCATGTCCCGACCCGTCTGCTTCATGACGTGGCGGCCCAGGTGCTGGTCCGGCGCGAAGAGGATCTGCCGATCCCGGGGGACCTGATTGACGATTTTCACCGCGTTGGAGGACGTGCAGATGACGTCGCTCATCGCCTTCACCGCGGCGGAGCTGTTCACGTAGCTCACCACGAAGGCGCCCGGATGCTTCTCCTTGAAGACCTTGAAGGCCGCCGGCGGACACCGGTCCGACAGCGAACAGCCCGCCTTCAGGTCCGGCAACAGCACCTGCCGCGAGGGATTCAGGATTTTCGCGGTCTCCGCCATGAAGTGCACGCCGCAGAAGACGATGACGTCCGCCTGGGTGCGCTCCGCCGCCTGCGCCAACGCGAGGCTGTCCCCGACGAAGTCCGCCACGTCCTGGACTTCGCTCTCCTGGTAGTAGTGCGCGAGAATCACAGCGTTCATGGAACGCTTGAGCTCCTCGATTTCCCGCGCGTAATCCACCTCGGTGCCCATGGCACCTCCTTGCCTGGTCGACACTTAACTCGCCCGGCGGGGTTGGGCCACATCGTCGGAAGTTGGCTGCCGGGCGGACGGATGGCCGGCGCTGGCGTTCCCTGGGTCGACTCTGCCACCGTCCCACTTCGTGCAAGCGAGGCGCATGCCCGCATCACCTGACGGCGCGGAGAGGGTAGACTGCGCGCAATCCTCCGGGTCGGCCCGGGGGAGCAGTCGCCTTGCTGTCGAGCTTGGACAAGCCACACATTCGGGGTCGAGAACACGCGATCGGCTGGTGGAGAGGGGGCGGCACCGGACCCGTGGCCGTGGGCAGGCAGTGGCCCTGTCCCTTCTCCATTTGAACGCCTTTCCCGTCGAGGAGAGAGCATGAGTGTCCCCACTCAGGACGTCCTGATTGTGCATCCGAACGAGGGCCGGCGCGCCGCGCTGGCCGAGGTCCTGGGCGTCCACCGGGTTGTCGCGGTGGAGTCCCAGGTGGAAGCCACGCGGCGCATGGAGTCCACGGCGCCCACCCTCATCATCGCTCCTCCGGAGAACGCCCGCCGCTTCTTGAGACATGTCGACCGGGCCGCGCCCGAGGCCGTGCGCGTCTTCGTCTGTTCGCAGTCGGACCGCCAGGGGCTCGAGGAGCTCGTGGAGACCGCGGCCGAAGGGCACGTCTTCAATACGCTGGATGACAGCCTCACCGTGTCGGAGCTGGGCCGTCGGCTCACCAGCATCCTCCAGCACCGCTCGTCGGCCCGGGTGACGCCCGCCAGCACCCTGGCGGTGCGCTTCCGGCTCAACGGCGTGACGTACCCCTCCGGCTGCCTGGACGTGGGCAACTTCGGCGCCGCGCTGCGCGTGCCGCTCACCGCGTCCATCGGCGCGTTCATCCAGGGCACCGCGCTGGAGGACCTGGTCTTCGAGCGCCACGGCAAGACGGTGCTCCAGGTCCCGCGCGCGTTCATCCGCCACGCCCAGCAGGTCCACGCCACCCAGCAGCCCTACCTGCGCCTGGGCATCACCTGGGGCGAGGGCCTGGACGAGCCGGTGACGGCGCCGACCTCCCGCATGAGGGACCCGGTCATCGTCCTGGCGCTCCTGCGCAAGGCGGTGCGCCGCGAGACGCCCGTCTGGCTGCACTACCTGGACACCCCGTCCTCCCACTTCCGCCTGGACGCGCCCGTGGTGGAGCTGCAGGACGGGCGCGCGGTGCTGCGCGGCCTCAATGACGGCGCGTTCCCCGCGGACGTCGGGGACGTGCTGCAGCTCTCCTTCGAGGTCGGCGGCCAGAGCTACTCGGGCGCCACCAGCGTGCTGCGCCGGGGCGACAACGACGTGGCGCTGAGCGTGCCGCGCTCGGTGGGGCTGCAGAACCGCCGCGGCCTGCAGCGCTTCCGGCTGGGCCCCGACCACCGCTTCCTCGTCACCTTCCACGCGCCCATCAACGGCGAGCGCATCACCCGCTCGGTGCTGGATTTGAGCGGCCGCGGCTTCGCGTTCCCGTTCGACGCGTCCTGCGAGGTGCTGCCCGCCGGCTCCCAGCTGGAGGTGTCGCTCTTGTTGCCGGATGGCTCGGAGGTGCCGTGCCGCGCGGAGGTCCGCTCGGTGGACGCGGTCAACACCGACAGCCGGTTCGACCGCAGCCTGCGCCCGTACCGCTGCGGCGTGCGGCTGCTCGAGGTGCCGACGAAGATTCGCGACGCCATCCATGACGCCTTCATGGCGTCGCGCAGCGGGGCCTCGCGCGATGGCGGCCAGGAGAAGCTGGCGGACATCTGGAAGATGATGGAGGAGTCCCACTACACCTTCCATCCGGACTACCCCTTCGGCGGCGAGGCGGGCTACCTGGACGCGCTGGAGCACACCCACCGGCGGCTCGCGGAGGCCAAGGACTTGGGCCGCTCCATCCTCTACGCGGACGCGGGCGCCATCATGGGACACGTGGGCGGCTTGAGGATGCACTCGCGCTCGTGGCTGGTGCAGCACCTGGCGGTGCGGCCCGGCTACCACCGGCACGAGCAGATCGCCAACGATCTGACGGCGCTCGCGGTGGAGATGGGCGAGGCCATCGAGGACGTGGAGTTCCTGCGCTACATGTGGCGCAGCGACAACCGGTGGCCCAACCGGCTGGGCACGTGGCTGGCCCGCGTCATGGAGAACCGCGGCTTCAGCATGCTGCGCGCCTTCCACTACATGCGGCTGCCCCTGGAGCTGGCGCCCCAGGCCCCGGCGACGATGTTGACGGTGCGCGAGGGGACGTCCGAGGACCGCGCCTGGCTGGAGGCGCACCTGCGCGCCCGGGGCGAGGTGGTCCGCGTGCTGGCGGAGGACCTCCAGGCGGAGCCGGACGCGGAGGACCAGATGCGCGCGCGCTTCGCGGCCGCGGGGCTGTACCGCGACCGGCGCATGTTCGTCGTCGACGGGGAGCACGGCCCGCTGGCGCTGGCGCTGGTGGAGGAGGCGTCCCCGGGCCTGAGCTACATCGAGGTCACCAACGGCTTCTGGCTGGAGGTGGCCGACCGCTCGCACCCCTTGGCGAAGCGGGCGCTGGAGACCCTGGTCCACCGGTGCATCGCCCACGCCCGCGCGCGGGGCCGGCCCTCGGCGGTGGGCCTGGTGGCGGACGAGGACGCGCCGCTGCTCGCGTCGATGGGCTTCGGGGACCAGGGGCGCTTCTGCGAGTGGATCTTCCACCGCTCCATGGTCCGCCGCTGGTGCGACTTGTGGCGCTCGCTCTTCGAGCGGCTCAGCCGCCCGCGCCGCGCCTCCGCCCAGCCGTCCTCCGAGGACGCTTCATGTACTTGATGGAGTCCACGGAAGAGGGCCGTCGGCTGCTCGCGCAGGAAGGCGCGTCCGGCTACGTGCGGACCCTCCTGGGCTCCACGGGGCTCGTCACCGGCACGCGCGCGCTCGACGCGGGCTGCGGCCCCGGTGGCATCTCCGAGACGATGGCGGACCTGGTCGGCCCCACCGGCCAGGTGACGGGCGTGGACCTCAACGAGGACCGGCTGCGCGAGGCCTCCCTGCGCAACGCCCACCGTCCCTGGCTGCGCTTCCATCAGGCGGACATCCGCCGCACCGGGTTGCCGGACGCGTCGGTGGACTACGTCTGGAGCCAGTACGTCTTCGAGTACCTGCCGGACCGGCCCGTGGCGCTCGCGGAGCTGATGCGCGTCACCCGGCCCGGCGGCAAGGTGGTGGTGTCGGACATCGACGGGCTGGGCTTCCAGAACTGGCCCTTCTCCGACGCGCTGCGTGACGGCACCCAGCGCATCGTCGACGCGCTGGCCACGCGGGGGTTCGACCTGCACGTCGGGCGCAAGCTCTTCTCGGAGTTCCGCGAGGCGGGGCTGGTGGACGTGAAGGTGCACCTGCTGCCGTTCTACCTGGTGGCCGGGGCCGCGGACGCCCGGCTGATGCGGGACTGGGAGGTGCGATTCGCCGCGCTGGCCCCGGTGGCCGCGCCCGCCTTCGGGGGCATGGAGCCCTACCAGGCCCACTGCCGCGACTTCCTGGCCATGTTGGCGGACCCCGCCGGACTCAAGTATGCGGTGACGCTGGTGACGGAGGGAACCCGGCCTTGAGTGACAGTGCCCCACAGCGGGAAGAAGCGCAGACGCCCGACAACGCGCCCGAGGTGGGGACTCGCGCCACCTCCACGCTGCTGCTGTATTTCGAGCAGCGCTACGGCGGCGAGCGGCTGCACCGCATCTGGGAGCGCCACGGCTTCGGCCTGCCGCTGGAGTACATGCGCACGCCGACGAACTTCGTCTCGCTGCGCTTCCTCGAGCGCGTGGCGGCGATGCTCCAGCAGGAGTCGGGGGACCCGCAGTTCATGCGGCAGGCGGGGTTGTTCACCGCGTCGCCCCAGGCGCTCGGCTTCGTCTTCTACATGCTGCGCGCCGTCGGCTCGCCGCGCATGTGCTACCGGCAGACGATCGAGTTCTCGCCCAGCTACAACCGCGTGGGCCACTTCACGGTGGAGCGGCTGGAGCGCGAGCGGCTGGATTTGACGTACCGCAGCAGCATCGTCGAGCAGGACCGCAACATCTGCGAGCTGCGCATGGGCCAGTTCGCCTCGTTCCCCACCATCTGGGGCCTGGCGCCCGCGGAGGTGCGGGAGCTGGAGTGCCAGGTGCACGGCGCGCCCGCGTGCCGCTACCACCTGACGTGGACGGACCCTCCGTCGCTGTGGGGCCACCACCTGGGGCTGGTGCTGGGCACGGTGTGTGGCCTCGCCGCGACGGCGGTGGGGCTGGGCCACCCGGTGTTCTGCGTGGGGGCGCTGGCCACGGCGGGCTTCGCGGTGGGCGGCTGGCTGGACGGGCGGCGCGAGCTGAAGGGCAAGGACGAGGCGCTGCGCTCGCAGAACCAGGCCATCATGGGCTCGCTGTCGGAGCTGCAGCAGCGCTACGACGAGATCTTCCGCGCCAACGTGGCCCTCGAGGACCGCGTGGCCGAGCGCACCCAGGAGCTGAAGGAGGCCAACGGCAAGCTGGGCGACGCGCTAGTGCGCCAGCAGGAGCTGGACCGGCTCAAGAGCGAGTTCTTCGACAACGTCAGCCACGAGCTGCGCACGCCGCTCACGCTCATCCTGCTGACGCTCGAGTCGCTGGAGCGCCGGGGCGAGGAGAACAACCCGGAGGTGGTCATGCAGCACGTGGCCACCATGGAGCGCAGCGCCCAGCGCCTCTTGCGCCTCATCAACAACCTGCTGGACCTGGCCCAGCTGGAGTCGGGCAAGGCGCGGCTGCGCTACCAGCCCCTGGAGCTGCACGCCTTCCTGAGCACGGTGCTGCCGCCGTTCCTGGCCATGGCGGAGCGGCAGGGCGTGTGGCTGAAGCTGGAGGGTCAGACGGTGACGCCCGTGGAGGTGGACCACGAGCGCATGGACATCGTCTTCCAGAACCTCTTGTCCAACGCGCTGAAGTTCACCCAGGCGGGCGGGGTGACGGTGCGCGTGCACGAGGACGAGAAGGACGTCTGGGTGGACGTGGTGGACACCGGCCAGGGCATCTCCGCCCCGGACACGAAGGTCATCTTCGACCGCTTCGCCCAGGCGGACAACAGCGGCACCCGCCGCTTCGGCGGCACGGGCATCGGCCTGGCGCTGGTGAAGGAGACGCTGGAGCTGCACGAGGGCGGCATCCACGTGACGAGCGAGCTGGGCCAGGGCTCCACCTTCCACGTGCGCCTGCCCAAGGGGCGCGCGCACATCCGCGAGGAGCTGCGCGAGCGGCGCCGCGCGGAGATGCCGGTGCGGCGCGAGCGGAGAATCTCCGGCTCGTACCCCTCGCTGGACGCGGGCGTGCCGGACAACGGGCGCAACGCCTCCGCGCTGCCGGCCAGGGACCACGCCGGGCCGGGGCCGGACGCGCCCCGCGTCCTGGTGGTGGAGGACGACGCGGAGATTCGCGGCTTCATCGCGGGGCTGCTCAAGCAGCACTACCGGGTGATGGAGGCCGTCAACGGCGAGGAGGGCCGCCAGCGCGCCCTGGCCGAGCGGCCGGAGCTCATCGTGTCGGACGTGATGATGCCGGTGCTCTCGGGCCTGCAGATGCTCGAGGCCCTGCGCTCCCATCCCCAGACGGTGGACATCCCCGTCATCCTCCTCACCGCGCGGCAGGAGGTCTCCGCGAAGGTGGAGGCCCTGGGCACGGGCGCCAACGACTACCTGGGCAAGCCCTTCAGCCCGCGCGAGCTGCTGGCGCGAATCGAGACGCAGCTGCGCCTGCGCGAGGCGGCCATCCGCTCCGCGGAGAACGAGCGGCTGGCGGCCATCGGCCTGCTCACCTCCGGCTTCGCGCACGAGGTCCGCAACCCGCTCAACGGGTTGATGAACGCGCTGACGCCGCTCAAGGAGGTCCTGGCGGACAACACGCCGGACGCGGAGATGAGCCGCGCCATGGTGGAGGTGATGGAGGAGTGCGGCCAGCGCATCCGCCACCTCGCCGAGTCGCTCCTGTCCTTCACCCGCACCACCGACACGCCGGTGATGCTGTCCCTGGACACGCTGCTGGACTCCACGCTGGGCGTGCTGATGTGGCGCGTGCCTTCGGGCGTGACGGTGGAGCGCGCCTACGAGTGCACGCTGCCGGTGCAGGGAGACCCGGGCTCGCTCAACCAGGTGTGGCTCAACCTGCTGGACAACGCCCTGCGCGCGGTGGGCGAGCACGGCCGGGTGCGCGTGGCCACGTCCTGCCAGGGCGACGAGGCCGTCGTCACCATCAGCGACAACGGCGTGGGCATCCGCCAGGAGGACATGGAGCGGCTGTTCCAGCCCTTCTTCTCCACCCGCGCGGCGGGGGAGGGCACGGGGCTGGGACTGGCCCTGAGCCGGCGCATCGTCGTGCGCCACGGCGGCCGCATCCACCTGAGCAGCACGCCGGGCAAGGGCACCCAGGTGGAGGTGCGGCTGCCCCTGCGTCCGCCCGGGCGCTCCTCGTCGAACGGCGGCGCCGAGGGACAGTCCGAGCCCCGCGTGGGCCGGCTGGGCTGAGCCTCATGCGGGTGGAGGCTCGACTCGGCGCGGCGTGACGACGTCCGGAGGGCGGGGCGGGGGGCGGGGGAATTCTCGGCCGTCCCCGTTGTCCACTCACGCACGGCTGTCGTTGGGTCTGCTACAGTCAAGTGCTCTTTACGTCACACCCCCATCCACCCACCGAAGGAAACCTCGGCATGCAAGGAACCGTAGCCGCGGGCGCTGCCCGTCAGGGGCACCCGCGAGGGTTGTACCTCCTGTTCTTCACCGAAATGTGGGAGCGCATGTCGTATTACGGCATGCGCGGCCTGCTCGTCCTATTCCTCACGAGCCAGGTCAACGGGGGCTTCGGGTGGAGCAAGAGCGAAGCGCTCAGCCTCTACGGAACGTACACCGGCCTGGTGTACCTGACGCCCATCGTCGGCGGCTTCATCGCGGACCGCTTCATGGGGCAGCGCCGGGCGGTGGTGCTCGGTGGCGTGTTGATGATGATAGGCCACCTGGTCCTCGCGCTCCCCAGCGTGATGATGTTCTACGTGGGCCTGGGCTTCCTCATCATCGGCAACGGCTTCTTCAAGCCGAACATCTCCACCATGGTGGGCGGGCTGTACGCGCCGGGTGATGGCCGTCGGGATGGTGCCTTCACCATCTTCTACATGGGCATCAACCTGGGCGCGATGCTCGGCAACTTCATCTGCGGCACGCTGGGTGAGAAGGTCGGCTGGCACTGGGGCTTCGGCTCCGCCGGCGTCGGCATGTTCCTGGGCCTGATTGCCTTCCTCTCGCTGCAGAAGAAGCTGCTGGGGGACGTGGGCCTGGCGCCCGTGAAGCCCACGCCGCAGACGCAGGTGGCGCAGGCCGGCGGGGAGAAGAAGGGCTTCAGCCGCGATGAGATCGACCGCATCGTCGTCATCTTCATCATCGCCCTCTTCGTCGTCGCCTTCTGGGCGGGCTTCGAGCAGGCCGGCGGTCTGATGAACCTCTACACGAACGAGAAGGTGGACCGGCACATCCTGTTCGGGGAGGTCCCCACCACCTGGTTCCAGAACTTCAACTCGTTCTTCATCGTCGCGCTGGCGCCGGTGTTCGCGGGGCTGTGGGGGTGGCTGGCCGCGCGCGGCAAGGACCCGAGCATCCCGGTGAAGATGGGCATGGGCCTGGTGTTCCTCTCCATCGGCTTCGTCTTCATGCTGGGCGCCTCCAACCAGAGCGCGGATGTGGGCAAGGCGGCCGCGTACTGGGTCATCCTGGCGTACCTGTTCCACACCATGGGCGAGCTGTGCCTGTCACCGGTGGGCCTCTCCATGGTGACCAAGGTCGCGCCCCAGCGCATCGTCTCCGCGATGATGGGCGTGTGGTTCCTGGCGAACGCGGCGGCCAACAAGCTCTCCGGCGTCATCGGCGGCTACTCGGAGAAGCTGGGCGAGTTCGACATCTTCCTCTACATCTCCATCGGCACGGGCATCGCCGGCCTCATCCTCCTGGTCGTCTCGCCCGTGCTGAAGAAGATGATGCACGGCACCGACGAGGTGAAGCCCGCCTCGCCCACCAACGAGCAGGCCCAGGGCGGCTCCTCGGTGGCCGCGGCCTAGCTGGAAACGACGAGGGGCGCGCCTCCCTGAAAGGAGAAGCGCGCCCCTTGGCTTCGACGAAGCACCCGACGCCGGAGCGCCTCTCACGTGGAGGGCTCCGGCGTCGCTGTTTCTTCAGGCCGACTTCGCCGTGATTCCCGCCGCGTTGCGCTCCTCGGTGGGGAGCGGCGCGGACGTCTGGTACCAGTCGCGCACCACGTAGCGGCGGGCCACCAGCGCCATGCCCACGGCGGCGACCAGGGCCATGCCCGCGTAGAAGAAGAACTGGCCGGAGCCGGAGAAGACGTTGAGCGCCGCGGCGATGGCCACCGCCACGTTGGCCAGCGTGTTCGTCACCAGCCACACGCTCTGGATGGTGCCCTTCATCTGCCGGGGCGCCTGCGTGTACGCGAACTCCAGGCCCGTGGTGGACATCAGGATTTCGCCGAGCGTCAGCACCACGTACGGCAGGATCTGCCACGCGATGTTCAGCGTCGTGCCGCCCTCCATCGCCACCTGGAAGAAGCCGGCGATGATGAACGACACCGCGCCGAAGACGAGCCCCAGCGGCATGCGCCGCAGCGGCGTCAGCTCCCATCCCGAGCGCTGGAACAGCGGGTACACCACCGCCGTCAGGAAGGGGATGAGCAGCATCACCAGCATCGGGTTGACGAACTGCATCTGGCTGGGCTGGAAGACGAACCCGCCCACGTTCAGGTCCATGGAGCGCGCCTGCACCACCCACGTGGACGCCTTCTGGTCGAACAGCATCCAGAAGAAGGGCACGAAGGGCAGCATCAGCCCGCTCACGCGGAACACCGCCTTGGCGCCCTCCACGGCCTCGTCGGGGTGCTGGGCCTTGGCGCCGTCCAGCCAGTGGCCGCCCTGGCCCTTGTTCTTCAGCGCGCTGCTCACCACCTTGAAGAACGAGTGCGGGTTGGCCCCCGTCGGCGGCACCATCACGTAGTGGCGCCGGCCCGCCCAGAAGATGACCGTCGCGATGAACATCAGCACGCCCGGGATTCCGAAGGCGACCGACGGGCCGAAGTTCTTGAGCAGCAGCGGGATGAACAGCGACGCGAAGAACGAGCCGAAGTTGATGGTCCAGTAGAAGATGGCGAAGAGCTTCTTCACCAGGTGGCTGTTGGACTCGTTGAACTGGTCTCCCGCCATCGCCGCGACGCACGGCTTGATTCCGCCGCTGCCCACGGCAATCAGCGCCAGGCCCGTGTAGAAGCCCGTGGCGTTGTTCTCGAAGATGGCGAGCAGCGCGTGGCCGATGCAGTAGACGATGCTCAGCCAGAGGATGGTGCGGTACTTCCCGAAGAAGCGGTCCGCCAGGTACCCACCGATGAGCGGGAAGAAGTACACCCCCGCCATGAAGGTGTGCATCAGGCTCTTGCCCTGGGCCTCGCGCAGCCCCGTGTCGGGCACCGCGTTGCGCAGCAGGTAGTCGATGAGGAACACCGTGAGGATGTTCCGCATCCCGTAGAAGCTGAAGCGCTCACACGCCTCGTTGCCGATGATGAAGGGTATCTGCGGCGGGAACTTGTTGTTCTGCGGTACCGCGGGACTCTCAGCCATGAGTCGGGGTGCTCCCTGGTGGCGAAAGGTGGGGGCGCCTGGAAGGCAAGGGGCCCAACCCTACCCAACGCGCGCGCCGGACTCCACCGAAGCCCCGCGTCCCACGTCACTCCGTCACCCCGAGCGGCCCCTCCCTGCACGGTGGGGCGACCTGGGCTTGGGCTGCCCGCCTTGCCCGTGCCGCGATGCGGCGTGCGTCACGTACCCCGTGCCCACGGCGCAGTCGCACCGGAATTCTCGCGCGAATGTGCCTCGCGCGTTCCGATGCGAGTGCGTGTTTATTGATGCAACTTAAGCGGACTGGGCCTGTTTGACAGGAATTGATGAGGCCCTATCATATGACACGCGGCTGAAACTGATTTCGCGTCTCACACCCCACCTGTGAAGTCTTCCTCCAAGGTGGACGGGGGGTAAGGGGTGAATGAAGGCACCCCTGCCCCCCGCTCCATGTTGCTGGAAGCGGCCGGTGTGTGTTCAGCCCGTGGCGCCGGGCTGCGCGGGCCTGGCTTCCGCCACGCGCTTGCCCACCCGGGCGCGCCGGGACTTGCCCAGCACGTGCGCCAGGTAGCGGCCGGTGTGGCTGGCCTGCACCTTGGCCACGCTCTCCGGAGTGCCCACGGCCAGCACCTGGCCTCCGCCGGCGCCGCCCTCGGGGCCCATGTCGATGAGCCAGTCCGCGCTCTTGATGACATCCAGGTTGTGCTCGATGACGAGCACGCTGTTGCCGGCGGCCACCAGCCGGTTGAGCACGGACAACAGCTTGCGGATGTCCTCGAAGTGCAGGCCCGTGGTGGGCTCGTCCAGGATGTAGAGCGTGCGGCCCGTGGCCACGCGCGCCAATTCACGCGCCAGCTTGATGCGCTGGGCCTCGCCGCCGGACAGGGTGGGGGAGGGCTGTCCCAGGCGGATGTAGCCCAGGCCCACGTCGCCCAGCGTCTGCAGCACGCGCATGATGTCCTTGTGCGCGCCGAAGTGCTCCTGCGCCTCGCGCACGCTCATGTCGAGCGTCTCCGCGATGTTCTTGCCCTTGTAGCGCACGCGCAGCGTCGCCTCGTTGAAGCGCTTGCCGTTGCAGACCTCGCAGGGCACGTACACGTCCGCCAGGAAGTGCATCTCCACCAGCTTGACGCCGTCGCCCTCGCATGACTCGCAGCGGCCGCCCTTGATGTTGAAGCTGAAGCGGCCCGGCCCGTAGCCGAACGCGCGGGCCTCCGGCGTCAGCGCGAACACCTCGCGGATGGCGTCGAACACCTTGGTGTACGTGGCGGGGTTGCTGCGCGGCGTGCGGCCGATGGGCCGCTGGTCGATGTCGATGACCTTGTCCAGGTGCTCGAAGCCCAGCACCGCCTTGTGCTTCCCGGGCGACTCGCGGCTGTCGTACAGGTGCTTGGCCAGGGCGGGGTAGAGGATCTCGTTGATGAGCGTGGACTTGCCCGCGCCGGACACGCCGGTGACGGCGGTGAAGATGCCCAGCGGAATCACCGCGTCCACGTCCCGGAGGTTGTTCTCCTTCGCGCCTTGAATCACCAGCTGATGCTTGGGATTGGGCGCGCGGCGCTCCTCGGGGATTTCAATCTCCAGCCGTCCGGAGAGGTAGCCGCCGGTGAGGCTGTTCTCGTCCGCCATCACCTGCTTGGGCGTGCCCTGCGACACCACCTGGCCGCCCAGCTCCCCCGCGCCCGGGCCGAAGTCCACCAGCCAGTCCGCGTCCTCCATCGTCTCCTCGTCGTGCTCCACGACGATGACGGAGTTGCCCAAATCCCGCAGGCGCTTGAGCGTGGTGAGCAGCTTGCCGTTGTCACGCTGGTGCAGGCCGATGGAGGGCTCGTCCAGGATGTAGATGACGCCCGTCAGCTCGCTGCCCATCTGCGACGCCAGCCGGATGCGCTGGCTCTCGCCGCCCGACAGCGTGGACGCGGTGCGGTCCAGCATCAGATAGCCCAGGCCCACGTCGACCAGGAACGACAGGCGGCTGCGAATCTCCTTCAGCAGTTCGGTGGCGATCTTCCGCTCGTGCTCGGACAGGGCCAGCGCGCCCAGGAACGCGAGCGCGTCCGCGATGGTCAGCCGGCTCAGCTCGACGATCGAGTGCGCGTGGACCTTCACCGCGCGGCTCTCGGGGCGCAGGCGCTCGCCCTTGCAGGTGGGGCAGGGCTTGTTGCTGAAGTACTTCTGCAGCTCGGTGCGGCGGGCCTCGGACGTCGTCGTCTTGAAGTTGCGCATCATGCGCTCGACGAGCCCCTCCCACTCCATCTTGTACTTGCCGTTGTCGCCCCACTCGACGGTGAAGCTCTTGCCCTTGGCGCCGTTCATCAGCGTGTCGCGCTCGCGCTTCGACAGCTTCCCGTAGGGCACGTCCAGATCAATCTTGAACGCCTTGGACAGGCTCTCCACGAAGTCCGCCGTCCAGCCCTCGCCGCGGTTCATCCCGTTGGCCCAGGGTTCGATGGCGCCGTCGCGGATGCTGCGAGACGGGTCCGGCACGATGAGGTCCGGGTCCATCTCCGGCCGGGTGCCCAGGCCGTTGCAGTCCGTGCACATGCCCAGCGGGTTGTTGAAGGAGAACGACGCGGGCGTCAAATCCCCGAAGGAGATGCCGCAGGAGGGGCACGCGTTGAGCTCGCTCATCACCCGGTCCGCGCTCGCCGCGCCCGTCTCGTTGGTGATGATGAGCGTGCCCTTGCCCTCGCGCAGCGCGGTCTCCACCGAGTCCGTCAGCCGCGTCTTGATGTCCGCCTTGAGCACCAGCCGGTCGATGACCAGCTCGATGTCGTGCTTGGACTTCTTGTCCAGCTCGATGCGCTCCTCCAGGCTCTTGAGCGCCCCGTCGATGCGCGCGCGGGAGAAGCCGCGCTTCTGCGCCTCGGTGAGCAGGTCTTTGTGCTCGCCCTTGCGGTTGGTCACCAGTGGCGCCAGCACCTGGAGCTTGCTGCCCGAGGGCATCTTCAGGATTTCGTCGACAATCTGCTGCGCGCTCTGCTTGCCGACCTTGCGGCCGCAGTTGGGGCAGTGCTGCACGCCGATGGAGGCGTAGAGCACGCGCAGGTAGTCGTGCACCTCGGTGACGGTGCCCACCGTCGAGCGGGGGTTGTTGCTGGCCGCCTTCTGCTCGATGGAGATGGTGGGCGACAGGCCCCGGATGGTGTCGTACTTGGGCTTCTCCATCTGCCCGAGGAACTGACGGGCGTAGGCGGAGAGGCTCTCGACGTAGCGGCGCTGGCCTTCCGCGTAGAGCGTGTCGAAGGCGAGCGAGCTCTTGCCGGAGCCGGAGACCCCCGTGAAGACGACGAGCTTCTTCTTGGGGATGTCCAGGGAGACGTTCTTGAGGTTGTGCTCCTTGGCGCCTCGGAGGGAGATGACGTCGGGCTCGGACATGATGGGCGGGCGATCTACCACTGAACAGGTGCTCCGGTAGCTCAAAAAACCTGGAGAGGAGGGTGGATGGTCCTCAACGCGTGGCGTTGCGCTCCCACTCCCACCCGTGCCGGCCACCCGAGCGGGCGACCAGGGGCCGCTGGAGCCCCGCCCGGGTTTCCGATAGAGGGGCGCCTCCTCCTATGTCCTCCCGCTGGGTCCTCCCCGTGCGCTACCGCGGCACGCCACTGCTCGTCTTCGCGAGCGTGCTGTTCGCGGTGATGGCGCTGTGCACCCGTCTGCTGGCCGGTCGCCTGTCCCCGGGCCAGGTGGCGTCCGGGCGCTTCGCCATCGGCCTGCTGTTCCTCGCGCTGTTCTTCCCGCTGATGCGGCGCAGGCCCCGCTTCGGCCGGGTCCATCTGTGGGCCCTGCGCGGCATCTTCGGCGGCGCGGCCGTCTACCTCTACTTCGTGGCGCTGGACCGGATGTCGGTGGGGCCCGCGGTGCTGCTCAACGCGTGCTGGCCCATCTACGCGGCCATCATCGGCTGGCTGTTCCTGGGCGAGCGCGTGACGGGGGCGCTGCTCGCGGGGCTGGTGCTCACCACGGTGGGCGCGGGGCTCGTCATGTGGAGCACGGTGGCCCAGGACGTGTCGCTGACCTTGGGGCTGGGCGCGTGGGCGGGCATGGCGTCGGCGGTGCTGGGCGGCGCGGCCGTGGTGGTGATACGCGCGCTGCGGCACGAGACGGACGCGGCCACCGTGTTCCTCTCCTTCTGTCTGTTCGGCCTGCTCTTCAGCCTGCCCTTCGCGCTCGCCGATTGGAGGCCGCTCGGCTGGGATGTCGTGCTTCCGCTGTTGGGCGTGGGGGTTTCCTCCGTGGTGGCGCAGATGGCCTTCACGTATGCCCTGGGCTACGTCACCGCGGTGGCCGGCGGGGTCGCCACCCAGTCGACGCCGGTCTTCTCGTGGGTGCTGGCGGCGGTGCTGTTGGATGAGGCCGTCTCGCCCCTGGCCGTGACGGGCGCCCTGGTGTGCATGGTGGGCGTCCTTTGGGGAACGGGCGTGCTGGAGCGCCTGCGCACCCCGCAGTCGAAGCCCGCGCCCTGAGGCGCTCGGGTGCCCAGGGCGGGCTGGTGGTTTGTCCCGACTGTCACCTGGCGTTCCTGAAGTAATTCCAGTCCCACCCGCCCCCAGGGAAACGTTCTTCCCACGGCGGAGAACCCCTTTTCCCAGCCACGCCCAAGAGTTGCCACGTTGGCCGGTGGACGTCTGGTGCCGCCGTGCGTCGGGCACCTGGGTTGCAACGCGCCCCCTCCGCCGGAATCGCGCGGGTGCGAGGCCGCGCGGAATCCGGGCTCGGGAGTCGTGGGGAGGCAGCAACGATGAGACGTCTGTTTTGGGTGGCGTGGGTGGCGGTGGCGTTGGTGGTGGGGACGGGGTGTGAGCGCCCGTCGTCCCAGCGGGCGAAGAGCGCCTTCGTGGTGCGCCCCGAGACCATCGACTTCGGCCCCGCCGCGCTGGGCCGCACCAAGAGCTTCAAGCTGAAGGTGACCAACGGCGGCCGCGCGTCCTACCGCGTGGAGGGCGCCAGCTCCACCATCCCCAACGTCACGGTGCCGCCGTTCGAGCCCTTCACGCTGGGGGCGGGCGCCGAGCGCGAAATCGAGGTGCACTTCAAGCCCGAGGTCGAGGGCACGGTGCAGGGCGCGCTGGAGCTCATCACGGACGCGGACGCCCAGGGGCAGGTGCCGGTGTCCGGCCGGGGCGTGAAGGCCTTCGTGGAGGTGCCGCTGACGGAGCTGGACTTCGGCAACGTGGCCATGGGCTTCGTGGAGATGCGCCAGGTGACGGTGAAGAACCCCTCCGACGTGGAGACGCCGCTGGCGGTGTCGGTGCAGGGTGCGGACCTGGACCAGTTCACCGCCGAGCACGGCGAGGCGCCCACGCTGGCGCCCGGCGAGGAGCGGGTGTTGTCGGTGGCCTTCGCGCCCCGGCGCCTGGGCGCGGCCGCGGCGGAGCTGCACATCGCCGTGTGCGAGGGCTGTGAGCCGGCGGTGGTGCCACTCAAGGGCATGGGCGTGGCGTCCAAGCTGGAGGTGACGCCGCTGCGGCTGGACTTCGGGCGCGTGGCGCTGGGGGCCAGCGCGGAGCAGTCCATCACCGTGCGCAACCAGGGCACCGAGTCCTTGCGCTGGTCCGGCGTGGAGCTGCAGCTCAACCCGGGCGGCGTGTACCGCGTGGTGAGCGAGCCCGTCCTCAGCGGCGGCCTGCTGGCCGCGGGCGCGAGCGTGGAGGTCCGCGTGGCCTTCACCCCCGTGGTGCTGGGGCGCGCGGGCGAGGGGCGCGTCGAGGTGGGCGTGCGCGAGCAGGGCTCCTCCGCGCCGGGCCCGAAGGTGTCGCTCACGGGCGAGGGCGGCACGTCGTGCGTGGCGGTGAAGCCGCGTGACCTGGACTTCGGCGTGGTGGCCGAGGGCATGACGGCGACGCGGCCGGTGGAGGTCATCAACCGCTGCCGCGACAGCGTGCTCGTCAACAACCTGAACCTGACGACGGCGCAGGGCGGCTACTTCACCCTGGCGCAGGCGCCGGCCAGCGTGACGGTGCCCGCGGGCCAGTCCGCCTTCGTGGGCATCACCTTCAGCCCGCGCGTGGGCGCGGCGGGCCGGAGCGAGGGGCAGCTCGCGGTGAGCGTGCGCGCGGGGAGCACCACGTCCACGGAGGGCGTGACGTTGAAGGGCGAGGGCCGCGCCTTCAAGCCGTGCCAGTACTCGCTGCCGCAGCAGCTGAAGTTCGGGAAGGTGCCGGTGGGCGCGGAGGTGGGGCTGGGGGTGACGTTGCGCAACACCGGCACGGAGGCGTGCTACCTGGCGTCCATGCAGCTGGTGGCGGGCTCCGACCCGTCCTTCCTCGCGCAGTCGGTGCCCAACCACGTGCTCGAGCCGGGCCAGAAGGCCACGCTGGTGGTGCGCTTCAAGCCGGAGGAGGAGGGGCCCTTCGAGGGGCTCGCGGAGGCATGGGTGAACCACCCGACGCTGGGCCACCCGCTGGTGTCGCTCGTGGGCGAGGGCGTGAAGGGCTGCTTCGCGCTGCAGCCGACGACGGTGGACTTCGGCGTCACCAAGCTGTCGTGTGGTCCTCGCACGCGGGAGTTGGTCGCCATCAACGAGTGCATCGGCCCGGTGAAGGTGGCCGGCATGACGCTGGAGCAGGCGGGCGAGGAGTTCTCGGTGCAGTCGGCGAGCGCCTTCCCGTCCTCGATTGCCGCGGGCGGCCGGGTGAAGCTGACGGCGCGCTACACGCCGACGGACGACGGCGACGACGCGGCGGCGGTGCGCTTCCGGCTGGAGGATGGGAGCGAGTACACGGCGGGCCTGTTGGGCCGGGGCGTGACGAAGGCGGAGCAGACGGACCGCTTCTTCCAGGAGTCGAAGGCGAAGGTGGACGTGCTCTTCGTGGTGGATAACTCGGGCTCGATGATGGAGGAGCAGCAGAGTCTGGGGCAGAACTTCGCGGCCTTCCTGAGCGCGGCGAGCGCGGCGGCGGTGGACTACCGCATCGGCGTCACCACGACGGGCCTGGATGAGTCCCCGGGCGGCTGGTCCGAGTGCCCGGGCGGCGCGCAGGGCGGGGAGAACGGGCGCCTGTTCCCGGTGGACGGCTCGCGCCCCCGCATCATCACGCCGGACACGCCCAACGCGGCCGCGGTGTTCGCGGACAACACCCGCGTGGGCGTGTGTCATTGGAACGAGCAGGGCCTGGACGCGGCGCACCGCGCCCTGTCGGACCCGCTGCTCTACAACCTGGATGACACCCGCACGCCGCTGCCCAACGACGGCAACGGCGGGTTCCTGCGCGAGGACGCGAAGCTGGCCATCATCTTCCTGTCGGACGAGGAGGACTTCAGCTCGCAGCCGGTGTCCTTCTACGAGACGTACTTCCTGGCGCTGAAGGGCAACGACAAGGCGAAGCTCAGCATCAACGCGATTGTCGGCCCCATGGACCTGGCCACCTGCCCCACGTCGAGCAGCGCCGGCAGCCGCTACATCCAGCTGGCGAACACGACGGGCGGCGTGGTGGAGAGCATCTGCACGCCCAACTGGGCCGCGTCCCTGGAGAAGCTCTCCAACAGCGCCTTCGGCCCCAACCGCAAGTTCCCCCTGTCCGAGGAGCCCGCGGACACCACGCGCATCGTCGTCCACGTGGACGGCGTGCAGGTGCTGTCGGGCTGGGAGTACGACGCGCGCACCAACAGCATCATCTTCGACCGGGACTCCGCTCCCGCGCCGGGCTCGCTGGTGGAGGTGACGTACCCGCTGGGCTGCAACTAGCGCTCACGCGAAGTCGAAGGTGTGACGGCGCCGCGCTTCTCTTCTTGAGGGGCGCGGCGCTCCGCGTTCCAGGACTACGCGTTGGTCGTTCCCGTGGGGTCGCTGTGCACGGAGGGCGCCGAGCTCGTGGGCGAGTCATCGGGCGCGCTGGGATCGCTTTCGGGGCGCGCCATCCTGAAGATGCGCCCGATGACGCCTTGGACGAGGCTGAACACCCGCGAGAGGCCGCCACGCTCCGGGTCCGCGGCGCGAGTGCTGGCGTTGTCGTGGGTCGCCTTCGCCGACGCGGGGCGCTCGAAGGTCGAGCCGTCGCCCGGCGCGAGGGGCCTTGCGCGCGAGGGCGCCTGGTGCATGGGGGCTCGTGGCGGCTCGCGGAGCGTGGACCTTCGCGCGGTCAGGGACGACAGGCGGATGGGGGGCGACACGGCGACCTCCAGGCTCGAGGCTTCGGGGGTTGAGTCATTCTCTTGGAATGCCGCGCTGGAGTTGCACGTGGGCCCGTTTCCAGTCGGAGACCTCCCGCGCCTGGTGGCGGTAGACCCTCCCCGCTGCGGTGAAGGCCGCGAGCGCCTCGTCGGCCAGCGCCGCCGCCCGAGGGCGCGCCTCGCGGGTGGTCCACAGCGCTTGGGCCAGGACGAAGCGGACCTCGGCCTCTCGCGGGGCGCTCCAGCCGAGGGGCTGGATGATGTCGAGCGCGCGCTCGGCGGCGAGGCGCGCCAGCTCCGGCTGTCGGGATGCCAGCCTGGCGCGCGCCAGCTCCACCAGCGTGGAGACGAGCCGGGGCTGGCGCGGGCCTCCCTCGCCCTCCTTGTGCGCGAGCACCTGCTCCAGCTCGGAGAGCGCCTCGCGGGCGCGTCCCGCCCGGCGCAGCACCGAGGCGCGCTCCTCGCGCGTGCCCGTCGTGGAGACCCCGAGCTTCTCCTGGAGCGCCAGCACCCGGGCGTAGCCCTCGAGCGCCGCGTCCAGCCTTCCCCGGCGGGCGTCGAGCGCGGCCAGGCGCTGGAGGGACTGCGCGTGCTCCGCGTGTTGCTCACCGAACACCCGGGCCGTCCCGCGCAGCGCTTCCCCGTGGTGGTGCTGGGCGCGCGCGAAGTCCTCAAGCTGTTCGTACAGTCGGCCCAGGTCGTTGTGGAGCCGGAGGGTGGCCAGGTGCGCGTCGCCGAGCGTGGCCTCGCGCAGCGCGAGCGCCTCCACGTAGAAGGGGAGCGCGGCCTCGGGGCCCTCCAGCAGCCGGTGGACGTCCCCCAGGAACAGCAGGGTGTTGGCGACCAGCGGGTGGTTCGGACCGAGGTGCCTTCGTTGGATGGCGAGCGCCCGCTCGTAGAGCGGCAGTGCGTCGCGGTGTCGGCCCTGGCGGGTGCGCACGAGGGCGAGGTTGGAGACGACCTTGCCGGTCTCCAGGTGGTCGGCGCCCAGTGTGCGCTCGCGCAGGGCCAGGGCCCGCTGGAAGTGCTCGAGCGCCTGGGGGAGCTGCCCCTCGCCGAAGGAGACGAGGCCCAGGTGGTTCTCCAGCCTCCCGGCGAGGTCCTCGTCCGTGCCCACGCGCTCCATCAGCGCCCGGGCCTGCGCGGCGTGCTCCAGGCCGCGCTTCATGTCCCGCAAATCGTAGCCGAGCACGACGACGAGGTCCGTCGTCGCTCGCAGCGCGAGGACGTCGTGCCGCCCGGCCAGCGCGGCGCGCACGGAAGCGGTCCAGTGGCGCTCCGCCTGGTCATGCGCGGCGAGCCGGTACGCGAGCCAGCCGCTCACGTGCAGCACCTCCGCCTCCAGCGGGCGGTAGGCCAGCGCGCGCGCCCCGGTCAGCGCCGCCTCCGCCTCCGCCTGGCCTTGCGAGTAGCGCCCCGTGTCGAGGAGGACCTGGGCTCGCGACAGCCTGCGCCGCGCCTCGACCAGGCGGGCATGGGCTTCGGGCGCGCGGGGCTCGGGCGCGAGCGAGAGGATGGACTCCACGCGCGCGCAGTCGGAGACCGGCGCGAGCGCCAGCGAGGCCTCGGCGGCCTTCTGCACCAGGGCGGCGTCCGGGTGCTCCAGGGCCTCGGCCAGGACGTCGAGGGACTGGCGCCGCGTCTCGAGGCACGCCATGCGCAGCGCGAGCACGGTGTCGGGCTGCTCGTGGCGCACGCGGGTGGCCTCGCACGTCTCCGTGTAGGCCCGTTCCCAGCCGAGGCGGTAGTCGTGCAGGTTCCTCGCGACGCCGTCCGCGGTGGTGGAGGCCAGGGGTGTACCGGTGGCGAGCAGCGCCGCGCGCACCTTCGACTCCCGGGCCTCGCTCCAGGTGGGGGCCATGCGCGCGGCGGCGCCGCCGCACGGGGCGGGCTCACGTCGCAGCAGCGGCCACAGCGCGAGCGGCGTGAGCACGGCGAGCGCGCCGAGCAGCGCCCAGCTCCGCGTGCGTCGTCGCGTGGGGTCCTTGCGCAGCGCCTCCAGCAGCGCGTCCATGCTGGGGTGTCGCTCGGAGGGGGCGACGCTGAGCCCGCGCAGGACGACGCGGCGCACCCAGGCGGGGCAGTCGGTGTCCTGGGCAGGTGCCTGCAGCCGCTGGAAGTCGGGCGGGTGTCCTCGCGCGAAGGGGCGGACGCGGAAGAGGGCTTCGTACAGGGCGACGCAGAAGCTGAACTGGTCGCCCCGGGCATCCAGCGGCTCGCCGTTCCACTGCTCCGGTGGCATGTAGGCCGGCGTGCCCACCAGCGAGCCGGTCCGGGTGAGGACGGTGTCCTGCTCGCGCGCGCCCTCGCCGGGGGACGGCGTGGGCGTGGACGCGGGCGCATCCAGGAGGAGCCGCGCCAGGCCGAAGTCCGTCACGCGCGCGCGTCCCCGGGAGTCGACGAGCACGTTGTCGGGCTTGAAGTCGCGATGGACGAGCTGCGCGGCATGGGCGGCCGCGAGCCCCTGGCCCGCCTGCTGGAAGAGGTCCAGCACCTGGCGCCAGGAGCGGGGCGCGGCCTTGAGCCATTGGCGCAGCGTGACTCCCTCCACGAACTCCATGGCCATGAAGAGCTTGCCGTCCACGGTGCCCACGTCGAAGACGGTGATGACGTGGGGATGGGACAGCCGGGCCACGGCCTGGGCCTCGCGCAGCAGGCGCTGCTCCAGCTCCAGGGCGCCTGCGCCCTGCAGGGGCCGGACGAGCTTCAAGGCCACGCGTCGGTCCAGGTGTGGATCATACGCGCTGAGCACCATGCCCATGCCTCCGGCGCCCACGCGGTCCAGGACCACGTAGCGTCCGAGCTGGGCGCCTCGGGAGGGCGTGGGCTCGGGGACGAGCGGCTCACCCGTTCCCACGCGGGGCTCGGCGGACTGCCGCTGCGTCGTGGCGCGCGCGCCGCCGCGGGCGGCTTCGCCCACCAACACGAGGCAGGCCGAGCACCCCTCCACGTGCGCCTCGACGGCCCGGGTCTGGGCCGGGTCGAGCGCGCGCTCGCAGTACGCCACCAGGGTGTTCTCGTCGGGACAGTTCATGGCCTCAGCGCAGAAGGTTCCGCACGCTCAACTCGAGCCCGCTCAGCAGCGTGCGGGCCAGGCTGTCCAGCTCCTCCGGGTCGTGGACCTGGAGTCGTCGTCGCAGCTCCTCGTGCGTGCGCTCGGTGAGGGTGTCCCGGGCGGCCTTGAGCCAGCGGGTCATGGTGGCGCGGCTGACGCCATGCAGCCGGCCGATGTCCTCCACGCCCACGTCCTCCACGAGGTGCAGTCGCAGGAAGGCGCGCTCGCGAGGCTCCATCGAGGCGAGCGCCGCGGCGATGGCGGCCTCGACGTCCGGGTGGTGTCGGTGCTTCAGCGCGGCGAAGGAGGCCTCCTGCACGGGCAGGAGCGCATCCCCCAGCGCGACCGGGTGGGCCGCGCGCTCCCGCAGCTCGGTGAGCGCCAGCCTCAGGGCCACGGTGCGGACCCAGGCCTCGAGGGGCCCGCGGCCGTCGTATTCGGCGAGGCGGGGTGGGGCGCCTTCGCGCGGGAGGAGCAGGCGCTCACGCAGCCGCTGCATCGCCTCGTCGACGACGTCGGGGGCCATGCGCCGTCGCGCCAGCGCTTGCCGGGCGGCGGGGAGCAGGCGGCGCTCGAAGAGGACGAGCGCCGCGGGAAGGCCGCGCGCGCAGGCGCAGGCGAGGTAGAGGTCCTCGACGTGACACGCCGTGGAGGAGGGGGCTTCGCCGTGGCGCGCGCGCAGGTGGGCGAGGAAGACGTCCCGTTCGAGCACCACGCCGGGCCAGGCGGAGCTGGCTCGGTGGAACAGGTCCTCGTCGGGGCGCGGCGGCTCCATGCCTGGGGGAGTGTACAACGCGTGCCTCCGGTTCGCGGTCGAGGGGCTCGAGGTGCTGGCCCTACGAGGATGAGGAGGGGGTGGCCGGAGAGACGCCGGGCGGCGGGTGGATGGCGGTGGCGAAGCCCCCGGCGTGGTGTTCGGCGAGGAAGCGCGAGAGCTGCTCCGGGGTCAGCTCGCGGCAGGTGCTGGACGGGTCGTGGACGATGAAGTTGCCCTCGGGCGTCATGCCCGTCACGGCGATCCAATGGCCGCCGGAGAAGTTGCCGGAGGCATTGGGGGGCTGCTCGTTGGCGAGCATGACGCTGCTCTCGCCGTTGACCGCGACGAGGTTGCCGGCGGCGAGCTGCTGCTGGATCCAGCGCACGTCGGAGCCCGCGTGGGTCTCCGAGGTGAGGCCCATGTTCGCGGCCATCTGCTCGATGCCGACGTAGCCGGTGCCCTCGGCGCCCATGCCGATGGAGTTGGCGAGCTGGTTGATGAAGGCTCCATCGGAGAGCCCTCCGCCGAAGCCATAGCCCTGGAGGATCATGGCCAGGGTGGTCGGGCCGCAGTTGGAGTTGCGGTTCCAGTCGTCCTCGGTGCCCTCGGAGGTGATCTGGTTGATGTAGGGCACGGGGTACATCTCCCCGGGGGCGGTGGGCGGCGTGGCGCCCGGGGCCGAGGGGGCCACGCTTCCAGGCGAGGACGGAGTGCCCTGGGACGAGGGAGCCACGGTCCCGGGAGAGGACGGGGGCGAGGGGACGGTCAGCGTGCTGCCGGCGATGATGAGGTCGGGGTTCTCCAGGCCGTTGAGCTGGACGACCTGCCGCGCGATCTCCTCCACGGGCCCGGGGACGCCCTGCTGCATCAGGCTCCTCGCGATGTCGCCCACGGTGTCTCCGGGCTGCACGTGCCAGCTCGTGGTGTCGGAGGTCTGGGGAGACGCGGGCACCAGGTCCTCGAGCGCCTCGGCGACGCGCGCGCCCTGCTCGCGAAGCGCGTGCATGCGGAGGGCGTCCTGGAACTGCTCCTCCGATCCGGTGCCGTGTGCCTCCGTGAGGGCCTCGCGCAGGGCGTGCTCACGGAGTGCCGCGCTGGCCTCGTCGAGACGCCCGTCGCGGCGAGCGTCCATGAGGGCCTCGCGCAGGGCGTGCTCACGGAGCGCCGAGCCGACGTCCTCGAGACGCGTGTCGCGGCGAGCATCCGTGAGAGCCTCGCGCTGGCCACGCTCGCGGAGTGCCGCGCTGGCCTCGTCGAGGCGCCCGTCGCGCCGTGCTTCCTGGAGGGACTTCTTCAGGGCGTGCTCACGGAGCCTGGCGGACGCATCCTCGATTCGTCCGTCCTGGTGCGCAGCGCACGCCGGGGACTGTCGGTGCTCGTCACGGACCTCCTTCCTGGGAGCAGGGCCCCGCGCATCGAAGGAATCGGGGCGGGCGCGCGACGGCGCATTCCCGGGAGGGCTCGGAGTGACAGGGCGGCGCGGGGCCGGCTCGGAGGACGGCTGGCGCACGGAACGGGCGAGCTGGGACTGAAAGAGAGAGCGGAGGGTCATTGCGTGCTCGGTGAGAGGGTTTGAATGGTTTGTCGATAAGATGCGAATATTTGTTTCGTGCCCGGATACGGTTCTTCCGCGCCTCCCCAATGAAATACCCAGAGGGGAAAGGCCTGGGGTTCCAGGGGGTTGGAAGAATCGTCGGAAACAATGAGCCACTAATTCGCCGGGCTGCGTCTCTCTTCGAGAACGCCCCTGTGAAACGATGATTGTGATTGTTATTGCGTCCGACGCCCGTCCCTCCAGTCCTCCGCGTACGAGCCGAAGTGTGGCTTTTCTGTCAGCCCTCGGTCCCATGGGGCGGGGATGACTCGACAGGGTGGATGAGCGGGTGCAGCCTTTGGGGGTGATGCCGGAGCCCCTCCTGGTTGCCGCCCTGGGTGACGTCCACGGTCGCTTCCACCGCGTGGAGACGTGGTTGGACGCGCTGGAGCAGTCGCGTGGTCGGCCGGTGGCGATGGTGCTCGCGGTGGGGGACGTGGAGGCGTTCCGCCGCGCGGATGACCATCGTCGCAAGGCCGCCAAGCGCACCATGCCCGCCGAGTTCGCCGAGTACGCGGACGGCGTCCGCCGCGTGAAGCGGCCCCTGTACTTCATCGGCGGCAACAACGAGGACTTCGAGGCGCTGCACGACTTCCAGGACGGGGGCGAGCTGGCGCCGGGCGTCACCTACCTGGGCCGCGCCGGCGTGCGCGAACTCTCGGGACTGCGCGTGGGCTACCTGTCCGGCATCCACGCGCCGCGCTTCATCGACCAGCCCTTGAAGCGCCCCGTCACACAGGACCTGATGAAGCAGGCGGGCTACTTCCGCACCGCGGAGGTGGAGCGGGTGATGTCGCTTCGGGACGTGGACCTGATGCTCGTGCACGAGTGGCCCCGAGGCATCGTCCAGCGCGCGCGGGAGGAGAACCCCTCGCCGCCCCGGCCCTTGCCCTCGTACTGGATTGGCAATGGCGTGACGCGCCGCCTGGTGGACACGGTGCAGCCGAAGTGGCTGTTGTGTGGACACTCGCACAAGGCCTTCGCGGTGACGCTGGAGGGCGTGGGCCGCCCCGCCACGCGCATCGCCTGTCTGGACCAGGCCACGCGCCCCGAGGAGTCCGTCTTCTGGCTGGAGTACGAGGGCCGCGCCGTCGTGCGTGCCGGCTGGGGCGTCTCCGGCGCCGTCGCCTGGGAGCCGGGGTGGCGGTGGGATTTGTCCCGGCTGCCCGTCGTGGAGGGAGGGCACGACGGCGACGACGCTCCCGTGGGCGTGATGTAGCCCGGCTCAGGGCTGGCCGGGCTCCCAGTGTTCGAGCAGCACGTCCGCGCCCGGTGCGAGCAGGGCGCTGGCGGACGGAGGCGGCGCGTTGGGCCGCACGAGCCTGCGTCGCACGTTGGCGTCCAGGAACCTGCGCGTCAGGTCCGTGGCCGTGGCCCAGCCCCGGGCCACCGCCTGCGCCGTCTCCGACGACACCACTCCTGGCGCCAGCGTGGCGGCGGCGCCCACGCTGGTGAAGCCCACGTGCCGCATGCCGGGGATGCGAATCATCCACCGATGCGCGCCGCGCAAAGACTCGAGCATCTCGAAGTCGGGCACCACCACGGCGTCGTCCTCCTGGAACAGGTGCAGCAGGGGGACCTGGACCCGCTCCGGGTGGAAGTCCGGCAGGCCCTTCAACCATTCCTTTCCGCGCCGGGTCGCGATGCCTCCATCCAGGCTCACCAGCGCGCCCGCCTCGGGATGCGCGAGCGCGAAGAGGAAGGCCGCGCGAGCACCCAGGCTGTGCCCGACCACGGCGACGCGCGAGGTGTCGATGCGGGCATCCGCGCGGAGGAAGTGCAGCGCGCGCTCCAGCTCCCGCGCCTGCCGTCTCGCGGTGGCGAGCACGTCGACGAGCGGCCCTGGCGGCTCTGCGCGAGTGGGCGAGGGCGTGGTGGCCACCACGTAGCCGTGGCTCGCCAGGTACTCGGCCAGCACGGCCTGATGGTGGGCGGAGTGATGACGGCCCTGCGCCACCAGCACGAGCGGGAAGCGTCCCGGCGCGGGCGGCGCGTGGGGCGTGGCCGTCATCGGCGCGTCGAGCCACGCGGCGGTGCTCTCCTCGGGCACGCCCAGGTCGACGAGTTGCTGCTCGTAGAGGGTGACGGCCTGGGTGGCGCGCGCCTCGTCGCGAGGCGTCTCGGGTTCGGACTCGAAGCCCATGAGGCCCACGTAGTCGCGATAGTGCAGGCGGGTCGCCGCGTCGCTCTCCCGCGTCGGGTACCAGACCGTGAGCTGGAGCGCCAAGGGGTCCTCCGGCGTGGCGGGAATGGCTTGCACGCGCAGCCCGACGCTCCAATGCCCCGCCTCCACCGGCCCCCAGATGGGCGGCGGGGTGACGAAGGGTTGGGGCGGCACGAGCAGGTAGCTGGGCGCGAAGCGGCTCGCGGAGTTGCAGCCGGCGACGAGCACCAGCGCCAGCGCGCCCGCGCGCCACGCCCGCCCGAGACCTCCGCGGATGGCGGCCCTCAGAAGACGCCCGAGAAGCCAGCCATGCGCGCGCCGGCGACGGGCATCAGCCGGGCGGCGGTAGGGGAGCGACGCGCGGCGCTGGACTCCACGCCACCGGTGCGGCCGTGCAACAGCAGGGGCACCGCGACGCCGAAGGCCGCGCCCATCACTGCGCCCGTGGCCACGTCGGTGAGGTAGTGCTTGTCGGCGCCCATGCGCAAGAGCCCCACGGAGGTGGCGAGCGGCAATCCCACGGCCCAGATCCACGCCTGGTTCTCGTAGCCGCGCAGCGCGGCCACCGTGCCCGCGGACACCACCAGCGAGAAGGCCAGGTTGGTGTGCCCGCTGTAGAACGACAGGTTGTTGTCGCTGGGCTGGTCGGTGAGGCGCTTCTGGTCCTCGGGCAGCACGTGGACGAAGGGGCGCTCGCGGCCGACCAGGAACTTCACCGTCTGGTTTGCCAGCGTCGCCAGCATGGCGCTCTCCAGGATGATGGTCGCGTCCTGCGCGAAGAACCGGTTCGGGCTGTCGGAGCCCCGCCCCACCGCGTACTGCAAACCCATGACACCGGCGGGCAGCACGCCGAAGCCGATGATGTTGCTCCAATGCGCCGCGCGGTGCCGCGACGCCTCCGTCCTTCCCGCGAGCCCCCGGCCCCAGCGGTCCACGCCGTTGAGCCGGTCCGTCCCGTCCGGAGCCCGGTCACACCAGCGGCACGTCGCGGGCGCCAGGTCGCTCTTGAAGAGCGCCTCGCTCGAAATCCAGAGCACGGCGGCCGAGCCGGTGATGACGCCGTCGCGAGCCCAGTCGAACTTCAGCTCGTGCAGACGGGGAGCGTCGCCGGCGGGCTGGGCCAGGGCCGGAGTCAGCGGAAGAAGCGCGAGGATCGCAGTGAGTGCGAGAATGGGAAAGGACGGGCGCACGGCGCGCAGCATAGGGCGACGCTGGCGCGGCGCGAAGGGTTTGACTACAAGCGTCCGACTCCCATTCGCATCCGAGGCTTCATCGTGAGTACGCACCCCGTCGACCTGACGGCCGAGACCTTCGAACAGATGACTGGCAAGCCAGGGCTGGTCCTGGTGGACTTCTGGGCGGAGTGGTGTGGCCCCTGCCGCAACTTCGCGCCGACCTATGCCGCCACCGCGGAGAAGCACCCGGACGTCGTGTTCGGCAAGGTGGACACCGAGGCGCAGCAGGAGCTGTCGGGCCGGTTCCAGATTCAGTCCATCCCCACGCTGATGGCGTTCAAGGATGGCACCGTCGTCCACCGCTCCAGCGGCGCCATGTCGCCGGGCCGGCTGGACGCGCTGGTCAAGTCGCTCAAGACGCTGGACGTCGCCTACGCGAAGCAGGCCGAGGAGAACAAGAAGCTGACCGAGCAGGGCATCGTCCCGCCCGGCGTGCACCCCGAGGCGACGTGGGACGAGGGTGACAGCGAATGGGTGTATGGCGCCACGGACCCCAAGGGTCGCAAGCAGGGGCCCTACAAGTACTGGCGCGCGGACGGCACGCTCTGCAACGAGTGCAGCTTCGAGAACGACAAGCCCCACGGCCCCTTCAAGCGCTTCCACGAGAGCGGTGAGGTCTCCCAGGACGGCGACTTCGTGAAGGGGGAGCTGCACGGGCCGCGCACCTGGTACGCGTCCGAGAAGTTCACCACGGAGCGCATGCACGAGAACGGGGTCTCCACGCTCGTTCGCAAGACGGTGATGGTGTACGAGCACGGCCGCGTCACCGGCGTGACGCACTATGACGGCCAGGACCGCCGCGTGGTGCCGTCCACCGGCGAGCCGTACCCCGACCGTCCCGAGGGAATCCCGCTGGAGGCGGAGCTTCGCGAGGACCTGAACCAGTGGTCCCACGTCGAGCTGAACACCGACGGCGAGCGCCACGGGCTCGCGCGCTTCTGGCTCCAGGACGGCCAGCTGTTGTGGGAGGGCGAGTTCGTCGAGGGGCAGCGCCACGGCACCTATCGCTCGCTGGCGAAGGACGAGTACCTGGACCCGCGCGTCAAGTTCGACGAGGGTCGGTACGAGCAGGACGTGGCCTGTGGGAAGTGGACGCTGCTGGACGCGGACCGGCAGGTGGTGTTGACGCGGGACCTGGGCGTCGCGCAGGCGGAGGCGGAGCTGTCGGCGTCGCCGGTCTTCTCCAACGTGCCCCGGAGCGCGGAGGCCTGGCGTGAGTACGCGGCCACGTGCGTGGCGGCGCGCAAGCACCGCGAGGCGCTCCTGGCGCTGGCGCGCTCGGTGGCGATGGACCAGCAGGTGGCGCCGTTCCTCGAGCTGATGGAGCGCGTGGCGCTGCCGAGGACGCCGGACAACGCGAAGGCCACGGCGGGCGAGGCGCTGCAGAACGCGGCGGACTCCAGCTCGGCGCTGGCGGAGACGCTGGTGCGCGGTGGGGACGCGGGCATGTTGCTGCGGGCCCACGCGGTGCGCCTGGACCAGCTGGACCGGCCGAGGGCGGCGCTGGACTTCGTGAACGCGGCGCTGCTGGTCGCTCCGGAGCGCACGGCGTTCCTCTTCACCCGAGGCCTGGTCCTGTTGAACATGGGCATGGACTCGCACGCGTTGAAGGACGCGGAGGCGCTGGCGAAGGCGGAGCCGGGGACGGCCACGTTCCTGGGGACGTACGCGCGAGCGCTGTTCCCGGTGTTCGACTTCTGGCCGGCGAAGGAGAAGCCGGTGTCGACCTACGAGGACCTGCCGGAGAAGCCCGCGCAGACGCTCGACGCCATCGTGCGCATCGTCCAGAAGTACGCCACGCGGCTGCAGCTCGTCCGCGCCGCGCTGCTGGGGCGCTTCAAGCCTGGCGCCGTGCTGCCGTGGATGCCGCCGGACGTGTCCGCCCTGTTGCCGGCGGGGCCGGTGGAGCTGGCCGAGGAGGAGGTGGAGATTGGGGAGGACTCGGTCTCCGTCGACGAGACGCTGAGCGTGGCGGGCATGGGCCTGCCGGACCTCATCCGGCTGGCGCGTGGAGACTGGAACGCGCTCACGTGGCTGTTGTGGGCCTGTGGGGAGTCGAAGGTGGTGCTGCCGAAGAAGGTGGCGCCTCCGGCGGACTTCGGACAGGCGGCGGGCATGTCGAGCCAGCGTCACTGGCGGGTGCGGGACCGCAAGGTGACGGGCGGCCGTGGCGCGCAGGCGTCGGGCGCGGCGGGCTTCGAGTTCGCGGGCGTGGAGATCGACGCCCTGCACCCGAACCTCCTGGGCATCGCGGAGCAGCACTACGCGGAGATGCAGGCGATGTTCTATTGGCTGACGGACAGCCACAACGTTTCGCCCTGGCAGGACAACCTGAGGGGGAGCTGAGTCATGAACCGCACGCCTCGACAGGTCGAGATCGCCGACCCGCTGTGGAAGGCGCTGGAGACGATGAGCCGCGAGATGGGCGTGGACCGCGATGTCCTCGTCAATCAGGCACTCTTCTCGCTCGCACGGCAGTTCGGGTTCATCCAGCCCACGCAGGTGAGCCTCACCGAGACGGGCAGCGCGCCGGCCGTGGTGGCCGCGCCTGTGCCCGCGGTGGTTGCGCAGACGCCCGTGGCGACGCCAGTGGTCAGCGCCCCCGTCTCAGTGCCCGCGCCCGCCGCGGCGCCCGCGGTGACTGCTGCTCCGGCGGCAGCGGAGCCGGTGGCCACACCTCCCACGACGGTGCCTCCGATGAAGGCACCGGCCTCCGCGAAGGTCGCGGACGTGGCCAATGAGCCCGCTGAGGTAGAGGCTCCGAAGGGCGCCGAGTCCGAAGCGGTCGCCGAGCGTGTTCGCGAAGTGGTGCGCGCCGTGGACCAGTCGGTGGAGGTGCAGCCGCCTCCGGCCGTCGCGCTCGCGGACACCGACGAAGAAGAGTCCAAGACCGGGGAGCACGAAGGAACTCCCGGGGCCGACGACGCGGAGGGTGCCGAGGCGAAGGCCGCCGAGAGCGCCAAGGACTCCGACGATGAGGACGCGGAGGGTTCCGAGGACTCCGAGGACGAGCCCGCCACGGAGAAGGAGCCCACGGTCGACGAGGCCGAGCTGCGCGAAGCTGTCGCCGCGCGCGTCCGTGACATCGTGGGGGACGTCGACCGCCTGGTCGAGCCCGTCGACGCGAAGCCCGATGAGGACTCGGACGATGACGAGGACTCGGACGATGATTCCGATGAGGACTCGGACGACGATGAGGACTCGGACGATGATTCCGATGAGGACTCGGACGACGACGAGGATTCGGACGACGAGGACGCGGACGAGAAGGACTCGGACGACGATTCCGATGAGGACTCGGACGATGACGAGGACGCGGATGGCGACGCGGATGAGAAGGACTCCGGCGACGACGATTCCGACGAGGACTCGGACGACGATTCCGATGCAGACGAGGATGCGAAGCCAGCCTCAGGCAAGGCCGCGGTCGGCAAGGCGGCAGCGGCTTCCTCCGAGCCAGCGTTCGTGGACGAAGACTCCTCCGACCTGGTGACGGAGGCGAAGCCCGAGCCGAAGGCGCCGGCGGGCAAGCCGGACAAGACCATCATCGTGCAGGCTCCGCCGGAGCTGAAGGTGCACGTGAAGCTCGACGATGGCGAGCCGGTGCTGGTCGCTCGCGAGCGGTTCATCATCGGCCGGGGTCCCAGCGCGGACCTGATGGTGAAGTCCGCCAGGGTCTCGCGTGAGCACGCGGTGATTCTGCGCGACGGCGATGAGGTCTTCATCGAGGACCTCAAGTCCTCGAACGGCACCTGGTTCGACAACACGCGCATCGCGCGCCGTCAGGTCTCCGATGGCGAGGAGTACCTGCTGGGCGGCATCCGCATCACCTTCTCGCTGACGACCGAGTCGTAACGCGGACCCTCTCCGCCTCCACGGACGTCACGTTCGTGGAGGCGTCAGCGGGGAAGGGGCAGCGAGGCGACCCAGAAGACCTGGGGCAATGCGGCCTCCGGACCGCGAAGGATGCGGTCGCGGAGTCTCGCTTCGGTGACCCAGACCCTCCCCTCGTCGGACACGGTGAGATTCACCGGGGACTCCATCCCCGATGCGAGCACCTCCAGGACCTTCGCGCCCCGGGACTTGCCCAGGACGTCGATACGGACGAGCCGCCCATCGCCGCTCTGTATCGCGCCCTCGACGAGCAGCAGGCGTCCGTCTGGCGCGAAGCGCATTCCATCCGGATTCTCCAGGCGGCGCGGCAGTGGGACTTCACGGACGCTCGGACCCTGTCCCCTGGCTCCAGGACGAATCACGAAGAGACGACCTGGCCCGAAGGTGTTGATGGCGAGCGTGCTTCCATCGGGCGCGAGCGCGATTCCCGCTGGCCCCACCGCGCTCATCCCGGGGCCGCGAGCGCTGAAGCGTGGATCCATCACCCACGTCTCCCACGCCTCGCGGCCGGGCCGGAGGTACAGCACGGCGGCGCGGTTGCTATCCGTGACATACAGGCCGCCGTCCGGAGCCACTGCGAGGTCATTGCCGAGCGCGCCCGCCGGAAGCGGGATGACCTTGAGCAGCGCGCCAGAGCGGACGTCGAGCGCGAAGACGCGAGCCCCCCGTCCACCCGCGACGCCTTGGGGTCTCAGCAGTCCCATGGCGTCGGGAGACGTCCCCCACAGCAGGTTTCGAGGCGCGTCCAGACGGAGGCTCGTCACGGAGAACACCTGCTCGGAGCCCGGAAAGAACTCCGTCCAGTCACCGCCAGCGACACGCCGGAGCACCCGGCCATCCGCCACTGAGCCGACATAGAGCGTTCCCTGGTCATCCACGGCGATGCCGTTGGGCACCGTGAAGCCCGAGGGGAGCGACATGCGCTCGAAGCCCCGCGGGCCGGGCGTGGTGCTCGCGGAGGCGGGTGTCACGGCCCCCGAAGCGGGGGCCTTCGGGTGCGGCGGAGTCGCGGGGGAGGTGGTGAGAAGCAACGTCGACAAGACACTCGCGAGCGGCAGTGGGCACATGAGATGGACTCCCAAGGGGACGCGCGGTGCATAACCCGCGAGCGACCCGGCATCATCGGGGCGCCGGGCACGACACTCGTGCGCGAGACGCAAGAATCGGAGGGAGGCATGGGCGTTGAGCGCTTGGAGCTGAGAGATCGGCTGGAGGACATGCTGGCCTTTTCGGCCGTGGCGCGCGCGCTGAGCTTCGCGGACGCGGCGCGGGAGCTGCGGGTGAGCGCGTCCACGCTGAGTCGACGGGTCGCTCGGTTGGAGGCCGCGCTCGGCGCCGCGTTGTTGAGACGCACGACGCGCCGGGTCTCCCTCACGGAGGCGGGCACCCTGTACCTGGAGCGATGTACGGATGTCCTCCAGCGCCTCGAAGAGGCGGACGCCCTGGTGTCCGGCTTCGGAGGAGCGCCGAGAGGGCGTCTGCGCGTGGCCGTGCCCAATCTCTTCGGGCAGCGTCACATCGCGCCGCTCGTTCCGGACTTCATGCGCCGCTATCCGCGCATCACGTTGGAGCTCTCCTTCCAGGACCGCTACGTCAACCTCGTCGAGGAGAAGTTCGATGTGGCCATTCGGATTGGCGCGCTGCCGGACTCGAGCCTCGTGGCTCGACGATTGGCGACGATTCGTCGATTCCTGGTGGCGGCTCCGCGCTATCCCAGGGGCCGCGAGGCGCTGGCCCAGCCCGGTGACCTCGCGGCCCACCCGTGTCTCCAGTTCTCCCATTTCCAGGACGGAGAGACGTGGACCCTGGTGCGCGGCGTGGAGCGGACCACCGTGCGCATCCATCCCGTCTTGCGCACGGACAACGCGGAGGCGCTGCGGCTGGCCGCGCTCGGCGGTTGTGGTGTCTCGGCGCTCGCCACGTTCCTGGTGGATGACGACCTGAGGACGGGCCGGCTCATCCGGATCCTGGAGGACTGGGCCCTGCCGGAGGTGGGCCTGTTCGCCGTGCACCCTCCCAGCAGACTGGTGTCGCCCAAGGCGCGTGTGTTCGTCGACTTCCTCGCGGAGCGACTGGCGGGTGAACCCTGGGAGCGCTCGGGAGCGGTGAGGCCCCGTCGGGCGCGGAAGCAAGGGGTTGCCGGCGGGGTGTCGCTGCGGCAGCGTGGCGCACAATGAACCGCGAGCCCATGGACCTCGTTCCCGCATCCGAGTGGTCCTTCCTGTCGCTGTCCACGCTGTTCGCGCGCGCCTTTGAGGGCTACTTCGTCCCCGTGCCGGATGCCCCCCAGGCGTTCGATGCGCGCGTGCGAAGCGAGCACATCTCGTTGACGGAGAGTCGGGTCGCTCGCGTGGGTGGTGAGGCGGTGGGGCTCGTGCTGATGGCGCGACGGGGCAACGTCAGCCGGGTCGCGGGCATGGGCATCGTTCCCAGCCGAAGAGGGCAGGGCCTGGGCGGCGAGATGCTGCGTCCCTTGCTGGAATCCGCACGCGCGCGCGGAGATGCGCGGATGGTGCTCGAGGTCATCGAGCAGAACGCGCCCGCGGTGAAGCTCTACGAGCGACTGGGCTTCCGACGCATGCGGCGACTGGTGGGCTTCACGGGGACGCCGACGCCAGAGCCTGGAGCGCTGGAGGAAGTGGACCCGCGCGAGTGTGCGAAGCTCCTGCCCGCGGGCCTGCCATGGCAGCTCGACGCGGCGACGGTGATGGGCTTGTCCTCCCCAGCGGAGGCCTTCCGACTCGGTCCCGCCTTCGTGGTGGTGGCGGATGTCGCCGCGCCCACGCTCGGTCTGCGCTCGCTGGTGGTGGAGCCCTCGGCCCGAGGAAAGGGCGCGGGTCGGAGGCTGCTGCGGGCCCTGGCCGCCGCGCATCCCGGAAAGCCCCTGGCGGTGAGCGCCATCGTCCCCGAGGGCCTGTGTGACCGCTTCTTCCTGGGCCAGGGCTTCACCTACCCGGCGCTCTCGCAGCTCGAACTGGCGCACACCTTCTGACGCGCACCCGCTCCAGGGCTGAATTGCCACCCGGAAGCTCCAGGGCTTCTGGGTAAGCCGGTCATGGAGGTCCGGTTCGCGGGCCAACCATGGGAAACAGGTGGGCAGGCAGGCGGGCTCACGAACACACTGGGCGCGGAGTGAGGAATGGAGCATGAAAGCGACCCGTCCGGTCGTTCTAGACTCCACGCATCCATGGCCCGTCCCGTCCGTACCCTCCATGTGTTCCCCGACGCCAGCCGGCGTCAGGCCGCGTTGCGCGCGGAAGGGAACGCTCGGGGGCTGGCGGTGGGGCGGGATTTGCTCACCTGGGAGGAGCTGCTCGTCGCGCTGGGCGGGGCTCGCGAGCTGAACCGGCGCCCCTGTCCCGCGGTGCTGGCGCGCGCGGTGATGTCCTCGCTGGGGCCGCAGTTGGGCAACACGCACTTCGGCGAGTACGTCCGGGAGCCGGCCTTCGCGCGCGCGGGGCTGGAGGTGGTGCTGGACCTGAAGGCCGGGCGCCTGTCGCCCCGGGAGCTCCAGGACGCGGTGGAGGTCCTCCCGCCCGAGCGGCAGAAGCACGTGCGGGTGCTCGCCCGGCTGTATCACCTGTACGAGCAGAAGCTGGCGGAGCTGGGGCTCGCGGACCGCGAGGACGTGCTGCGCGGGGCTCGTGAGGCGCTGGGCCAGGGCGTGTGGCCGGTGAGCTGGGATGGCGTGGGGACGCTCGTGCTGCACGGGGTCTACGACGTGCGCCCGTCCGGCCTGGAGCTGCTGCTGGCGTTGGCGGCGGCGTGTGAGTCGCGACGCGTGACGCTCCGGGTGGAGACGCCCGTGGGCGGCTCGCCGGTGGCGGACGCGGCGCTGGCCTCGCTGTTCCGGGCCTTCGAGAACCGCGGCGAGTCCATGCCGCACGTGGACCTCTTCAAGGCGGACGTCACCTTCGAGTCCCGGCCGTTCATCGACCTGGGTCGCTTCGCCTTCTCGCCCCGGGCGCCGCGCAATGCGCTCGAGGACGCGAAGACCCAGCCTCGCGTGTGGAGCGCGGCCACGGCGCGCGAGGAGGCGCGACTGGTGGCCAGGGACGTGCGCCGGCTCATCGCGGAAGGGGCCGCGCCGTCGGACATCGCGATTGCATACCGTGAGCTGGGCGCGGAGGCGGGGTGGCTCGCCGAGTCGCTCGGTGAGCTGGGCGTGCCGGTGCGGTTGCCCTGGGGCGAGCCACTCTCGCTGGCCGGGCCGGTGCGTCTGGCATTGGACCTGCCGCTGCTGGTGGAGGACGGCTTCCCCGCCGAGCGCGTGGCGGAGCTGGTGGGCAGTCGCTACGCGCACATCCTGTCGCGCGGAGGTCCGGAGTCGCCCGCGAGCCTCTTCGCGCTGGCCGCCGTGCGGGACGACCGACTGGGCGCGCTGCGAGGCCGTGGTGCGTACGACGTGCGCCTCGAGGGCCTCGCGCGTCGGCTCCAGGCGCTCCAGGGTGCACAGAAGAAGGACGGCAGCGCGCGCATCCAGTCGGTGCGGGTGCTGCGTGAGCGCTGCGGTCTGTTGCTGGATTACTGCCGACGCATCCCCGAGAAGGCACCCGTCGCCGAGCAGCTGGCCGCGTGGTGGCACGTGGTGGAGCGGCTGGGACTGATGGACTCCGAGGGGCCGCTGGAGTCGCGCGCGGAAGGTGGACTGGCGGAGCGGGCGCTGGACGCGCGGTCGCGTGACGAGGCCGCGCGTGAGGCGCTGCGGCAGCGCGTCCAGGGACTGCTGCGGACGATGAAGGCGGTGGGCGGAGGCCCGGTGCTGCGCCGGCGCACGTTCGGTCGATGGCTGCGCGACGCGATGTCGGAGGCGTACCTGCCCGCGCGAGGCCCCCGGGGCGCGGCGGTGGAGGTGCTGGAGGCGGCGGAGGTGCCCGGACGCTCCTTCCGTCACCTCTTCATCGCGGGGCTCACCGAGGGACGCTTCCCGGGACGGGATGTGCCCTCGCCACTGCTCGCGGACGCGGAGCGCTCGGCGCTCAATCAGCACCTGGGCCGTGATGTGTTCCGGCTGACGGGCGGTGAGTTCGAGGACCGCGCGGCGTGGCGGCTCACCGAGGACCGCCTGCTGTTCGCCAGCGCGCTCGCCGCGGCGGAGGAGACGCTGAGCCTGTCCTTCGCGGTGGAGGGGGCGGGCGGACAGGAGCAGGTGCCGTCCTCGTTCCTGGAGGAGGTGCGTCGGCTCACCGCGCTGAAGTGGACGCCGCGCTCGTTGCCGCCCATCCCTCCGTTGGACGAGGTGCTCACCGAGTCGGAGCTGCGGCGCTGCGTGGCGCTCGAGGTCCTCTCGTATCCGAAGCTGCGCGTCACCGAGCCGGACGCCGCGGCGCCGCTGCTCAAGCGCCACTTCGACCGCGAGGCCTGGTACTCGGGCGCGCGCGAGCTGTCCTTGGTCGAGGTGGAGCGGCTGTACTTCTTCGGCGACCCGAAGATGAAGCCCGGGAAGTACACGGGCTCGGTGGATGCCAACACGATGCGCGCGTCGCTGCGCGAGGCCTTCCGCTTCGACCTCACGCGACCGTTGTCCGCGTCCGCGCTCGCGCGCTTCGGCAACTGCGGCTTCCAGGGCTTCCTCACGTACGGCCTGAAGGTGACGGAGCCGGACCGTCCGGGCGAGGAGTTCGACGCGCGCGGGCGCGGCACCTTCTGGCACCGTGTCGTGGAGGAGGTCTTCCAGTCGCTCAAGCAGCACCAGTTGCTGGGCAAGGCGCCGGAGGAGATTCCCGAGGAGGTGCTGGACTCCGCGCTCCAGTCCGCGGTGGCGCACTTCGAGAAGTTCCACCACGTGGGGCATCCCGCGCTGTGGAAGCTGGCGCACGAGCGCGCTCGGGCGATGGCGCGTCGCATCCTGGTGGACGAGCGGCGCGGGCTGCCCTTCGAGCGGATGGTGCCGGAGGGCTTCGAGCTCCAGTTCGGCCCCGCCGCCGAGGACGACCGGTGGCGCCACGTCATGTTGCCCATCGACGGGGACGCCATCGTCTTCGAGGGGAAGATCGACCGGCTCGACGTGTCCGGCTCGGAGGTGGGCGTCATCGACTACAAGTCCGGGCGCCTGGACAAGAACGAGCTGAAGAAGCGGCTGCTCACGTCCGACTTCCAACTGCCGCTGTACCTCTTCGCCGCGCGGGAGAGTGGCCACCAGAACGCGAGCCAGGCCGCGTGGTTCTCGCTGCGCACGGGCAACACCATCCACCTGTCGGAGGTGGTCCCCGCGCAGGAGCTGGACGAGCTGTTGTCCACGGACCCCGAAGTGCGCGCGAAGGTGGCGGAGAAGGAAGGCGGGCGCAACCTGCCCAACGCCGTGGAGTCGCTGGTGCGCACGCTTCGCGAGGGCCAGTTCGCCGCGCGGCCCCAGGACTGTGGCTCCTGCGGGTTCCGCGCCGTGTGCCGCATCACCGAGCGACGGATGACGGAGGAGGGGAGTTGAGCACGGCCCCTTCCATCCTCGCGCTGGAGCGCAACCTGGCGCTCATGGCGGGCGCCGGCGCGGGCAAGACGTACAGCCTGGTGACGATGACGCTGCACCTGCTCGCGGGCGCGCGCGAGGCGGGTGGCCCCTTGCGTCCCGCGCGGCTGTGCATGCTGACCTTCACCGACAAGGCCGCGGCGGAGATGCGCGCGCGCCTGCGGATGCGCCTGGATGGGCTGGCACAGGGCGAGGCGAAGCTGGACCAGGAGGTGGAGCTGCGCGCCTCGCTCTCCCGGCTGGACCGCCCGTTCCCGTTGCCCGAGGCGTGGCGACAGCTGCGCGAGGAGATGGGCGCGGCCACGGTGGGCACGTTCCACTCGCTCTGCGGTCAGTTGCTGCGACGCGCGCCGCCGGCGGTGGGCATCGACCCGAGCTTCGAGGTGCTCGACGAGCTCGAGGCGTCCAGCCTGGTGCAGGACGTGTGCGAGCGCGTCGTGCTGGATGCGCTGGAGGCGGGTGACGCGCAGGTGCGTGAGCTGTGTCAGGAGCTGGGGTTCTCCGGCTCCGGGTTCTCCGATGGCCTGGTCGCCGCGCTGGTGTCGGTCTACGGCAAGCTGCGTGAGGAGGGGCTGCGCGCGGCCTCCGCGGCGGTGGCCGACGTGGCGCAGGCCCGCGAGGAGTTCGACGAAGCGCTGAAGGAGTGCCTGCGCCTGTGCATGGAGGTGCGGGCGCTGGACGCCAAGGGCGAGTGGAGCCAGTTGGTGGGCGCGCTGGAGAAGGCGCTCAACGGGATGACGGCGGAGAACTTCCAGAAGGGAGACCGCTACCCGTGGCTGCGCGCCTGCTTCGCGACGGACACGCGCAACATCGCGCGGCTCAGCAAGGGCGCCGCGGGCCCGGTGCGCGAGCTGTACTGGCGCATCTACAAGGGCAAGACGGACGGCTCGGTGCGCATGCTCGTCGACGCGTGGGCGGCGTGGCACACCGCGCCCTTCGAGGCGACCTTCCGCGAGCTGCTCGGCCGCGTGGAGACCCGGCACGACGCGGAGTTCTCGCGCCGCAACGTGTTCGACTTCACCTCGCTGCTCGTCAAGGCGCGCGACCTGCTGAGGGACCATCCCGAGTTCCGTCGGCAGGTGCAGGAGCGCGTGGGTGCCCTGCTGGTGGACGAGTTCCAGGACACCAACCGGCTCCAGCTGGAGCTGGTGCTGCTGCTCGCGGAGCAGCGCGAGGGTGGGCCTCGTGAGCTGACGGCGGAGATGGACCTGCCATCCGCGCTGCCGTTGGAGCCCGCGTTCCTCTGCGCGGTGGGAGACCGCAAGCAGTCCATCTACGAGTTCCGTGGCGCGGACGTCTCCGTCTTCACGCTGCTGTCGAAGAAGGTGGAGGAGGAGGGCGGCACGCGCGGCTTCCTCCAGCACAACCGCCGCTCGGTGCCGGGGCTGTTGTCCTTCTTCAACCACGCCTTCGCCGGGGTGCTGGTGGCGGCGGACTCGCATGCGCCCCGTCCGTTCGAGGTCGTCTACGTCCCCGAGGAGGACGACCTGTCGCCCGTGCGCGCCTCGCTCACCGAGGCCCCCGTGGTGGAGCGACTCCACCTGGAGGAGCAGGAGACGGCCGGAGACCTGCGGTGGCTGGACGCGGACTGCACCGCGAGACGGCTGCGCATCCTGCTCGCGCCCGGCGCGCTCCCCACGGTGGCTCGCGAGGATGGCGAGGGCTCACGTCCCGCGCGCGGTGGCGACGTGGCGATGCTCTTCCGGACCTTCACGCACCTGGAGGTGTACCGGCAGGCGCTCATCCGCCACGGCGTGCCGCACCGGGTGCTGCGCGGACGCGGGTTCTACGGCGCGCAGGAGGTGCTGGACCTGGCCTCGCTGCTGGCGCTGCTGGCGGACACGGAGGACGCGCTCGCCTTCGCCGCCGTCTTGCGCTCGCCGCTCGTGGGCCTGTCGGACGCGACCTTGTTCCTGCTCGCCGGGGAGCAGCCGCTGTCGCTGGCGTCGCCTCGACTGACGGATGACGAGGTGCTCGCCACCTTGCCGGAGCGTGAGCGACAGCGCCTGAAGACCTTCCTGGAGGCACTGCCCGCGCTGTGCCGGGAGCGGGACAGGTTGGGTGTGAGGGAGCTGTTGCTCTCCGCGCTGGACCTGACGGGCTACCGCGAGGCGCTCGCGGGCTCTCCCTATGCGGAGCAGGCGAGCGCCAACGTGGAGAAGCTGCTCGCGCTGGCCTCGCGTCGCGACGAGCGGGGCTCGGGCGGGTGCGTGGCCTTCGCCCGCGAGCTGCGCATGCTGGCCGAGTCCTCTCCGAACGAAGCGCAGGCGGACCTGCTCGACGCCGGAGATCCGCGCGCGGTGCAGCTGCTCACCATCCACCGCGCCAAGGGCCTGGAGTGGCCCATCGTCGTCGTACCCGGCATGGGCGGTCGACGCCGGAGCACCTCCGCCCGCGCGCACTTCGAGCGCTCGCACGGCATCGCCCTGCGCCCCTGGGTGCCGGACTCGCTGGACGGCTACACGTCCAATCGCTTCGAGGCGGTGCGCCAGGAGCTGAAGGCCCGCGAGGACGCCGAGTATCGCCGCCTGCTCTACGTGGCCCTCACCCGCGCCAGGGACTTGCTGGTGCTCTCCGGTGGCGAGGAGCCACGTGCGGGCAAGGATTCGTGGTGGCACCTCGTCGACGCCCGGCTGGAGGACGTCACCACGCGCGAGCTCGTCACGGACGTGGACGTGGACGAGCTGCCTCCGCCCAGGGACCCGGAGCCGCCCGGGCCCGAGGAGATGGCGCGCGCGGGTGCACGTGTGGAGGCCGCGCTGCTGCGCGTGCGCGGCGGCACGCTGGACCTCGCCGAGTCCTCGGCGTCCCTCAGCGCGCCGGTGAGCTCGGTGCAGGACTTCATCACCTGCCCGCGTCGCTTCCACTACGTGCACCGCCTGGGCCTGCGCGGCGCGCCCTGGCCGTGGGAGGTGGCGCCGCGGGAGACCCCGCTCGTCGTCGAGCCGGAGGGCTGGCTCCCCGAGCGCAGCCCCGCGGAGCGGGTGCGCCATCTGCTGAGCGCCTCGGACCTGCGGCTGTGCTCGGCCCGTGACGTGGACGTCACGGAGCGCCGCGCGCACCTGGAGGCCTTGCTGCGCGAGGCGGGCGCATTGGCCGAGGACCCGGGCATGGAGGCGGTCCTGGGCACGGCGGAGCGCTGGCTCGCCACCGACTTCGCCCGGATGCTGGCGGAGTCCCCGCCGCGCGGCGTGCACCGGGGCCTGGCCTTCACCCTGGTGGTGGACGAGGGCATCTCCCTGGAGGGTGAGATGGATGTCCTCTGGGAGTCACCTCGCGGCGAGGCGGTGGTGGTGACCTACAAGTCGGGTGGACGGCATCCGTTGGGAGCGGCCGCGTACGCCCACGAGCTGGACGCGCTGGAGCTGGCGGCGCGACGGATGGTGCGAGCGGGCGTCCCCGTGCGTGTGGGCGTCGTCTTCCTGGGGGAGGAGCGGCCGGAGCCCGAGTGGCGGGCGGACGCGGCGCGCCCCGAGGAGGCCGCCAGGCGGCTCGCGGACGCGACCCGGGCGTTGGCACGGGGGGAGGTGCGTGGCGCCTGGGTGGGACGAGAGAGGGCGACCTGCCAGGCCCTGCATTGTGGCTTCTCGGAACACTGTCACCCGGCCCCTCCCGCGTGCTAAGCGGCGGGCACCATGCCGAACGTCGTCGTCATCGGAGCGCAGTGGGGAGATGAAGGTAAGGGCAAGGTCGTGGACCTGCTCACCGAGCATGCCCAGTTGGTCGTCCGCTTCCAGGGCGGCAACAACGCGGGGCATACGCTCGTGGTGGGTGGCCAGAAGACGGTCCTGCACCTGATTCCCTCGGGCATCCTCCATCAGGGCAAGACGTGTGTCATTGGCAACGGAGTGGTGGTGGACCCCGCGGTGCTCGTGGGGGAGATCGACGCGCTCAAGGCGCGCGGCTTCCTCAAGGAGGACTCGCAGCTCATCATCTCCGACAATGCCCACGTCATCTTCCCGTGGCACAAGCTGCTGGACAGCTTCCGCGAGAAGGCCCGCGGTGGCAGCGCCATCGGCACCACCGGCCGCGGTATCGGCCCGTCCTACGAGGACAAGGTGGCGCGCCGGGGCATCCGCATGCGGGATCTGCTCAACCCCGAGCGCCTGCGCAAGCGCATCGAGGAGCGGCTGCCTCAGGCCCTCGAGGAGCTCCGGGAGCTGTGCGGCAAGGCGGGCGTGCCGGTGCCGCAGCTCGAGGTGCCCCAGGTGCTCGCGGAGTTCTCCGGGCTGGGTGAGCGGCTCAAGCCCTACGTGCACGACGCCTCGCTGTACCTCGCCGGCCAGGTGCGCCGCGGCGCGCGCATCCTCTTCGAGGGCGCGCAGGGCACGCTGCTCGACGTGGACCACGGCACCTATCCCTTCGTCACGTCGTCCAACTGCGTGGCGGGCAACGCCGCGGTGGGCTCGGGCCTGGGCCCGACGGCCATCGACAAGGTGATGGGCATCAGCAAGGCCTACACCACGCGCGTCGGCGGCGGTCCGTTCCCCACGGAGCTCAGCGACGCCATCGGCGACCAGCTGCGCAAGGTGGGTGACGAGTTCGGCGCCACCACCGGTCGTCCCCGCCGCTGCGGCTGGCTGGACGGCGTGGTGCTGCGCTACGCGGCGCGCGTCAACGGCCTGTGGGGCATGGCGCTCACCAAGCTCGACGTGCTCAGCGGCCTGAAGTCGCTGCAGATCTGCAACGCGTACGACCTGGACGGCGAGAAGATCACCGAGCTGCCCGGCGATTACGAGGACCTGGCGCGCGTCAAGCCCATCTACGAGACGCTGCCCGGCTGGGAGGAGAACCTCGCCGGCGTGCGCAGCTTCGACGAGCTGCCGGAGAACGCGAAGCGCTACGTGCGCCGCGTGGAAGAGGTCAGCGGCGTGCCCGTGGTGTGCGTCTCCGTGGGCGCCGACCGCGGCGAGACGGTGCTGCTGCAGAACCCCTTCCGCAGCTGAGACGGGCCACACCCTCGGAGAAACTCCCACCGAGGGTGTGGGCGCATCGTGACGTCGTCCCCGGTTTCTGCTACGGCAACCGGTGCAACCCCTTGGGGGACGTCATGCACCTGGTACGCAAGTCCGTCATCGTCCTGTCCGCGGTGCTGCTGCTCGGTGCCGCGGAGCCCTCCGAGCCCGCCCGGGCCGCCTTCGCTCGCGGAGAGTCCGCCCTGGGCGCGGGCCGCCTGGACGAGGCCGCCGCCGCGTACCGTGAAGCGCTGGCCGCCACCCCGGGCTATGCCCCCGCGCTCAACGGCCTGGGCAGCGTGGCCTTCCGACAGGGCAAGCTGAAGGACGCCATCGCGCGTTTCGGCGAGGCCACGCAGGCGGACCCGCTCCACAAGATGGCGTACTTCAACCTGGGCTATGCCGCGCGCAAGGCCGGGGACGCCGCCACCGCCGCCCGCGCCTACGGGCGCTATGTCGAGCTCGAGCCGGACGACGCGGATGGCTACTACGGCCTCGCGGAGAGCCACCGCCAGCTCGGCGACAAGCCCCAGGCCATCGCCGCGTATCAGGGTTACATCGCCCGGGAGAACCGGCCCTCCGAGCAGATCTGGGTCCAGAAGGCGCGCGGCTACCTGAAGTCGCTCGGCGCCTCGCCCCTGCCGCCCGAGTCCTCGAAGCCGCTCCCGCGCGTCGCCCCGCCTGCGACGAGCACGCTCGGCGCCTCGCCCGAGTCCTCGAAGCCGCTTCCGCGCGTCGCCGAAGCGCCGCCTCCGACGAGCACCCTCGGCGGCTCGCCCGAGTCCTCGAAGCCGCTGCCTCATGTCGCCGAGGCGCCGCCTGCGACGAGCACCCTGGGCGGCTCGCCCGAGACGCCGAAGCCGCTTCCGCGCGTCGTCGCGGCACCGACAACGATGAGCACCCTGGGCGTCGCGCCGGTGACGCCTCCCTCGCGGGCGACGGCCGACGGCGCGGACCTGCGCGAGAAGGGGACGCCCCCGAGCGGCGCAGTGGCCCCGTCCGCCGCGACGCCCTCGGCGCAGGAGCCGGTGCCCTTCCCGTCGAAACCCTCGGCCGAAATCACGCAGGCGCGCACACCGAACCCCGCGCTGGCGGCGGCGCGCATCCGCGACGGCGATGCGCTGATGAAGGAGCGCCGCTACCGCGAGGCGGCCTTCGCGTTCCTGGATGCGTCGCACGCGGACGAGGGCCACGTGGAGGCCTTGTTCAAGCTGGGCAACGCGCTGGCGGTGCTCGGCTACTACGGGCAGGCGGTGGAGAAGTGGGAGTCCGCCATCCAGCTCACGAAGGACGCGGCCATCCGTCAGAGCGCGCAGGACAACATCGCGCGAGCGCGCACGAAGATGGCGCAGTCGGGCGCCTCTCCGCAGGCGGCGGGACAGGCCCCGGGCTCCGGACCTGTCGCGGAGACGACACGGGCGCAGGCCCGGAGGGCCTATGAGCAGGGCGTGCAGCGCATCGGCTCGCGCGACTTCGCCACGGCGCTGACGCACCTGACCCAGGCCATCCAGTTGGAGCCGATGCTCGCGGTGGCCTACACCGCGCGCGGCAGCGCCAACATCGGCCTGCGTCGCTACGCGGAGGCCGCGGCGGACTATCAGTTCGCGATGGAGCTGGAGCCCCAGGCCGCGTCCCCCCTGTACGGGTTGGCCGAGTCCTACCGCGCCCTGGGTCGCAACGCGGAGGCGCGGGGGCTCTACGAGCGCTATGCCGCCTCGTCGGCCGCGGACGTCCGTCCCCAGCTCCAGGAGGAATCCCGACAGAAGGCCGTGAAGCTGCGTTGACCGGCGGCCAGGCGTGGCAGGGCGCCGGTAGACCCTGTCAGCCCCAAGCATTAATTTGGAGGCATGACCGGGCGCGATGCGGAGATGCACGGACGGCAGGTCTTCCGCCCACGTCGGAGCCTCTCGGCTGCGATGGCGGCGGCGGGTCTGCTCTGGGTGGCGGTGCTGCTCTACCTCTTCAAGTTCGAAGGGGTGCCGCTGAAGACCTTCCTCTCGGCGGGCTTCTTCATCCTCTTCTTCGGCGTCTCGCTCGCGTACTACGCACGCACGCTCATCGTCGTGGACGCCCGGGGCATCACCTACCGGGGCATGGTGCGCACCCGGCGCTTCGCGTTCTCGGACATCCGCAACGTGGACGTGCTACCGGGCCCCGTCACCGTCTACGCCATCCGTGGACAGTGGGGATTCGTGCACTTCACCAGCTTCTTCCTGCACCACCAGACGCTCGCCCGGATTCTCGTCGAACGCGCGGGGTTGGCGCCGCTGCCGGGTTGACGCGCTAGGTCGTCGTCAGGACGTAGGTGACGAGCAGTCCCGCCAGCGCCGCGGTGCCTCCCAGCCCGATGAACCACCACTCCGCGCGAGCCTTCCGCCGAGGAGGCGCCGTCTCCGCTGGCCCCGTGTCCGAGAGATTTTCCTCGGGGGATTCCGGAGCGGCCGGCTCCACGGGCGCCTCGTCCAGGGCCGCCTGGAAGCGCAGCAGCGTGCGCCCCAGCTCCAGCACGTCGCCGTCGCACAGCGTGACGGGCTCCTGGACGCGCTCCCCGTTGACGTAGACGCCGTTGGGGCTGCCCAGGTCCTCCAGGACGAACACACCTTCTTCGTGGTGGATGCGCGCGTGGTTGCGGGACACGGACCTGTCGCGAAGGCGCAGCGTGGCCTCCTGTCCCCGACCCAGGTCCGTGTGGGCGTCCGCGAGCGCGTGCATCCGGCCCACGTCGAGTCCCGTCAGGCAGGTGAGGGTGGCCGCGCGGGAAGGGGTCGCGTCCAGGCCCGTGAGCAGCCCCTTGAGCACGGCGACGGTGCCCTGGGCGCGTTGCTCGGGTGTCTCCGGGAGGACACTCAGGCGCATCGTGTCGGGCAGGCCCACCACCTCGCCGGGGAGCACCAGCCTCGACACGCCCGGGGGCACGAGCACCCCGTTGACGTCGAAGGTCCGGGTCGCCTCCACCATGAGCCGCTGCCCCTCGATGTGCAGGGACAAGAGGTGGGGAGGCAGGGCCTCCAGGCGGACATGGTCCTCGGGACCGCCGCCCAGCAGGTGATGGCCCTCGGGCAATTCGAAGGGCGTGGTGGTGCCCAGGTGCTGGAATTCGAAGCGCATGGCCCGGGCTGGAGCAACGGGTGGACCGCCCCGGCGCACGGGGATTCGCGTGCTTGGCGCGCGGGTGCGTCCCGGCCGCTGGCCCGGCCCGTCCTCGCTGTGAGACGGCTCAGGCGGCCGGGTCGAGGGAAGTGTTCACTTCCGACACTCGCGCGCCGGGATGGACGGCCACCGCGGAGCCATCCGCGACGAACGCGGAGGCGGGCGTGCCTCGCAGGAAGGGCACGAAGCGCTCGCCGTACAGCTTCGCCACGTCGCACTCGAAGACGGGGTCCTCGGCGCGCCACACGGACCAGCGCGGGTGCTCCACGCGGTACTCCGCGGTGCCTCCGTCCCGCTGAGGGGTGTAGCCCCAGTAGTGCTCGGTGATGAACTCCTCCTGCGAATCCGGAGCGCTGGGCAGGGGCGCGCCCCGCGTGCGCGCCGCGAGTCGATGCCAGCGGCCCTCGTGCTTCCAGCCGTACTCCAGGCGGCCCGGTGCGCCCTGCTCGGCGCCGTCCATCTCCACGGTGTGCCGCATTGGCAGCGCCAGGTACGGCTCGTTGTAGACGACGCGCGCCACCGTCGCGATGGCCCACCGGGGGACGAGCTCCCGCACGAAGGCCACGCCCCGTCGCCACCCCTCGGGTCCGCGGTGGCGCACGTAGTAGCGGAGGTTGACCTCGTCGAAGTCGCGATGGAACGGCACCGCGAGCCCTCGCACGCGCGTGTCGAGGAAGCGGAAGCCCACCATGCTGGCGAAGGCCTTGCCCTGCCACGTGTCCAGCTCCGTGCCTCGGGGGACGAGCGGCGCGAGCACCTTCGGGTCCACCTCGTAGTTGAGCATCACGAGGTAGCGCCACGTGGCTGTCAGGAAGGGGCTCATGTCCCTTCGTAATCCGCGCCGGGCCCACGTGTCCGGGCCGCTGTCACGGGCCCTCGCACTCCGCCTTACTGGAGTCGGAAGCCGATGTTCTGTGGGAGCGAGAACATGTACGCGCTCGCGACCACCATCATCACCACGCCCAGGGCGAGCAACGAGATCTTCAGCGACGGGTGGTCGAGCTTCGTGGCCACGCCCGCGAAGAAGAGGACGGAGGCGAAGAGCACGACGCAGAAGGTGAAGTTGTCGCCGTTCTGGTTGGCCTGCCGCGCCCTCTCGAACGTCGTGGCCGCCTCTTCGTTCAGCAGTCGGCTGCGCTCGCGAGGCGCCGGGTAGTATTCGGGCCGCGTGAAGGGCGTGTCCGGCGGCGCGACGCCCGGCGCGAGGCCCTCCGCGCGCCACGCCTCGAAGGCGGGACGGAACTCCTCGCGGAAGCGCTGCTCGAAGAATTGCGCCCGCTGCTCGTCGCCGTCGCTCCATGCGGCGGCCCAGTTCCCGAAGGTGCTCGTGTCCACCTCGACGAGCAGCGCCATCTCGTTGGAGGCGCGGATGGCCTCGGAGCGCAGCGCGTTCGCCTTGCTGTACTCGTAGGACTGCTCGCCGCTCCAGCGGGTGGACTGGTACGCACTCCACGCGGAGCCGACGGTGGCGAGCGCGAGCAGCACGGTGGCGAGCAGCTCGACCATGTACTCACGCCTGCGCTCTCGCGCGGGGCGCAAGTGGAGGATGGCGTCGGCGAGCTCCTTGTGGAACTCGTGGGGAGCCGGGGATGACGTGCTCATGCGGGGCCTCCAGTCCTGTCACGGTGAGGACGTCGGCTGTGTGGTGGCCGAGGTCGCCGTCACCACGGGGCCCTTGGGCCCAGGCTGGATTTCGTAGTCGACGGAGGCCTGTCGGGACGGGCAGCACAGCGGGTCCTGGTCCGAGTAGCGGCGCACCGCGCCCGTCAGGCTCTTCGCGTTCACCAGCCGCACGTCCCCGAGCGCTCCGTCGAACCGGTCCGACATGGGCTCCGGGGACAACGTGCCCGCGAAGCGGCCGTCGACGAAGACGAACACCTGGTAGCCCATGGCGCGGCACTGGCCGTCACCCTCGGCCGCGGCGGTGATGACCTCCGTCGTGTCGTAGACCTGCAGCGCGCCCAGCAGCGTCCAGCCCGCCTTCACCACGGCCCGGTCCGACGCGGTGGTCGGCTTGCGCGCGAGCTTCGCGCAGGGGCCGGTGCGCAGGGACTGGCCATCGCCACGAGGTGCCTTGGGCAGCGGGGCCCCCGACACGTTCCACGACGCCAGGGGCTGCTTGTCCACCCACGCGGAGCCGGTGGCCTGGGGCGCGGCGGGCGACGCGGCCAGGGAGGGGGCCGCCATGAGGAGCAGGACGGCGGGGATGAGCACTCGACGTCGCGACATGGGCGAGACCTCCGGTAGCAAGATGGCCCTGTCTCGCGCGAATGGGACGTGGGACGCGCGGGCGGGCAGGTGAGCGGAGGGCCGCCCGGGTCGGATGCAGGCGCGATGGAGCCCACCTCGTCGCGGGAAGGCCGCTAGGATGCCCGCCGCCGATGCGCACTCCCTCCATCGTCCTCTTCCTGACCCTCTCGTGTTCCGTGGCCGCGTGCCGCGATGAACAGGCGGGCCCCAAGCCGCGCACGCAGCGTCTGCCGGAGCCTGCTCGCGCCCGTGTCCTGGACGCCGCGCCCTCGGACCTGACCTTCCGCGCGGGCACGACGTTCGCCGGCGGCTCGGTGGTGTACCTGGGCTCGAAGGTGACGCCCGCGAACGCCGCCCCGGGGCAGCAGGTCCAGCTCTCCCACTACTTCCAGGCGCGCGCGCAGCCGCCCCAGGGCTACGGCTTCTTCGTCCACGTGGTGGACGTGGCGAGCGGCGGCATGGTCGTCAACGCGGACCACGAAATCCAGGACGGCGCCGCGCCGTTGGCCACGTGGCCGGTGGGCAAGGTCATCGAGGATGTCCATGTCGTGCCCATGCCCAACACCCCCGCGCGGGTGATGCTGGGCTTCTGGCGCGGCGATGAGCGGCTGGCCGTGGACGACGCCTCCGCGCAGGACGGCGCGAACCGGATGCTCGGGCCCCAGCTCGGTGGCGCCGCGCCGGAGCTCCCCGAGTACGTCGTCCGCCGGGCCGAGGCAGCGCCCAAGCTGGATGGCGTGCTCGATGACGCGGTCTGGAAGACGGCGACGCCGGTGGTGCTGAAGGGCAGCTTCGATGGGCGCGCGGTGCGGCTGCGCACCGAGGCGCGCCTTGCCTACGACGACGCGTACCTGTACGTGGCCTTCGACTGCGAGGACCCGGATGTCTGGGGCACGCTGCGCAAGCGCGACGACCCCATCTACGAGCAGGAGGTGGTGGAGATCTTCCTCGACGCCAACGCGGACGGGCGCACGTACAACGAGCTGCAGGTGTCACCGCACAACGTCCAGTTCGACGCGTACTTCCCCGCGCGTCGGCAGGGCATGGACCTGTCGTGGGACTCCGGGCTGACGTCCGCCGTGAAGGTGCGAGGCACGCTGGATGACGCCTCCGACAAGGACGAGGGCTGGTCCGTGGAGATGCGCATCCCGTTCGCGAAGCTCGCGGAGGTGCCCCGGGTGCCGCCGCGACCCGGGGACAAGTGGCGCTTCAATCTCTATCGGCTGGAGCACCACGGCCGGAAGACGGTGGAAGGCCAGGCCTTCTCACCGCTCTTCGTCGGCGACTTCCACGCGCTGCCGCGCTTCGGGTGGCTGACGTTCCAGTGAGGTGCCGCGCCCGCGCGCTCAGGCGTGCGGGGTGATGTCCCACTGGGCGTCCGCGACGGAGCGCTCGGAGGGGTCCCCCAGGAAGCGGAGGAAACCCTGGAGCTCGAGCGTGTCGATGAGCTCCTCGGCCTCCTGTTGGGAGTACCCCTTCAGGTCCGCGAGCAGGTCGCGCATGAGCGACTTGCCACGCAGATAGCCCACGGGTTCTCCAGGGCCGAGCTTGGCCTTCAGGTCCGCCGTCAACTCACGCAGGTCGATGTCCTCGGGAATCATCGGCTCAACGATGGGAATGACGCTCCCCGACGGCAAGTCGTGGTGTGGAGGGCTCCGGCTCGCGCGTCAGGTGAGGGACCAGCCGGACTTCCCGCCCATCACTCTCCACCGTGACGGCCCCGTCGATGTCCGTCCGCCAACACTCGCTGCCCAGGGCGCGGTAGCGCGCTTCGACTTCCGGGTGGGGGAAGCCGAAGCGGTTGCGCCGGCCGACGCAGAAGACGACATGCTTGGGGCGCACCCGCTCCAGCAGCGCCTGGGTGGAGGACGTCCGGGAGCCATGGTGTGGCGCCTTCATCACCGTCACCGGGCCCAGGCCTTCCGTCAGCAGCTCCTCCGCGTCGTGCTCCATGTCGCCGGGCAGGAGCACCGTGACATCGCCATGGCGCACGCGCAGCACCACGCTGCGGTCATTGACGCCCTCCAGCAGCTCGCGCTCCGTCGGGCCGGGCGGCCCCAGCACCTCCACCGTCGCGTCTCCCAGGCGGAGTGGCGGATGGCCTGCTTCGACCTCCTCGACCCGCGCGCTGCCCGCCGCCTCCACCACCTGCCGTGACAGGGGACCGCCCTCGTCGCCCGCGGGCAGCCAGAGGCGCGCGGTGGGCACCTGTCCCAAGGTCGATATCAATCCCAGCGCGTGGTCCGGGTGGGGATGGGACAGCACCGTCAAATCCAGCGCGGAGATGCCCTGGTGCCGCAGGTAGGGCAGCACGAAGCGCGTGCCCGTGTCCGCGCCGTTGGGCGCGCCGCCTCCGTCCACCAGCGCATGGTGTCCCCGCGAGCTGAGCACCACGGCGTCTCCTTGCCCCACGGAGAGGAAGGTGACGCGCAGGCCCGGCTGCGGCATCAACCGGGGCACGAGCACCGCGGCGACGAGCGCCACGGGCGTGAGCCACAGGCCGTGTCTCCACCGCCCCGAGCCCAGGGCCCACACCAGCAATCCCAGCGCATACGGCGCGGCCCAGACCCCGAGCGACGGCACCTCCACCGAGGCCAGGGGCATGGCCGCGAACACGCGCGTCACCCACAGCAGCGCCTCCGACGCCCAGGCGCCCGCCCACAGCACGGGCGTGGCCACGACGGGCGAGATGACGAACAACGCCGCCCCTCCCGCCGCCAGCCCCGTGAGCAGGCCACAGAGGGGCAGGGCGACGACGTTGGACAGGAGCCCCGCCAGGCTCACCCGTCCGAAGGCCGAGGCCACCACGGGCAGTCCCGCGAGCGTGGCCGCGCCGCTCGCGCACAGCGTCTGCGCCATGGCCTCGCGCGACTGATGCCACCACCGCACCCATCGGCGAGGCTCGCGAGGGTCCGCGGGCGTCAGGGGGAGCGCCAGCCGCAGCGCGGGCACGAGCACGACCAGGCCGAAGACCGCCAGGAACGACAGCCGCAAGGACAGGTCCTCCACGCTGGAGGGCGCCCACAATCCCAGCACCAGCGCCGCGGCGCAGAGGCCATTGAGCCCATCCGCGCGCTTCCACCACGCCAGCCCCAGCAGCACCACCGTGGCCATCACCGCCGAGCGCACCGCCGGAGGCTGGTTCCCGGTGAACAGCACATAGGCCCAGACGAAGGGCACGGCCGCTGGCGCCGCCACCCGACGCGCATCCAACATCCGCCACCGCGCGCCCGCTCGCACCAGCAACCACCGCAGCACCGCGAGCGTCATCAGCGCGAGCGCCGCGACATGCAGGCCGCTCACGCTGAGCACGTGCGCGAGGCCCGCGCGTGAGAAGGCGTCCTCCCACTCGGCGTCCAGCTCCGCCCGGCGTCCCGCCGCCAACGTCAGGAAGAGGGCCGCCGAGTCCCGCGACGGCGCCACCCGGTGCGTCTGCTCCGCGAGCCGCTCGCGCGTGCCCTCCAGGTTCCACCGCCACGTCGACGCGAGCGACAACACCAGCACCCGCTCCGCGCTCGTGGACCCGGTGAAGGCCACGCCCTGTCGCCGCCGGACCGAGGAGAAGTCCTTCTCACCCGGATTGGCCGCCGGAGCATCCGGGGTGAGCCGCGTCCGCGCTCGAAGCCGCTGGCCCGGCAGCAACGCCAGGGGCGCGCCACGCAACGTCAGGTTCACCTTGAACCGGGCCGGCTCGAGCGCGGCCTCCGAGGGGCCCGCCCGGGCCACCACGAGCCGCACGCGCGTGCCGCCCTCCACGGCGTCCACCCGCTCCGCCTCGCCCTCCAGCACCGCCTCGCCGCCGCCCTGGAGGGACGCGGGCACCTGCACCCGGGCCTCCCAGTGCGACAGGCCGGCTCCCGCCATCCAGAGTGCCCCCAACACCGCCAGGTGAGCACCAGGCAGCCGGGCGAGCGCCAGGCCGACCAGTCCCAGCAAAACCCCGCAGACCAGAAATAGCTCCGCCGAGCCATCCGTTCCGGGTGACCAGAGAGCGCCCAGCAGCAGGCTCAGCGAAGGAAAGAAGAGGGGACGCGTCCCCAGGTCGCGCCAAGCGTAACGTTCCACCCACCACCCCGACCTGCACCGTCCGTCACGCCAGCTCGCACACCGAGCGTCATCGCGTACGAAAACCGACAACGTAGTCGGACGCGTTCTGGGTGGTCAAGGCGTTATCGTTGCCCGTTGATGTGGTTTGTGGTAGTAGTGCCCGGCTTGTTGATGGAAGGCCGGTTGCGAGTCTTTCAAGGAGGCAGTTAGTGCAGACCAGCTTCAAGACTGGTGACAAGGCGGTTTATCCGGGCCAGGGCGTCGGTGAGGTGATGGGTATCGAACACACCGAAGTGGCCGGGCAGCGCCAGTCGTTCTACGTGCTGCGCATCCTGGAGAACGGGATGCGGATCATGATCCCGATCAACAAGGTCGGGTCGGTCGGCCTCCGGGAGATCATCAGCGAGGAGGATGTGAAGCAGGTCTATTCCATCCTCAAGGAGAAGGACATCTCGGTCGACTCCACCACCTGGAACCGTCGGTACCGGGAGTACATGGAGAAGATCAAGACGGGCTCCGTCTTCGAGATCGCCGAGGTGCTGCGTGACCTCTACCTCCTGAAGGGCGACAAGGACCTGTCGTTCGGCGAGCGCAAGATGCTCGACACCGCGCGCTCGCTGCTCATCAAGGAGCTGTCGCTCGCGAAGGACTGCTCCGAGGAAGAGATCGAGTCGGACCTGAAGAAGATCTTCAACCTGGCCTGATCCGGGCCTCCAGCCCGACACTCCCGCCCCGGGTTCCCTCACAGGGAGCTCGGGGCTTCGTGTTTGTGCGTCATGATTGAGCCGTCATCCTCCTCCTCGGCGCGGGCCGAGCGGGACCTCCGCATCGCCGAGCTGGAAGCGAGGCTCGCGCGCCGTCGCGTGGGCGTCAGGCCCGTGGCCGCAATGCTGGGCATCGTGGTGAGCCTCGCGCTGCTGGCGATGCAGCGCCGGGAGCTGGCGTATGTCTTTTCCCCGGCCGCTCCGCTCACGTTGGGCGTGGAGGGGGACTACCGGTTCGACGCGCTGGTCTCCAATCGCTACGCCCAGGTGCACGGCATCCCCACCGCGCGGGGCGCGTACGAGCGCGAGGGCGGCGCGACGTTCGTGCTGGTGGGCCTGCGCGAGTCTCCGTTCGTGGTGCGCAGGCTCGCGTTGCCCGGGGAGGACTGGGTGGAGGGCAGGCCGCCTCCTTCACCGGACTCACGGCCCTTCGCCCTCCGGGGGCGGCTCCTGGCGCAGGAGGACGCGCCTCGGTACCGGGACGCGCTCGGACTGTTGAAGGGCATGGGAGAGCTCCAGCCCCACGAGGGACGGCTGTGGCTGCTCATCGAAGGGGAGCGCCCCGGTGAGGACCGGGGGCGGGTGCTGGTGGCCCTGGCGCTGCTCGCGTTCGCGGTGTTGAACGCGGTGCTGCTGGTCAGGGGGCTGACTCGGCGGTGGTCTCCAGGCGCCTGAGACCCTCGATGGCGCTGCGGTTGCTCGAGTCGTACTTGAGGGCCTGCTGGAAGGCGGCCCGCGCGGCGGCTGAGTCGTGGGCCTTCACGTGGTCCACGCCGGAGCGGACGTACAGGATGGAGAGCTGCTTGCGCAGCTGCGGCCCCTGGCGGCTCCAGCCCTTGGAGAGCTCCTGGTCGATCTGCGCCGCGAGCGCGAGCTGGGAGATGGCGCGCGCCGTGTCGCCCTTCGCGAGCGCCTTGCGTGACTCGGCGCTGGTGGCCTCGAAGCGGACGAGCTGGGCGTGGAGCGTGTTGAGGCGGGCGCCCTTGGCGAGGTCCATTGCGCCAGCCAGGTCGTTGGCTTCGTAGAGGCGCAGGACGTCCGCCTCCGTCACGGGGCCCGTGGGCTTCGACGGCGCGGCCTTGGTGTCCGACACCGCGGCGGTGGCTTCGGGGAAGGCCATCACCTCCACGTCCGCGCTGGCACTGCTCGGCCGGACGGCGCCCGAGGCGATGTCCCGGGCACTCGGAGACGCAACCGTGTTGCTCGGCTGCGAACCCCGGCTCGCACCCGAGGCGATGTCGCGCGCGCTCATTCCGGTGACCGCAACCGTGTTGCTGGAGCCAGCGGCGCTCTGTCCGTCCGAGACCTTCTCGGTCCGCGAGCCGCCCTCGCCGGTGTCCTGCTGTTGCCCGGTCCGGTTGCCATTCCTGGCGATGTCTCGGGCGCTGAGCCCAGCAGGAGACGCGGGGCGCCTCGTGCCCGAACCCTCATCCGGGGCAGTCCGCTCGACCTTCGTGGTCCCCGCGCTCTCTCCGCCAGAACCCTCACCCTCGTTGGCCGCGCGTCCCGTCACGGTCCGCGCATTGCCCGGGTCCACGAGCAGGGGCGGCTCGGCATTCGTATCGCCGCTCGCCGTCGTCGCGCCCGCGTTCGTCGTCGCGCTCTCGGTGGGGTTCACCGTGCGACTCGAACTCAATCCCACGGCCAGCACCGTCACCAGCGCGGCCACGGTGGAGCCCACGCCCGCGGCGACGAGCCCCACACCCAGCGGCCCCAATCCCCGCTTGCGAGGCACGGGCGGAGGCATGGCCTGGGAGATGGCGGGCAGACCCGCGGCGGGCGTGCCTCCCGGACCGCGCAGGCGCAGCAGCGCGTTGCCCAGGGTAATCTCGTCGCCCGACATCACCTCCACCTCGCCCGTGACGCGGACGCGGTTGAGGAAGGTGCCGTTCTGGCTGCCCAGATCCTTCAGGAGGAACTGGTCCCCCGTGCGGATGACCTGCGCGTGTCGCCGGCTGATGGACGGGTGCTGCAGCCTCAGGTCCGAGGACGACGACCGCCCCAACACCAACGAGCCCTGCTGCACGGGCACCAGCTGCCCGATTCCGGGGCCGCGCTCGACGTACAGGAAGGCCGGCGGGTGACCGGGGTTCGAGTACTCGCGGCCCCAGTCGAACCTGGCCGACAGCTCCCGGTCCGCCTTGTCCCGACCCTTGCCCGAGCCCTGACGGGGCGCCTTGCGCGGGCCCGCCGGATACTGGGGCACACGCTGGGGACGCGGGTCATCGGCCTGCAGCGGCGCCACCTCGTCATCGTCGAAGGGCAGCTCCACCTCGGGCTCCTTCGGCGCCTGCGAACCCGGCGGGCGGGGAGGGCGGGGCGGGCGCTTGGGATTCGGTGGAGCCATGAACACCATTCTCGCTGATTGAGGACCGGCTGGAAGGTTCTCAGGGCCTGGGCGTCCGAAGTTGTCCAGGTCCGATGGTTTCCCCCAGCCCTTCCGGATTCAAGACCCCGTGAATGCTGGCCTGTACAGGGACCGGGAATCTAGAGTGGCGGCCACACGCACAAAGACGGACCTCCAGGAGGAATGGCGCAAGTGACGACTCCCCCCACCATCCGGCTCTTCAACACGATGACCATGCAGAAGGAGCTCTTGCAGCCCTCTGTCCCGGGCTGCGTGGGGGTCTATGTCTGTGGGCCCACGGTCTACAGTTACATCCATATCGGGAATGCTCGCACCTTCACGTCATTCGACGTGGTGGTCCGCTACCTCCGGTACCGGGGACTCCAGGTCCGTTATGTCCGGAACTTCACGGACGTGGACGACAAGATCATCAAGGCCGCCCAGGAGACGGGCGAGGCCCCGGTGGCGCTGGCGCAGCGCTACGTCGACATCTTCCGCGAGGACGCGAAGGCGCTGCACATGCTGGAGCCGGACGTGGCGCCCAAGGTGAGCGACCACCTGCCGGAAATCATCGGCATCATCCAGAAACTCGTGGACAAGGGCTTCGCCTACGCCTCCCAGGGCGACGTGTACTTCTCCGTCAGCGCCGACAAGGACTACGCGAAGCTGTCCAAGCGTCACCTGGAGGATTTGTGCGTGGGCGAGCGCGTACAGCCCGGAGACCAGAAGCGCGAGCCGCTCGACTTCGCGCTGTGGAAGGCGGCCAAGCCCGGCGAGCCCGCGTGGGAGAGCCCCTGGGGCCCGGGGCGTCCGGGCTGGCACATCGAGTGCTCCGCGATGAGCGCGAAGTACCTGGGTGAGACGTTCGACATCCACGGCGGCGCGCTGGACCTCATCTTCCCCCACCACGAGAACGAAATCGCCCAGAGCGAGTCCGCCAACGGGGTGGAGTTCGCGAAGTACTGGATGCACTGCGGCTTCCTGGACCTGGAAGGCGCGAAGATGTCCAAGTCGCTGGGCAACGTGGTGCGCCTGCGTGACGCGCTCCAGCGGGTGGACGCGGAGGCCCTGCGCTTCTTCTTCCTCTCCACGCACTACCGCCACCCGCTCAGCTTCTCCGACAAGGCCCTGGCCGACGCGGAGGCGCGCATGGAGTACTTCTACGAGACCCTGCGCAAGGTGGACGAGCGGCTCGCCGGCAAGGACTTCGGCGAAGGGCCGCTGCACGGCGAGCCCCACCGCTTCCTCGCCGAGTTCGAGTGCGCCATGGACGACGACTTCAACAGCGCGGGCGGCCTGGGCGCGTTGTCGGGGCTGTTCGGCCTGATGAACGAGCTGACCGACAAGCCGCCGGTGAAGGACAAGGCGCTCGTGGGGCGCACGCTGCGCGCGCTGCGCGAGGACGTGCGCAAGGTGTCCGGCGTGCTCGGCCTGTTCGAGGACGACTCCAGCGCGTGGCTCCTGCGCCGGCGTGAGCGCGCGGTGCGCGAGCGGGGCATCGACGTGGCGGAGGTGGAGCGGCTGCTCGGTGAGCGGACGGCCGCTCGGGCGGCCAAAGACTTCGCCGCCGCGGACCGGGTGCGGACCACGCTCAAGGAGAAGGGCGTGGAAATCATGGATACGCCCGCTGGCACCTCGTGGAAGGTGGCGGCCGCGCAGGGCTGAGGGGCTGCGGTGCCCCGGGCCTTCGTGTTAGGGCTCGGGGCACCATGAAGCACCTGCTGTCACTGCTACTGGCCCTGGCCTCCGCTCCCGCGCTCGCCCAGCGCGCGCCCCTCGTCACGCCCGCCGAGAAGACGGCCGCGGGCACCATCGACCCGGACGTGCTGCGCGCGCACATCCGCTTCCTCGCGCATGACTTGCTCGAGGGACGTGGACCCGGCACCCGGGGCGACGCGTTGGGGCAGGCGTACATCGCCTCGCAGTTCGAGGCCCTGGGCCTGAAGCCCGCGGGCACGGACGGAACGTTCTTCCAGCCCTTCGACCTGGTGGGCGTCACCGGCCATCCCCAGACGATCTCCGTGCGCGCGCCCCTGGGCAACGCGGAGCTGAAGTTCCACGAGGACTTCATCGCGGTGTCGGGCGTGCAGAGCCCCGAGGCCCGGCTGGATGCCTCCGAGCTCGTCTTCGTGGGCTATGGCATCCAGGCGCCCGAGTACGACTGGGACGACTTCAAGGGGATGGACGTGCGCGGCAAGACGCTGCTCATCCTCAACAGCGACCCGGAGGATGACCCGCGCATCTTCGGTGGGCGCACGCGGCTGTGGTACGGCCGCTGGGATTACAAGTACGAGCAGGCGGCGAAGGTGGGCGCGGCGGGCGCCATCATCCTGCACACCACGCCGAGCGCCGGCTATCCGTGGCAGGTGGTCCAGTCGTCGTGGACGGGTGAGCAGTTCGAGCTGCCCGCCACCACCGGCCCCCGGCTTCAGGTGAAGGCGTGGACGACGGAGGACGCCACGCGCCGGGTGCTGCAGCTCGCGGGGCGGGACTTGGAGACGCTGCGCGCCGCCGCGCAGTCGCGTGACTTCCAGCCCGTGCCGCTGGGTGTGACGGTGTCCACGCGCTTCGCCAACGAGGTGCGCCGCCGGCCCACCGCGAACGTGCTCGCGCTGTTGCCAGGCAGTGACGCGAAGCTGTCCAACGAGGTGGTGCTCTACAGCGCGCACCACGACCACCTGGGCAAGAAGGAGGGCGGCAAGCCGGGCGAGGACACCATCTACAACGGCGCGCTCGACAACGCGGCGGGCGTGTCCGCGATGCTGTCGGTGGCGCGCGCGTATCGCTCGCTGCCCAAGGCTCCGCGCCGCTCCATCCTCTTCGCGGCCGTGGCCGCGGAGGAGCAGGGGTTGCTGGGCTCGCAGTACCTCGCGGAGCATCCGCCCGTGCCCGCGGGCCGCATCGCCGCCAACGTCAACATCGACGGCGCCAACATCCACGGACGCACGCGCGACATCACCGTCATTGGCCTGGGCAAGTCCAACCTGGACGCGGTCATCACGGCGCTGGCGAAGACGCAGAGCCGCGTGGTGAAGGCGGACCAGCTGTCGGACCGGGGCTTCTTCTACCGCTCGGACCAGTTCAACTTCGCGCGCCAGGGCATCCCCGCCGCGTACTTCGGCAGCGGCATGGACTTCATCGGCAAGCCGGAGGGCTGGGGCCGTCAGCAGCGCGAGGCGTGGGAGGCCAAGCACTACCACCAGCCGTCCGACGAGCTGCGCGCGGATTGGGACATGACCGGCGCGGTGGAGGACGCCCGGCTGTTCTTCCTGCTGGGGGCCCACGTGGCCCGCGTGCCGGAGCTGCCGCGCTGGAACAAGGGCGACGAGTTCGAGGCGGCCCGCCTGGCGGCCTTGAAGGCGCTCGAGGCGCCCAGGACGCCTCCGTCGGAAGGCGCCTCGAAGTAGGGCAGGGGCCGCTCCGTCCGCCGGTCGACGAGCGGGTACAAATGTGCAGTGTTTCCCTCCGCGAGGGTGTTAAACCTCGCGGATATGCCTGAGTTCCAGATCGTCAGCGACCACCAGCCCGAGGGCGACCAGCCGAGGGCCATTGGCGAGCTCACGGAGGGCGTGCAGCGGGGCGACCGCTACCAGACGCTCCTGGGCGTCACCGGTTCCGGCAAGACGTTCACGATGGCGAACATCATCGCCAACGTGCAGCGGCCCACGCTGGTCATCGCGCACAACAAGACGCTGGCCGCCCAGCTCTACGGCGAGTTCAAGTCGCTCTTCCCGAACAACGCCGTCGAGTACTTCGTCTCGTACTACGACTACTACCAGCCCGAGGCCTACGTCCCGTCGACGGACACCTTCATCGAGAAGGACTCGTCCATCAACGACAACATCGAGCGCATGCGCCACTCGGCCACGCACTCGCTGCGCACGCGCGACGACGTCGTGATTGTGGCCAGCGTCTCCTGCATCTACGGCCTGGGCACGGCGCGCAGCTACGTGGACCTGGCGGTGCGCGTGGACCAGGGCGGGGAGATGGAGCGCGACGCGTTCATGCGCCGGCTCGTCGAGTCCCAGTACGAGCGCAACGACATGGACTTCCACCGCGGCACCTTCCGCGCGCGCGGCGACACCGTGGAGGTGTTCCCCGCCTATGAGGAGGAGCGCGCCATCCGCGTGAGCTTCTTCGGCGACGAGGTGGAGCGCATCACCGAGTTCGACCCGCTGCGCGGCGTGACGCTCGGCGTGCTGGACAAGGTCGTCATCTTCCCCGCCAGCCACTACGTCGCCGGCGAGGACTCGCGCAGGCGCGCCATCCAGACCATCCGCGACGAGCTGGCCGAGCAGCTCGGCACCTTCAAGCGCGAGGGCAAGCTCCTGGAGGCGCAGCGGCTGGAGCAGCGCACCATGTTCGACCTGGAGATGATGGAGCAGGTCGGCTACTGCAACGGCATCGAGAACTACTCGCGGCACTTCTCCGGGCGGGCCCCAGGTGAGCCGCCCCCGTGCCTCATCGACTACTTCCCGCGAAACCTCCTGGTGCTCATCGACGAGAGCCACCAGACGGTGCCGCAGATTGGCGCGATGTACCGGGGAGACCGCGCGCGCAAGGAGACGCTGGTCAACTTCGGCTTCCGCATGCCCAGCGCCCTGGACAACCGGCCGTTGAAGTTCGGCGAGTTCGAGGAGCTGGTGCCGCAGGCCGTCTTCGTCTCGGCGACGCCGTCCGAGTACGAGCTGCAGAAGTCCCAGGGCGTGGTGGTGGAGCAGATCATCCGCCCCACGGGCCTGACGGACCCGGAGGTGGAGACGCGGCCCGTCGGCAACCAGGTGGACGACCTGCTCGAGGAGGTGCGCGTCCGCGTCAGCCGCAACGAGCGCGTCCTGGTGACGACGCTCACCAAGCGCATGGCCGAGGACCTCACCGAGTACTACGCGGACGTGGGCGTTCGCGTGCGCTACCTGCACTCGGACATCGACGCGATTGAACGCACGGCCATCATCCGTGATTTGCGCAAGGGCGAGTTCGACGTGCTGGTGGGCATCAACCTCTTGCGCGAGGGCCTGGACATCCCCGAGGTGTCGCTCGTGGCCATCCTCGACGCGGACAAGGAAGGCTTCCTGCGCAGCCACGTGTCGCTCATCCAGACCATCGGCCGCGCCGCGCGCAACCTGAATGGCCGCGTCATCATGTACGCGGACTCCATCACCGACTCGATGAAGAAGGCGCTGGAGGAGACCTCCCGTCGCAGGGAGATCCAACGCCAGTACAACCAGGACCACGGCATCACCCCGCGCTCCGTCAAGAGCAACATCACGGACCTGTCCGAGCACCTCTACGACGCCGAGTCCGCCGGCGCGCTGCCCATGGCGGCCGAGGGCGAGGACGACGTGCTCCCCTCGAAGGAGATCAAGCGCCTCATCGAGGAGTTCACCCAGGACATGCACCGGGCCGCCGAGTCGATGGAGTTCGAGAAGGCCGCCGAGTACCGCGACAAGGTGCAGCTGCTGAAGGACATGGACCTGGGCCTCAAGCCCGCGTCGCGCTCGCTGCTCAAGGGCCCGGCGAAGGCGAAGGAGGATGACGCGCCGAAGAAGGGCCGGGGCCGGGGTCGTTCGTCACGGGCGAAGCCGCGCCGCTAGGAGGCGCCTGTCATGGACGTGAAGCTCCAGGAGAAGCTCGACGCCCTCCCCACCGAGCCCGGCGTGTACCTGATGAAGGACCGCCGCGGGCAGATCATCTACGTGGGCAAGGCCATCAACCTGCGCAGCCGCGTGCGCTCGTACTTCACACGCACGGGGGACACGCGCGTCTTCGTGTCGCTGCTCGACGAGCTGCTTGGCGACCTGGAGACGGTGCTCGTCCACAACGAGAAGGAGGCGCTGCTCCTCGAGAACGAGCTCATCAAGAAGCACCGTCCACGCTTCAACGTCCTGCTCAAGGACGACAAGCAGTTCATCTCGCTGCGCCTGGACCGCACCCACGCCTATCCGCGCCTGGAGGTCGTCCGCAAGTACGAGCGCGACGGGGCGCGCTACTTCGGCCCGTACTCCAGCGCGGGCGCCATCCGCGAGACGCTGCGCATCATCAACCGCTACTTCCGGCTGCGCACCTGCACGGACCACGTGCTGGCCAACCGCAAGCGCCCCTGTCTGTTGTTCCAGATTGGCCGCTGCCCGGCCCCGTGCGTCCACCCCGTCCCCGAGGACGACTACCGTCGCAGCGTGGACGAGGTCGTCATGTTCCTGGAGGGCAAGGCGAGTGAGCTGGTGGAGGGCCTGCGGCTGCGGATGAAGCGGGCGGCGCAGGACCTGAAGTTCGAGGAGGCCGCGCGGGTGCGCGACCAACTGCTCGCCATTGAACGAAGCCTGGAGCGTCAGAAGGTCGCCACCACGGACTTCAAGGACCAGGACGTGTTCGCCCTCTACCGCGAGGGGGACCGCATCCTGTTCTACGTCCTCTGGGTCCGTCAGGGCCGCCTCAACGGCGGACAGGCGTTCCCCTTCGGCAGCCAGGAGTTCCCCAACGAGGAACTGCTCGCCTCGTTCGTGAACCTCTACTACGACCAGGGCAGCTTCGTGCCGGAGGAGGTGCTGCTGCCGCTGGAGCCCGAGGACGGCCTCGCGGGGCTGGAGGGCCTGCTCACCGAGCGGAAGGGCGAGCGCGTGCGCGTCATGGTCCCCAAGCGGGGGGAGAAGCACGAGCTGGTGAAGATGGCGGAGAAGAACGCCGAGCAGGCCTTCATCGAGCGCCGGCGCACCAAGGACGAGACCGACCAGGTGCTCTCCCGCCTCCAGCAGCGGCTGGGCCTGCGCAACTTCCCGCGCCGCATGGAGTGCTTCGACATCTCCCACTTCCAGGGCTCCGCCATCGTCGCCTCCCAGGTGGCCGTGACGGATGGCGAGGCCGACAAGTCCCGCTACCGGAAGTACAAGATCAAGACGCTGGAGAAGCAGGACGACTTCGCCAGCATGTACGAGGTCGTCACGCGCCGGCTCAAGCGCGGGCAGGAGGACGGCGACCTGCCGGACCTGCTCGTCATCGACGGCGGCAAGGGCCAGCTCGCCAGCGCGCACGCGGCCATGAAGGACCTGGGCGTGGACACGGTGGACGTGGTGGGCCTGGCCAAGAGCCGGGACCTGGAAGTCTTCGACCGGGACGCGGAGAGCGCTCGCAGCCCCGAGCGGGTGTTCGTCGTGGGGCGAAAGGACCCCATCGTCCTGGCGCAGAACTCGGCGGAGATGTTCATGCTGACGCGCATGCGGGACGAGGCCCACCGCTTCGCCATCACCTTCCAGAAACAGGTGCTGCGAAAGAGCCGGGTGCGCTCGGCGCTGGAGGACATCCCGGGGGTGGGGGAGGTGCGGCGCAAGGCGCTCCTGCGGCACTTCGGCTCGCTCAAGCGCGTGGGCGAGGCGAGCATCGAGGAGCTGGCGGAGGTCGTCGGTCCGGCGGTGGCGGAGCGGGTCCATGCGGGGCTTCATGGACACCCCGACGAAGAGGCCGAGGACCCCGTCCGGGAGGCTTCCCTGGATGACGCCACCGAACCCTCGCACGAAAAATCACGGGGAGGGTCGCCACCCGGTGCGGCGTGATTAATTTCCGCTGCAGACTGCGGGGGGAAGCGCGCTGGAACCGCGACGTTCCTGGGGTTTTTAATTGCGACTGGGCTCCGCGCTGATTTATAGCGGTTGACGATTCGAGCAGATCCAAAGAGGGCGAGGGACCGACATGAGGCTGTATCCGAAGGTGATCCCGATCATTTCGCGAGAGACGATTCAACGGCTCATGCAGGATGGGGACATCGAGGTGGAGCCGATGCGCGTGGCGGACGCCGAGATGGACCTTTCGGCCATCATGCGTGAGTACCTCGCGAACGAAGAGCGTGTGAACCAGGCGACTCGCGAGGCGCTGGAGCGTCGTGGATACGACCCCTCCAAGTTCAACCAGGTGAAGCGCGAGATGGCCGACGTCCGCGGCTTCAAGATGGGCGACGAGGGCATCGAGTACGTCATCAACCAGATGATCGAGTTCCTCCTCATCAGCCGGAACGTCGAGGAGGTATTCTCGGCGGATAACTCGCTGCGTCAGAAGATCCACGTGGTGATGAAGAAGCACCTGGACGTGGACGAGGACATCGACAAGGAAGCGCGCTCCCGCCTGAAGCACCTGCAGGAGGGAACGAGCAGCTTCGAGATCGAGTACAACAAGACGGTGGAGCAGATCCGCCGCGCTCGGGGCCTCATCTAGTCTTCTTGGAGAGAGGGGACTGTCGTTCCCCGCTCCGCTGCCTACCTTGTTGCACAAGGAGGCAGCGTCGATGGCGGGACCTCTCACCACGCTTCTTTTGTCCGGAGTACTGGCCGCCGGGCCAGGCGGGTTCACGTTCGAGGGCCGGGAGGCCAGCGCGGGGACCGAGCGACCGGACGGCTTCTTCATCCAAGGACCCTTGCCCTTCACGGACCTGGCCGAATCCGGCACGGGGAGCGCCGAGCTCACCGTGGAGGACCGGGTGGACCTGGCGCAGGCCACGTACGGCGACAAGGCGGCCTTCCAGGCGTCGTTCCGCCTGGGGAACACCGAGTACCGGGTGGAGCTCGCCCAGGCCGGTTTCCCGCCCGCCCAGGCCCGTTCCCAGGGCTCGTCGACCTTGCCCCCGCCACCCCGGCACACGGTGGGCGGTGGCGTGCTCCTGAACGTGCCCCTCTATGGCGACAGCGGGCTGGGGTGGTCGGTCATGACCCGCTCCCACGCGGCGGTGGCCGTGTGGGGTGTGGGGAGCGTGTGGCGCGATGGCCGGTTGCTGACGGACACGGCGCTCATCCACGTGGCGGCGTTGGACGCGGGGGCATTCGCGGATGATTCGACGCACCGGATGCTGCGTCAGGCGCGGGCGGGGGACACGGAGCTGGTGGTGCTCGCGTACAACCTGCCGACGGACGTCGAGCGTCGGGGCTTCGTGCAGTTCGTGTTCGAGGACGTGGCCATCGAGGTGGCTGGGGTTCCGGTGCGTTCGGTGGCCGTGGTGGAGAACACGGGGAACCTGACGGTGGAGCCGACGCGGCTGACGCCGGTGCCGGCGAACGTCGCGCCCGGCCTGCCGCCCATCCTTCCGCAGCCGACGGCGACGGGAGGCAGCGGCCTGGCGACGGGGACGTCCGTGTCCGCGCCGGAGGTGGGGACGCCCGGGGGCAGTCGGGTGTTCGTGGGCGGGGGGCAGGGCGGCACGGTGGTGCAGGGTGGCGCCACGGTGGGGACGGGGACGGCCGACGTGACGGCGCCCGAGGCGCCCGCGGTGGTGAGTGGCGGCTTCCCCACGAGCGTGGTGGCGGAGCCGCCGGTGAACATCTCGGGGGTGACATTGGGGACGCCGACGACGAGCCCGACGCTCGCGGCGGAGGGTGTGCTGACGACGGGCGCGTCGCCGGTGGGGACGGCGCCTGGGTTCTTCGGCTCCTCGGGGACGACGTCGAGTCTGGCGACGACGGGGTCGTTCTCGGTGCCGGTGCCCTCCGTGACGACGCCGAGCTTCGATGCGTTCCTGGGGACGTCGCAGGTGAGCCCGGGGATCCTCGCGACGGCGCCTCCGCTCAATGCGGCGCCAGGCTCACCGCCGCCGGGGCTGCTCGGAACGCCCACGCCGCTCAACGCCGCGCCCGCGCCGCCGCTCTTCGGGTCTCCCACGCCGTTGAACGCGGGGTCCGCCACGACGCTGCCCGCGACGCCCGCTCCGGCCAATGCGACGCCCGCCCCGGCCAGTGCTGTGCCCGCGACGTCGGCGCCAGGCGGCGCGGCTCCGGCGAACTGAGGCGAGGGTCGGTGACGACGTGCGGGCGCACCGCGAGCGTTTGTTGCTCGCGGTGCTGCTCCGTGAAAGCGGTTGTGACCTGTGCATCCGCCTCGCGGCGCAGGCGGGCGACGGCTTGGTGTCGACGTGACAAGGCGAATCGAGAGAGGTCGTCGCTCGCATTGCTCCTATGCGAGCACGGTCGTGGCCCGCGCATCCGCCTCGCGCGTGAGCAGGCAAAGGCTCGGCGTCGACGTGACAGGAGTGAGCAGCTTCAACGCGGCGTTGGGTGCGCGACAGTGTGGTGTCGGTGGTCAGCGGACTCGCGAGGGCGCGCCCTGATGCGCCATCGCGGCCGCCTGGGCCAATCGCTTGCGAATCTGGACGACGACGTCGTGCAGCTCGTCGAGCCGCTCGAGGACGCGAAGGTCATCCCCGGTGTTGATGAGGTTCACCGGTGACAGCGTCGCGCCGCGTAACGTGCTCAACACGTCGTGGAAGTGCGCTTCCACGTCACCGAGTGCATCCAGCCCTTCCCTCAAGTCATCCTCGAGCAGGTCGACGAGCACCGCCGCGTCGGTGCGAGCGGGGAGCGCGCGGGCGAGGCGTTCGGTGGCCACTCGGACCGGGTCGGCCTGGCGCGAGAGCACGGGGGCGGCGAGGGCGAGAGGGGGCATGGGCTCGACGCTACAGGCCCGTAGCACCTCGTCAATTTTCCCGCCCCCGCGCCTCGGCCCTCAGCTGCCCTTCGCCGCGAACGCCTCTCGATGGGCCGACAGGAAATGGCTGACGCTGACGGGCGCCTGACCCGTGAGGTCCGCGATGGCCGAGGTCACTCCGCTCATGCGCCCCTGCGCCACCGCCACATCGAACGATGCGTAGGCCGCCGCCAACGGCGCGGGAAACCCATGCGCCACCAGGCCTGATGCCAGACTCGCCGCGTCCACGGCGACGTACTCAACCGGCCGCCCCGACAACTCACTCGCGAACCGCGCCAGCTCCGCCTGCGTCACCGCCGACGGCCCGGTGACTTCCAACACACGCTGTCCCTCATACGTGGAGGTGAGCGCCGCCACCGCCGCCCGGGCGCAGTCCTCGCGCGTGACATACGCCGTGGCCCCTGTTCCCGTGGCCGAGACGAGTCGCCCCTGCGCGACGGCCTGGGGCAGGCTGTGCAAGAGCATCTCCATGTAGATGTTGTTGCGCAGCACGGTGAAGCCCAGTCCGCTCGCCGCCAGCGCCTGCTCCGTGGCCCAGTGGTCCTTGGCCAGCGTGATGGGCGAGTCGGGCTCCGGCCGCGTCAGCGACGTGTAGACGACGTGCTTCACGCCCACGCGTCGAGCGGCCTCCACGGCATGGCGATGCTGGGTGATTCGGCGGCCAGGGACATCGAGCGAGTCCGTGCTGACGAGCAACAGTCGCTCCGCGCCGGCGAAGGCCACGTCCAGCGTCGACGCGTCATCGAAGTCCGCCTTGCGCACCACGACACCGCGCGCCGTCAGGTCCGCGAGCTTCGACGGCTCGCGCGTGGTGACGATGAGAGGCCCCTTGCTGGCCTCGAGCAGCAACTCCACGACGCGGCGGCCCAGGTGGCCGGAGGCGCCGGTGACGAGCAGGGTGGGGGATGTGGCCGTCATGTGAATCTCCAGAGCGAGGGAGCGACATTGGCTCCGGCTCATGGGTAGCGCCGCGCGGCAATCTGCACAATGCGGCCCGCTGGAGCATACTGTTCCCCAGGAGGAACAATGGACCTGAACCAGCTCACCCTCTTCGTCGCCGTCGCCGAGGGCGCCAGCTTCTCCAGCGCGGCGAAGAAGCTGGGTCTGCCGAAGTCATCGGTGAGCCGTGGCATCGCCCGCCTGGAGTCCTCGCTCGGTGTGCAGCTCATCCACCGCACCACGCGCCGGGTGTCACTCAGCACCGCGGGACAAGCGCTCTACGAGCGGGTGTCACCGATGCTGCTCGCGCTGCGCAAGTCCGTGGGAGAGCTGCCGGAGTTGGAGGAGGAGCCGTCAGGCGTGTTGCGACTGACGTCGGTGGTGGACTGGGGGACCACGGTGCTCGCGGAGGTCATCACCCGCTTCGTGGCGCGCTACCCCGCCGTGAAGGTGGACCTGCACCTGGACAATCGCGTCGTGGACCTGGTGGCCGAGGGCTTCGATGCCGCGCTGCGACTGGCCATCGCCCCGTTGAAGGACTCCTCGCTGCGAGCCCGCCGCCTCGGGGTGCTCTCGCTGCGGCTCTATGCCTCGCCGGCGTATCTCGCGCGCCGGGGCACGCCGCGCCATCCTCGCGAGCTCTCCAGCCACACCTGGGTGTCCTTCCGTTCCCCCAAGCCCTTCCGGCTCGTGGGGCCCGGCGAGACACTCCTCATGCCGCAGGATGGCGCCATCGTCTGCGACGACATGTTCTTCATGCGGGAGGCGCTTCGTCAGGGCGCGGGCGTCGGCTTCCTGCCGACGATGCTCGCGGAGCAGGAGGTCGCGGAGGGGCGACTCGTCGCGCTGCTGCCGAAGTGGAGCATGCCCGCCGGCAGCGTGTGGTTCGTCTCCACCGCGGAGCGGCACATGCCTCGCAAGGTCGCCGCCTTCCGCGACTTCCTCCTCGAGACGCTGAAGCAGCGCTCCTTCCCGATGTGAGGCCGGGCGCGGAGACGCCCTCAGAGCGAGCCGAGGAACTTGAGCACCGCGGCGCGGTCATCGGCGGACAGACGGTGGAAGCCGTCGCGCGCGGTGAGCGCCTCGCCGCCATGCCACAGCACCGCCTCTTCAATCGTCCGGGCCCGGCCATCGTGCAGAAAGCCGGAGTAGGGCAGCACCGTGTGCGTCAGCCCCAGGCCCCACAGCGCGGGCGTGCGCCACTCCGTCCCGGTGGCCGCGCCATCCGGCCGGCCGTCCGCGAGCTCCGGCCCCATGTCGTGCAGCAACATGTCCGTGTACGGATGGATGCGCTGGAAGGCGAGCTCCTCGTAGGCAGCCTCGCCCGTCTCCAGCGTCTCGCGGTGGCAGGACTCGCAGCCCAGCGTGCGGAACAGCTTCTCGCCGCGCTGGACGGCGGGGTCCTCCAGCGCGGTGCGCGCGGGGACACCGAGCGACTCGGAATAGAAGACGGCCGCCTGCAGGATGTCGGTGGTGATTTCGTGCGTCCCGTCCGGCTCCGGGAAGAGCGGGCTGCTGATGCCCATGTCGTTGAAGTACGCCTCCGCGGACTGCTGCAAGAGGTGCGGGCTGTTCGCCTTCCACCCGAAGCGCCCGGGCAGGAGCGTGCGCAGCGCCACGTCCCAGACCTCGTTCAAGCGTCCGGAGATGCCGTCACCGTCCCGGTCATCCGGGTCCTCGAGCGCGCGCAGCGCCTCGATGGGAACGGCCTCCAGCAGCCCCAGTCCGAAGACAGGTGGCGGAAGCCGCAGCGACATCATCATGTCCTCCGGCAGCGCCGAGCCATCCGACTTGACGATGCGCACGTTCGGCGAGCGCAGCGTGTACGGCGTGCCGTCCGCGTACTGTCCGGTGCGCTCCACCCACGACAGCGTGAGCGAGGCCGGCGGCACCTGGCCGTAGATGGACTGGTCGCGCACCTGGAGCCCCAGTCCGGGCACTGGCACGGCGCCGTGGGGATGGTCGGGCATGCCTTCCGGCAGGCTCACGCGCACGAGGAGCTGGGTGCGCTGCGCGGTGGGCCCCATCACCGGCATGCCGCGCCCGTTGCGCAGGTGACAGCCGTTGCAGGAGACGTTGTTGTACGTGGGCCCGAGCCCCGGGTTCACCCGCGAGGGCGCCGGGACGAAGATGGCCGCGAACGCCGCGTCGCCCGCACGGTGCAGCCGGTCGTACTCGGGTCGCAGGTTCGCGGCCGGCTGGGCGAACGCCTGCGACGTGCGGTTGTCGACGGTGGTGGCCCCGCCCGCCCTCGGTGGCTCCAGGGGCACCATCGGCGCCTCCTCACCACAACCGGCGGACCACAGCAGCAGGGCTCCCAGCATCACCGCACGTCGCATGGCGTTCACCTGGCCTGACTTCCTACATCACTTCGACAGCAGGGGCAGGACCTCGCCCTGGAAGGTGTCGTGCAGGGCGCGGATGGCCTCCTGCGCGGCGGCGATCTTCGGGCGCTCCGTCTCGTCACGGATGGAGTCACGGAACGGCTCGCGGACGGCGGCCAGGGCGCTGATGGAGCCGGCGATCTGCTGGCGGATCTTCGCGTCGAGCGCGCTGTCCACGCCCACCACGTCACGCAGCGACGTGCCCGTCTTGGCCCCGCCCTGCTGGTGACCCAGGTACGCGTTCTCCACGCTGCGGATGTTGTTGGTGAAGTCCTCGAGCGAGTTGTACGCGAACTGGCTCTCCACCACGTCCGGGTCCTTGGTGTCGTAGGGCTCGGCGATCTTCCCGTTGGCGACCTCGTCCAGGATGGTGGTGATGCCACCGACGATCTCCTGGGCGGCGGCCTCCACGGACGGATACGCGGTGTTGCCGGACTGACCCGCCGTCGCGAGCGTGTCACGGAACGGCGGGTTGCCGTCGTGCGCCTGCGCCCATGCGCCGTGCAGCAGCTGGCCCACGGCCTTGAGCTCCGCGGACAGGGCCGTGACGTACTCCAGCTCGCGGGGCGTCAGCTGCGCGACCGTCTTGGTGCCGCCATCGCCGTAGATGAGGTACTCCAGCGTGTGGAAGCCCTTCTGCTCGTTCTTGAGGTTGCTCACGTACTGCTGCGTGAGGGCGTCGTTGTTGGCCAGCACCGCCTCCAGCTCGGTGTGGCTGACCGGCCAGCTGTCCAGCGCCGGGTCATAGCCGAAGCTGTCCACGGGGCCGAAGAGGAAGCCCTCGCTCTGCTCCCAGGGGATGCGCGCCGCGCGCCAGGCCGCCTTGGCCGCCGTCAGCTTCTCCGCCGTGGGCGCCGTCGCGAGCGCGACGCAGGCCGCGTCCAGCTCCGTCAGCCGCGTGGCCAGTCGCGCATAGGTCGGCACCACGACCTTGTCCGCGAACGTGACGACGAGCTCCGTGGTGACCTTGGAGTCACCCTCGTTGGGGGTGTCGGAATCATCATCGCCGCAGGCCGCGAGGAACAGCGAGCCGGTGAGGAGCGCGGGCGCGAGCGCCAGACGCAGGGGCAGGGACGTACGCTTCATGACTGACCTTTCGTTGGGGGTAGGGGGACGCGGCGGGGCCGCGTCAGTAGTTGAAGCCGGTGGCGAGGCGCAGGGTGTTCTCCGGCCGGAAGGCGTTGGAGCCCATGCGGCGGTGCCCGAAGTCGAGCTTCGCGTACACCGTGTTCAGCAGGTTGTAGGCCACGCCCACCGTGTAGATGGTGCGGCGGAAGCGAGGGTTGTCGTACAGCTCCTCGCGCGGCTTGAACTGCGTGTCCACGTAGTCGTAGCGGACGAACGGGAACAGGTGGTGCGAGTTGCTCAGGCCCACCACCGACGCGATGTCGTAGCCGAGCTCTCCCCACGCGGCCAACGCGTTGTCGGACACCGGCGTGCGCATCACGCCCAACAGGTTCGACAGGCGTGCGTTGCGCTGCGAGACGAGCTCCGCGTTCTTCAGGTGGCCGTACATCACCATGCCCTTCGCGCTCCACGGGCCCTTGGCCACGGACAGGTGCACGTCCAGCAGCGTCAGCGGCGCGGACACGTAGCCGCACGGGGCGACCTCGCGATCATTCGCCTCCTCGCAGCTCTTCACCAGGTCCGCCTTGGGGCGGTTGCGCGTGGTGTCGCCGTGGTAGGCGGACACGCCGAAGATGAACCCGTCGAAGTGCGTGACGTCCGCGCGGAAGACCAGGGCCATGTCCGTGGCGCGCTGCACCTCGAAGCGGCGCTGGTGACCGCCCACCGCCCACAGCTGCGAGCTGAAGCCCGTGGAGTCCAGGCCGTTGACCAGCTGCCCCGTCAGCCGCAGGCCCCAGGGGAACTTGTAGCGCAGCCGCAGGCCCATCTCGTCCCACGTGTTGGGGATGATGCCCGTCTCCGCCTCGTCGCGGATGGTGCCCAGGTAGTCGGTGGGGCGCGAGAACTCGCTCAGCGTGCCCACCGCCACGTAGAAGCGGCCCACCGCGAGCGCCGCGTGGTCGCCGAGCTTCTTCGAGATGTAGAGCTCCTCGACCAGGATTTCTCCACCCTTGTCGAGCTCCTGGTCGAACTCGCCGAACTCCTCGTACTCGAGCTCCATCGCGGTGCCGGTGCCGCCGTGCTCGAACTCGACCTCCACCTCCACCTCGAGCCCGTAGTCCGGCAGCGCGCCCTTCATCTCCAGCACGAAGCGCGTGGTGTCGAACTCCAGCCGCGAGTCGCGCTGCGCGCCACCCGTGCGGTTCTGGTTCAACCCGTAGTTGTGGTAGCCGAACAGCAGCTCACCGTAGGCCGTGACGAACGTGTCGATCTTCGGCCGCGCCCGGCTCAGGGCCGCGGGAGCAGGCGCCGCGGTGACGGGCGCGGGCTCCTTGGCGGCGGGAGACGGCGGCGGCTGCGCGGGCTCCTCGGCCGACGGAGCCGGGGACGAGGGCTCCTCGGGCGCGGGCGCCACGGGCGAATCACTCGGCTGTGCGGCGGAGACCACCGGAGCACCGGCCGAATCCTGGGCGCGGGCCACCGTCGTGGAGAGCAGCAGGGTGGAACAGAGCAGGAACGACGACGAGACGAGACAAGAGCGTGGGCGCATCGGAGCGGCGCGCACCCTACGCTCGTGATTTTGATTTTGCAAACCAGAATCAATTTCGGTTCAAAGTGAAAGGCCCGGGAACTCCGTCCACCGGGCCTCTCCTGAACCGTGTCTTCTTTCTCAGCGGCTGATGCTCACCACTTCATCTCCTCCTTGCCGGGGCCGGCCTCCTGGCGCTTCTCGCCGGGGCGGCTGACGGAGGTGAGGGTGGCGCGCACGGCGCCCAAATCCAACGTGCCCACGGCGGCGAGCGGCAGGCGGCGCGCGTCGTCGGAGAGCCACACGTGCACCTCGCGCTTCTGCTTGGGGCGGTCCAGGCGGACGGCGGTGCCCACCAGGTGCCAGGCGTCGAACTGGCCCAGCGGCGTGGTCACCTTCTCCTTCTTGAGGACCTGGCCCTGCATGCGCCACAGCCGGCGCACGCCGTACACGTCGAAGCAGACGGAGAGGTTCTCCTCGAGCGGCAGCTGACGCAGCAGGTAGATGGAGCCGGCGACGTCCAGGCCGTCCTTGTCGTAGGTGTAGTTGTACTGGCCCTTGGGGCGCTGGCCGATCTGGTAGTCCACCTTGATGGCGCGGTCCTTGTGCGTGAAGGCGACCTCCACCTTGCGGCGCATCTCGTTCTCGGTGGCGTCCTCGACGTAGCGCTTGGGGCGCAGCGTGCGGGGGTTGAGCCAGGTGGTGGCGCTGCCGCGCACGCGGCGGACCTTGGAGAAGAAGGAGTTGGTCTCCGCCTGCGCGAGCACGGGAATCTGTCCGTCCTGGGGCTTCTGGACGCGCAAGGTCATCTTGCCGGCCTGCGCGCCCATGGCATCCAGGTCGAACTCGAGCACCTCGCCGGGCATGAACGCGAGCGGCATGCGCAGCGCGGGCAGCGCCTGCGCGCAGGGCTCCACGGTGATGGGGGCTTCGTCGGGCTTGGCTTCGGTGGCCTCGGCGGGCTTCTCGCCCTCGGGCTTGTCGGCCTCGGTATCGGGGAGCTGGGCCCAGGCGGCACCGCCGGAGGTCAGCATCAGGCAGGTCGCCAGGAGGGTGCGCAGGGTGCTCATCCTTCTTCCTTCCAGAGAGAAACTACGGGGTGCTCTTGGGCGTGTGACGGCCCGGACGCTTCGCGAATTCTGATGCCAACCACCGCTGCCGGAGCCTCGCCGTCACGAGCTGGCGGACCTGCGCCCATTCTCGCGCATCCCGGCGGATGTCCCAACCGGACCGCACGAGCTTGCGCGCCGCGTCTTTCGCGAAGGCCTCGTCTCCCAGCGCGGAGAGCAGCCGGAGGTACTCGTAGTCCTCCAGCCCGTCGCGCAGGTGCTTGAGGCGCAAGGACGCCACGGGGTGGTGTCGGAAACCTCCCAGGCGGCCGGGCGTGCCTGGGTAGAAGAGGGTGCCGTCGCCGTTGCCGCCGAACTCGAACACGTCGGTCCAGACGTCGTGCTTGGTGTTGTAGGCGAAGACGGTGTCGAAATAGAGCTCACCGTCCACGCCGCTCGTGAAGGCGAGCAGGCCCATGGCGCGGTTGAGCACGGCGGGGTGGTCCACCATGTATGAGGCCCAACCGCTGTAGCTGCGCTCCTGGGCGCGCTTCTGCGACGGCCCTCCATCACAGCCATGCGAGTTGCAGCTCTGGTACCACCAGATACGGGTGCCCTCGGGCAGTTGCTCGCGCATCTGGGCAAGGGTGTGCACGGCGCGGCAGGTCTGGGGGCCGGGGCGGGGGAAGAAGCAGTTGAGCGTGGGCGCGAGGATGTCGGCGGCGCTCGCGAGCGGCTCCTCCATGGGGGTGGTGATGAGCACGCGGCTGCCCCCGGCGGCGCGCACGCGGCGCGACTGCGCGAGCACGAGCGGCACGTCCTCCGGCTTCGGCTCGTCCTTGGCATAGAAGAAGAGCTGTGTGGGCCAGCCCTTCGTCCGGTAGTGCTCGGCGAACGCGCGGTACCAGGCGACCTTGCGCTCCTCGGTGTCCGCCTTGCGGCTGTCGCGCACGTCCGACGTGGTGAAGCGGGCACCCGACGCGAGCAGGCTCCCGTCGAGGAAGGGCGCCATCTCCGCGTCGTAGTCGCTCCAGTCGATGATGGGCGTGTCGCCCTCGAAGCGCACGGACGGCGGCGTCATGCTCATGCCATGTGCGCTCACGCGGTGCTCCAGCAGCACGCGCGCGTAGTCGCGCAAGAGCTCGCGGGCCTCCGGTGACTCGGGGGCGAGCTCGTGGCCCCGGGCGATGCTGTACAGGGAGATGCCGAAGCTGGTGGCCAGCGAGGACGTCGCCGGCAGCGCGAAGGGCTGCACCTCCACGGTGAAAGGGACGCTCACGTGCTCCAGCTTGTTGAAGCTCGCGCGCAGGCGCCCCTGATAGGTGCCCGGCGTCTGGTCCTCCTTCGCGCAGACCTCCACGTAGAGCACGACGGGGCGGGGCGGGGCGTCGTCACGCTCGGGGGCGCCGAGCGGCAACAGGGCATCGGGCCATGGGCCCACGTCCCCCTCCGAGTTGGAGGGCACCTCGACATCCAGGTAGCCCACGCGCCAGATGTCCGCGTGCAGTGCGTCCGATGGACCGCCGAGCAAGAGCGGCTTCACCTTCAGGCGACGGGCCGAGTCGGGCAGCACCACCTGCGTGCCCTCGCACTCGCCGCGGGCCACGCTCAGGCGGGCCACGGGGCGCGACGCGAAGGCGGAGCCCGGGCGCACCTTGACCAGGGGAGACACCACCCTCGGCTCCGGCGTGGCGGCCAGCGCCGCCATCACCACCCACGCCCATCCCGCGCCCATCCGCCCCCTTCACTCTCCAGCGGTGCTACCCACCGCTCTCCGCGCTCGCCACCGCCATCGTCCGCCCCGGCTCGTAGTCGGTGATTTCCGCCACCACCGTGCCGAGCGCGAAGTCCGCCTCGATTCGCACCGGGACATGCCGCGCGTCCGTGGTGAGGTAGACGAACATGTCCCGCTTCGACGTCAGGCTGCCGCCGAACTCCGCCTGCACCCGCGTCTTGAAGACCTCCTGCGTCCCCAGCTCCGTCTTCAGCGTCTCGCGCGACTCCACCTTGGCGCGCATGGTGAAGCTCTTGCTGCCGGTGAACACCGGGTAGGCGTACTCGCCGCCCACGACGAGCTCGCGGTTGCGCAGCGCGAAGGTCGCGCCCGTCACGTCGAGCGTGCCCTCGACGACCTCGGCCGTGGACTCGCGCGGCGCCTCGCCCTCCTTCTGCTTGACGACGAAGACACTCTTGCCATCCGGCTGCATCTTGATGCGCTGGCGGCGACGCTTGCCGTTCTCGTCCGCGTGCAAATCGCTGCCCACCACGCGCTGGGTGTCGGCCTTCCAGTAGGAGACGAACTTGTCCTTGATGGGCCACACGCCGATGAGCGCGTCCGAGCGCGCCACCGCGACGATGGGCCACACGTCCTCGCCCCACTGCTTCATGGGCGCGCCCACCGTCACCTGGGCGGTGCCCGCTGTCATGCCCAGGTACTTCACGCGATACTGCGCCTGCTCACCGGGGCCGAACGCCGGGTTCGCGGAAGACTCCTGGCCCAGGGCAGTCGCCGACCAGACCAGGCCCGCCACCACCGCCGCGAACCCCCAATTGGACTGCGCACGCATCGAGTGAGCTCCATCGCAAGGAAGTTAAGTAGCCCGCCTGCTACTCGCCAGGCCATGCCCCCGAACCATTCCCGCCACTCCACATTTCCCATCGACGTGCCTATGCGGCGGGCATTCAATGGACGCCCGCTCCCTCGTCTTGGGGGCGACCCGAGGGGCGGAAGGGGACGGCAGTCTCGCACGGAGGGGCCCCATGGCGCCTCCCGGCCCCCTGAACCCGGCCGCCCTGCGGCGCGCCGGGCGTGTCCACCGGCCGACACCGCTGCTAGCCTCCCGGAGGTACGGCGGCCCCGGCAGGAGGCCGCCCCCTTGCCCTGGAGACGCGGGAACATGGCCGGTGACTACGATTTCGATGACGACGACGCCAAGGAGACGACCAAGGGCGGCCGCCTCAAGGAGTTCGACTGTCCGGGCTGCGACGCCAACAACCCCGTGCACGATGGCTTCGGCGACGGGGACGAGCTGCGCTGCAACTACTGCGGCTGCGAGTACAAGGTGAAGATCAGCGCGGAGGGCCGCACGAAGTTCAAGGAGATCTGACCCGCGCGCCGGGCGTCAGTCCCGCTCGCCGAAGAGGGCGGTGCCCACCCGCACCAGCGTGGCGCCCGCCTCGATGGCCAGCTCGAAGTCGTGCGTGGTGCCCATGGAGAGCCCGGGCAGGCCATGGCTCCGGGACAGCTCGCGCAGCGCGTCGAAGTATCCGCGCGCGCGGGCCACGTCGTCGGTGGGCGGCGGCAGCGACATCAGCCCCACCAGCGTGAGGCCCGGCAGCGCTCGCGCCTGGCCCAGGAAGTCGGGCAGGGCGGCGGGCTCCAGGCCCGACTTGGTGGACTCCCCGCCCACGTTGACCTCGACGTAGCAGGGGAGGGGAGAGGTGCCCTCGCGCCGCTTGGACAGCTCGCGCGCCACCTCCAGCCGGTCCAACGCATGGAAGGCGCTGGCCACCTTCGCCACGTACTTCACCTTGTTCGTCTGCAGGGGGCCGATGGCGTGCCAGCGCAGGCCCTCCAGGTCCGACAGCTCCTGGGCCTTGTCGCGCAGCTCCTGCGCGTAGTTCTCCCCGAAGTCGCGCTGACCCGCAGCGTATGCCTCGCGGATGAGCGCCGCCGGCTTGAGCTTGGACACCGCCACCAGCGTCACCGACTCCACCGGACGCCCCGCGCGCTCGCACGCCTTCGCGATGCGCGCCTTCACCGACGCCAGCCGCTCCGCCAGGCCCGTGCTCATGGCGTGGGCTTCCAGGCCAGGGGCACGCCGGCGCGCGTCAGCAGCGCGAGCGTCTCGCCCAGCGGCAGGCCGACGACGTTGGTGGGGCTGCCCTCGATGCGCGCGACGAGGAAGCCGCCCTTGCCCTGGATGGCATAGGCGCCCGCCCGGTCCACCGGCTCGCCCGTGCCCACGTACCAGTCGATTTCGCCGGCGCTCAGCTCCCGGAAGGTGACGCGCGTGTGGACCGCGAGCGCCTCGTCATACCGGCCCGCGAGCGCGACGCCCGTGTACACATCGTGCGTCTTCCCGGACAGGCTGGTGAGCATGGCGCGGGCCTCGGCCGGGTCCTGGGGCTTGCCCAGCAGCGTCATGCCCAGTGCCACCGTGGTGTCCGCCGCGAGCACGAAGGCGCCCGGCGAGCGCTCGGCCACGACGCGGGCCTTCTCGCGCGCCAGCCGCAGGACGTAGGCGGCCGCCTCCTCGCCTGGGTGGGGCGTCTCGTCGATGTCCGCCGCGGAGACGGTAAAAGTGAGCCCCAGTTGCGACAGGAAGTCCCGGCGACGGGGAGAACCGGAGGCCAGGACGAGCAACGTTTGATCAGCGTGCGTGTGCATGTTACGGCTCCAGGCCTTAGCAGACTTGCGCCTCGGAGTGGACTCTACGGATGAATCCCGCGGACCTCCTGTCGGCCATGAAGCGGACGGTGGAGCAACTGGCCGCCTACAACGAGATGGCGAAGGCGTTGACGTCCACGCTGGAGCTGCGCGAGGTGCTCGCGCTCGTCATGCAGAAGGTCAGCAGCCTGCTGCTGCCTCGCAACTGGTCCCTCATCCTCCTGGACGAGCGCACCGGGAAGCTCTACTTCGAAATCGCGGTGGGCGAGGGCGCCGGCGTCCTCAAGGGCCTGCAGCTCAACCCCGGTGAGGGCATCGCCGGGGCCGTGTTCTCCTCCGGCGTCGCCCGGCTGGTGCACGACGTGGGCGGGGACCCCAGCTTCGCGCCCCGCTTCGACGAGGCCTCCGCCTTCCACACCCGCTCCATCCTCGCCGTGCCCCTGCTGTCGCGCGGGCACGTGCTGGGCGTCATCGAGCTGGTCAACGGCCCCACGGACCCGCCGTTCTCCAACGACGACCTCACCACGCTGACGGCCATCGCGGACTACGCGGCCATCGCGATTGAGAACGCGCGCAACTTCCGCCGGGTGCAGGAGCTCACCATCACCGACGAGCACACCGGCTGCTACAACGCCCGGCACCTGCGCGCGCTGCTGGACACGGAGGTGAAGCGCTCGGCGCGCTTCCGCCACCCGCTGTCGCTCGTGTTCCTGGACCTGGACCACTTCAAGAGCGTGAACGACAGGTTCGGCCACCTGATGGGCAGCGCCACGCTGAAGGAGGTGGGCGACCTGCTCATGTCCCTGGGGCGCAACGGGCTGGACGCCGTGTTCCGCTACGGGGGCGACGAGTTCGCCATCCTCCTGGTGGAGACGGACCAGGACGGCGCGGCCCAGATTGGCCAGAAGGTGTGCGAGGCCTTCCGCGGGCGCTCCTTCCTCCAGGAGCACGGCCTGGACGTGCGCGTCACCGCCAGCGTCGGCGTGGCCACCTACCCGGACCACGCCACCTCCGCGCTGGACCTCATCCGCTCCGCGGACTTCGCCATGTACGGCGCCAAGGCCCGGGGCCGGGATGCCCTCTGCGTCGCGGAGCCTCCGGGCCCGGACTCGTCCTCCGGCGGCTCCGACTTCCCGGTGCGCTGAACGGCGACCCCGCAAAGCGAGAGGGCCGGGGAGGGAAGTCCCTCGGCCCGGCCCTCACGTGCTGCTCGACGAAACGGGTGACTACCCGGCGCCGACCACCGAGTCGATGGCCTCGGGGTTGGTCACCACGTTGCCGCCCTTCTTCAGCGCCTTGAGGAAGGACTCCGTCACTTCAATCTGCTTGGCCTGCTGGGCCTGCACGCGCAGCGCGTCCTTCTTCTGCTCGAAGCCCGCGGTGTCCGGCTTCTGGCGCTCGACCACCTGCGCCACCACGAAGCCCTCGCCCACCGGGAAGACCTCGCCCAGCACCTGGGGCGCGCTCACCGCGAAGGCCGCCTTCACCAGCGCGGGCGCGGGGCCCAGGTGCGGCACCGCCTCACCCTCGGCCGTGAAGCTGTCGGTCTCCACCGCCTCCGGACGGGTCTCCGTCTCGAAGCGCAACAGCGCCGGCTGCTCCTTCTCCGCGGGGAAGAGCTCCTTGAGCGTCTTGCCACCCTGCACCGTGGCCAGCGCCTTCTGGGCCTCCGCCTTCGCCGTCTCCTTGGCGCGCTCCTGCTTGAAGAGCGTGGTGGCGATCTCGTCCTGGACCTCCTCCAGCTTCTTGTCCTGGGCGGCCTGCTTCTCCTCCACCTTCACCAGGTGCACGCCGAACTTCGTCTCCACCGGCGCCGTCACCTCGCCCGCCTTGAGCGCGAACGCCGCGTCCGCCAGCACCGGCTCCCAGCTGCCGCGCTCCACCCAGCCCAGGTCGCCACCGCGCGCCTTGCTGCCCGGGTCCTCGCTGGAGTCACGCGCCACCTGCGCGAAGTCCTTGCCGCCGTCGATCTCCTTCTTCAGCGCCTCCGCCTTCTTGAGCGCCTCCGCCTTCTGCTCGGCGGTCGCCTCCGGGGGCAGCTTCACCAGCACCTGGCGCGCGCGGATGCGCTCGGGCTGCTGGTACACGAAGCGGTTGGCCTCGAAGTAGTCCTTGATCTCCTTCTCGTGCGCCTTCTTCCACTCCGTCAGCTGCGCGGGCGTGGGCGCGGCGACCTTGTCCGCGTACATGGTGGGCAGGAAGCGCGCGAAGACGACCTTGGCCTGGTTGCCGTCCTTCTCGTAGCGCGCGCGCACCTCGTCGTCGGACACGGTGGCATTGGCGCGGACGACCTCCATCATCTTCTGCGCGGCCAGCTGCCGGCGCAGCTCCGTCTCGAACTCCGGCGGCGTCTTCCGGTAGAAGTCGCGCAGCACCTGCTGGTAGCGCGCGAAGTCGAACCCGCCCTCCTTGGCGTGGAAGTCCGTGTTCTGATGGATGAGCTTGCGCAGCTCCTCATCCGACGGGGTGATGCCGCGCTGCTCGGCCGCCTGGGCGAGCAACTCCGTGTTCACCAGCCTGTCGAGCACCTGATTGTGCATGCCGAACTGGCGGGCCACGGACTCGGGGATGGGGCTGCCCTGCGCTCGCAGGAAGCTCATCTGCCGGGCCCAGGCCGTGGCGAAGTCGCGCAGCGGAATCTCCTTGCCGTTCACGGTGGCCACCGAGCCGGGTGCCGTCACCGGACCCGAGGCGCCGAAGCCGGTGCTGCCCGGCCCGAATTGCAGCGTGAACACCACCGCGATGCCGATGATGAACAGCAGGGAGAGGACCTTCCGGGGGTTCAGACCGTCCATTGTCGTCACTTCGGAGAGCAAACGCGCCGAGAAAAGTCGTGCGGAAGGACTCGCGACGCGGTGTTGTTGGTAGCCCGGCTGAAGGGTGGCGGACCAGCGACCACCCCCCTCGCGGGCCTTGACTGCCTAGGACACTGCACCAGAAAATGCAAGCGATTTAGAGAGTTTAGCCGCACCCCCTCCCTCCGCTTCCTCCTCCCACCCCGGAATTCCCCTCTGTGCTGTCGCTCCTCAAGCGATACCGGCGTCCCCTGATTGTCGGCGTCCTGCTCCTCTACCCGCTGGTCGCCTTCTTGCTGAGCGGGCGCAAGGGCAGGGACCCCAACCCCATCGACCGGGCGGTCATCGCCGTCACCTCGCCCGTGCAGCAGGCGCTCACCGCCACCATCGAGGGCTCGGTGTCCGCGGTGCGCCACTACCTCGATCTGCGCGGGGTGAGGCAGGAGAATGACGCGCTGCGGCTGGAGAACCTCCAGCTGCGCGCCTCGGTGCAGGCCCTGGGGGAGTCGCGCACGGAGAACGAGCGGCTGCGCAAGCTGTTGGGGTACGCGGAGGTGGCGCCGGGGCCGGAGATTCCGGCGCGGGTGGTGGGCGTCAACCCGGTGGCGAAGCTGTTGTCGGTGCGCATCAGCGGCGGGGAGAAGGACGGGGTGTTCCGGGGCATGTCGGTGGTGACGCCGGACGGAATCGTGGGGCAGGTCATCCGGGCGACCTCCAGCTATTCGGACGTGGCGCTGGTGACGGACTCGCAGAGCCGGGTGGCGGTGCTGGTGCAGCGCTCCCGGGCGCGGGGCACGGCGTCGGGGGCGGGCAGCGGGCCGCTCAAGCTGGAGAACATGCTGCGCACCGAGGACGTGGACAACGGCGACCTCATCATCACCTCCGGCACGGATGGCATCTATCCTCCGGGCCTGGTGGTGGGCCGGGTGACGAACCTGGAGAAGAAGGAGCACGGCATGTTCCAGGGCGCGGACATCGTGCCGGCGGTGGACACCAGCAAGCTGGAGGAGGTGCTGGTGGTGGGCAGTCCCTACAAGGCGATGGCGCAGGGCAGCGCGGCGGAGGGTGCGTCGAAATGAAGTTCCTGGTGACGGTGGGCATCGCGCTGGCGCTGCTCACGTTGGAGTCCGTGGTCGTCAAGCAGGCGGGGCTCGTGCTGGGCCGCATCGACGTCACCGTCGTGCTGGTGGCGTTCCTCGCGCTGCGCGCCACGCTGCTCGAAGGCGCCTTCTCCGCGTTCGCGGTGGGCTACCTGCTGGACCTCATGAGTGGCCAGCCCACGGGGCTGTTCACCTTCCTGGCCGTGTTCACCTTCCTCGTCGGGCGGCTGGTGTCCACCTTCGTCGACGTGCGCGGCGGGCTGTCGTTCGCGCTGTTCGCCATGGGCGCGGACGTGGGGCATGGCCTGCTCGCGGCCTTCTTCACCTGGCTGACGGTGAAGGATGGCGGCACGGCGCCGGCGCTCGCGGGGCTGCCGCTGCAGGTGGCGCTCACGGGGCTGGCGGCGCTGGCGCTCTTCCCGCTCCTGCGCCGCTTCGAGGCCGCGCAGGACCGTCCGGCGGGGTTGCTGAGGTGACGCCCCCCACGCTGGGCAACACGACGCCGGGCCGCGAGCTGCGCCGGCGCTTCCTGTGGCTGGGCCTGGCCATGTCCCTGGGCCTGGTCCTGTTGTCCATCCAGCTCTACCGCCTGCAGATCACGCGCGGCGAGGAGTACTCCGCCAAGAGCGTGGCCAACTTCGTCAAGGAGGTGCGGCTGCGCGCCGACCGCGGCGTCATCAAGGACTCGCGCGGCACCATCCTCGTCGACAGCCGCCCGTCCTTCGACGCCGTCGTCACCCCCGCCTTCTGCACGGACTGCTTCGCGCAGGTCATCCCGCGGCTGGCGGAGCTGCTCCAGTGGGACGTGGACCAGGCGAAGAAGGTGGAGGACCTGGTGCGCCAGGGCCGGCGCAACGCGCCCTTCCAGCCGGTGCCGGTGCGCGTGGACCTGACGCGCGACGAGTACGACAGGCTGGCGGCGCGCCGGGACATCCTGGACGGCGTGGAGGTGGCGCCCGTCCCGCACCGCTTCTACCGGACCAACACGGTGCTGTCGCACGTGCTGGGCTACATGAACGAAATCACCCAGGAGGAGCTCGAGCGGCTCAACGGCGACGGCTCGCGCTACGCCCTGGGGGACTACATCGGCCGGCGCGGCCTGGAGCGCTACTTCGAGCAGCGCCTGCGCGGCCAGGACGGCGTGCGCAAGGAAGTGGTCAACGCGCGCGGCCAGAAGATCGAGGAGCTCAACGTCAAGCTGGGCGACAACGCCGTGGTGCAGCCCAAGGCGGGCAGCAACCTGGTGCTGTCCATCGACATGCGCCTGCAGGAAGAGGCCGAGCGCGCCTTCCCGGGCGTCACCGGCGCGGTGGTGGCCATCGACGTGCACACGGGCTTCATCCGCGCGCTGGTGTCCCGGCCCGGCTTCGACCCCAACCTCCTGACGGGCCGCGTGACGCCCACGCAGATGGCGCTGCTGTCCAGAGACCCCCTGGAGCCCATGGTCAACCGCGTGGCGGCCGAGCACTACAGCCCGGGCTCCACCTTCAAGGTCGTCACCGCGCTGGCGGCGTTCAAGTCCGGCGCGTTCCGCCCGGAGACGATCGTGAACTGCCCCGGCGGCTACCGGCTGGGCGCGCGCACCTGGCGCTGCCACCTGGACCGCGGGCACGGCCACGTCGACGGGCTGGACGCGATGAAGAGCTCTTGCGACACCTGGTTCTACAAGGTGGCGGACACCATCGGCCTGGACCCGATTGGAGAGATGGGCAAGTCGCTGGGCCTGGGCAGCCCCACTGGCATCAACGTGGTGGCGGAGGTGCCCGGCATCATGCCGACCAGCGCGTACCACGACAAAGCCTCGCCCGGCGGCTACACCAAGGGCATGGCGCTCAACAGCGCCATCGGCCAGGGTGACAACAACGTCACGCCGCTGCAGCTCGCGCTGATGTACGCGGCCATCGCCAACGGCGGCACGCTGTACAAGCCGCAGATGGTGCAGCGGCTGGAGAACCTGGACGGCCAGGTCATCGAGGAGTTCAAGCCGGAGGTCGTCCGTCGGGTGGACCTGCCGCCCGCGCACCTGAAGGCCGTCATCGATGGCCTGGTGAAGGTGGCCCACGAGCCGGGCGGCACGTCGTACCGCTCGCGCCTGAAGTACATGCGCGACCTGGACGTGAAGGTGGCGGCGAAGACGGGCACCGCGCAGGTGGCGCGCCTGGGCGCCATCCGCCTGAAGACGCACCAGATGAGCTTCTTCGAGCGAGATCACGCCTGGTTCGCGGGCTTCGCCCCGGCGGACCAGCCTGAAATCGCGGTGGTGGTGCTCAACGAGCACGGCGGCCACGGCGGCTCGGACGCGGCGCCCACGGCGATGGCCGTCATCCAGAAGTACCTGGACCTCAAGAAGCTGGACGCCACGGCGCCGCCGCCGCGTCCCAACCAGCCCTACACCCCGTCGATGTTCCGCGCGCCGTCCCCCGACGAGGCGGCCATGACGCGCGGCGTGCGTCCCCCCACGCAGCTCCCGGGCGACGAGGAGTCAGAGGACAGGCATGCAACTCAGGATTGAGCGGCGGATGGTGCCCCACGTGCCGTGGGGGCTCATCTTCTGCGTGCTGGCCGTGGCCCTGCTGGGCATCTGGAACCTGGCCTCGGCGTCGCGTCCTCCGCTGGCGCCCGTGTGGTCCAGCCAGGCCCTGTACCTGGGCCTGGGCATCGTCGCGGTGCTGGTGGTGTGCCTGGTGGACTACCGCTGGATCCAACGCATGGCGATGCCCATCTACATCGCCAACATCCTGGCGCTCATCGCGCTGCGCTTCGTCGGCCACACCGCCAAGGGCGCCGAGAGCTGGTTCGCCATCGGCCCGTTCCGCCTGCAGCCCGCGGAGTTCATGAAGATTGGCGTCGTGCTGATGCTGGCCAAGGTCTACCACGACGACTTCCGCCCCAATGAGCCGTCCTACGGCCTGGTGCGGCTGTGGAAGCCGCTGGTGGTGGTGGGCGTGCCCTTCATCCTGGTGCTGGTGCAGCCGGACCTGGGCACCGCGCTGATGATCGGCCTGTCCTCGCTCACCGTCATCCTCTTCGGCAAGGTGCGCTGGTACCTGGTGGCCACGCTGGTGGCGGGCGTGCTCGCGGGCGCCATCGTCATCTGGAACGACTACATCCGCGAGGTGCCCGAGCCTCGGCCCACCATCGTCCGGCACCACCTGAAGAAGCACCAGAGCCAGCGCATCTCCGGGTGGTTGGACCCCGAGGCGGACCTGCGCGGCAGCGGCTACCACGCCGCGCAGTCGAAAATCGCGGTGGGCAGCGGCGGCGTGTCCGGCAAGGGCTGGCGCGAGGGGACCCAGACGGGCCTGCGCTTCCTGCCCGAGCAGCACACCGACTTCATCTTCTCGGTGTGGGCGGAGGAGCACGGCTTCGTGCTGTGCACCCTCCTGTTGGTGCTCTATGGCGCCATCTTCATCTTCGGCCTGGGCGTGGGGTTCAGCGCCCGAGACAGGTTCGGCGCCTTCGTCGCCGTGGGCGTCGTGGCCATGCTCTTCTGGCAGGTGTTCGAGAACATCGGCATGGTCATCGGCTTGTTGCCGGTGACGGGAATCACCCTGCCGCTGATGAGTTATGGCGGGTCTTCCATGATGTCCGTGATGCTCAGCATTGGCTTGCTGGTGAACATCAGCATGCGTCGTCACATGTTCTGAGACATCGCGAGCCGCGCGACGACGGGAGACTCACGAGGTCGTCACGAGCGCTCGGCGCCCGGCCCAGGGTGGTGTATGAATCAACCCACCAATTCCGGGGGGAGGGTGAATCCCTCCCGGGCCGGTGGAGGTCAGGCATGCAGAGGAAGGGTGGGCAGAAGGCGACGGGGAGTGTCCGCGTGGCGGAGCTTCCCCAGGCGGCGAGGGACGTGAAGCCCCCGGCGGCGACGGTGGTGGCGCGGCCGGGCGCCCCGGTGAAGGAGGAGCCTCGCAGGCCTCCGACGGTGGCCCCCACGCCCGTGGCGGCGCTGTTGCCCGTCATCGAGCAGAACCAGGGGGACCCGGAGCACCGGGAGTTCCCCCGGGCGCAGCTGACGACACGCTTCGAGGTCTGGGTGGATGACGACCAGGGCGGGCGCCGGTTCGCGGCGAGCCTGGCGTCCATCAACGTCAGCGTCAGCGGCGCCTTCCTGGAGAGCACCTTCTACCTGCCGATGGGGACGGTGCTGGGCGTGAGCTTCTCGCTGGAGCCGGGCGCGGCGCCCGTGAGGGCCCGGGCGGAGATCGTCCGCGAGGAGCGCGAGGACGGCCCCGGGGGCCGCAGCGGCTTCGGCATCCGCTTCCTCGACTTCAGTGGACAGACGGAGGTGGCCCTGGCCCGGCTCTTCGTGGGCAATCGCCTGCGGGCCTTCGCGGAGGACTACCTGCGCTCGCAGCGCGCGCGCTCGCTGCCCAATGAGCTGGAGCGGGTGGTGGATGTGCTTTCGGCCTGGGAGCTGCTCAAGGCGACCAGCACGGAAGCGGACCCCTGGCAGGCGAAGTGACGCATCGTGCCTCCCTCGCGAGCCTGCCCGTCATGCGAGGGAATGCCCACCCCTGACACGCATTGACGGCGGGTGGCTCGCCCAGGGCCGTGGGCGCCACCGCGTACCGCTGTGTCTCAGGCGGGCTTGCCACCCGCCAACAAGCGACGCCGCTCCGCCTGGTAATGGGCTGAACACAGCCCCTTCGAGCGCTGCTCGCGCGTGCAATCCGGCATCGTGCAACGCCGGTCCGCCGCCACCATGTTGCCCGCAAGGGCCTTGGGCGGACGGCCGCGCCGACGGCTCGCCGACAGCGCATTGCTGCTCCCCGAGCCGCTCGACAGCGGCATGCCCTGGTTCATTGCCCGGAGGACGCCTCGGCCAATCGCGTCACCCAGCGCCTCCGCCCAATTCACCATGGCGGGGGTCAGGGGGACCTTCGACAACTCCTTACGTGGTCGTGCCATGAAAACTCCCGTGAAAACAGTCAAACAAAGCAAGACTCCCAATGCGCTTATTTGGCGGTGGATGTCAACGTTGTCAATACAGCCTGGGAGGGGTCTCTCATGACTCGCAAGTCGTCCCGAAAAATTGGTGACACGACTGCAAAGGGATACGTGTTTCCCACACGTGCCATGCGTACTGATTTGCGCATCGCGGTGGATTTGTCCGCGCGGATGAAAATGGCGCGAAGTCTGAGAAATCGCTGAGAGGGCGCGAAAAGTTTGCGTGCGCGTGGCGTGGGATTGGCGGGGCCGCGCAATGGACTCACGCTGGGTGCGAGACGAAGCGCGTCACGCGAAGGAGCGGAGCGCGGGTGGATTCGTCCCGGAAATGAAACGGCGTGGGGCGTCTGGCGGTACGACGAAGCGCCGGACAGGGCGTGGGCGGGAGGCATTGGCCTCGACCCGCCAAGCCCGTGCCCGGCGCTCGGAGGCTACAGCGCCTTCTTGAGGGCGTCCTCGATGCGCGCCTTGGGGACGGCGCCGACGATCTGCTCCACGACCTGGCCGCCCTTGAAGACGAGCAGCGTGGGGATGGAGCGGATGCCGTAGTTCTGCGGCGTGCCCTGGTTGTCGTCGATGTTGAGCTTGGTGAACTTCACCTGGCCCTTGTACTGCTCGGCGAGCGCGTCGATGGAGGGCGCGATGGCGCGGCACGGCGCGCACCAGGTCGCCCAGAAATCCACCAGCACGGGCTGCTCGGAGTCCAGCACCTGCTTCTGGAAGTCGTTGTCTCCGACATTCGTCACGTTGTCGCCTGCCATGATGTCTCCTTGGGGCCCTCTGTGGCCTGCACGGCGCGTCGTCTAGTACGCGCCTCGTGGGGCTGCAAGAACCGGTGGGCCAGGGCCAGTCCGCCCGCAATGATGCGGCCGGGAGCCCTGGGTTTCACCTGGAAGGATCATCCGCCCCCCGGGCGCGGCGCTGGTGTAGGCTGGCGGGCGTGACGAAGCTCTTCCTGCCCCAGGCCCAGCTCGAGGAGTGGGCACTGGCTGACAAAGCGGACCTGCGTGACGGCCGGCTGGTGGTCATGGCCGAGGGTGGAACGGCCTTTGCCGTCTCGCCGGCCGTGCATTTCCTGCAACTGGTGTCGGGCGAGGACACCCACGGCCTGGTGGCCAAGGTGAAGACCGAGGAGCAGCTCTCCCGACTGGGGGCCGAGCAGATGGCCGACTCGGTGCTGGTGGGGGAGTCCGCCTACGAGGTCGTTCCGGGGTATGTGACGGAGGTCCCCTCTGGCGCTCCGAAGCCGGAGTCGGCGGGGAAGAAGCCCGATTCGGAGACGGACCTGTTGGCGGCGTTCCTCCTCAACAAGATGGGCTGATTCGCCTGTCTGCCGCGGTTATGAGCCTGATTCCATGAGCCACACGCTCGTATCGCTCGCCTGCCACGCATACGGCATCGCCGCCGTGGCCTACCTCGCCTACCTCGTCCGCCAGTCGGAAGGGCTGGCCATGGCCGGTCGCGTCCTGGTGGGCGGCGGGCTGGTGCTCCACGGCGTGGCCCTGTTCGAGCTCCTGGGCGTCCAGAGCGGCCGTCCGGTGGGCCTGGCGCAGGGCTTCTCCGCGCTGGCCTTCCTGCTATTGGCCATCTTCCTGGCGCTGGACGTGCGCTACCGCCGGCCCGTCATCGGCGCGTTCCTGACGCCGCTGGCGGTGACGGTGCTCCTGCCCGGCCTGCTGCTGCACGGGGGCCAGTCGCCGCTGCCTCCCGGCGTGCGTCAGCCCCTGTTGCCCCTGCACATCTCGCTGGCGCTGTTGGGGCTGGCGGCGTTCGCGGTGGCCGCGGGGGTGGGCGTCATGTACCTGCTGATGGAGCGGCAGGTGCGGGCCAAGCGCTTCGGGCTGTTGTTCGCGCGGCTGCCGTCGCTGGAGTTCCTGGACACCCTCAACCGGCGGTTGGTGGTGTGGGGCTTCATCGCGCTGTCGATCACCCTGGCGACGGGGGCCTTCTTCGTGACGACCACGGTGGGCTGGCAGTGGGACGGCAAGTCCATCGCCACGGTGGTGGCGTGGGCGGTGTTCGCGGCGCTGGTCAACGCGCGCATCTTCGCCGGCTGGCGTGGGAGGCGTGTGGCATTGCTGACCATGGCGGGCTTCTGCCTGGTGCTGGTGTCCTTCCTCACCTCGTATGACGCGACGCCGACCGCGGCCGCCGTCATGAGGATTCCCTGAGTATGGAGCTCGTCTGCATTGGCCTGTCCCACCGCACGGCGCCCCTGGTGGTGCGCGAGCGGCTGGCCCTGTCCGAAGCGCGTCAGGTGGAGGTGCTCCAGAAGCTGGCGCAGGCCCCGGTGGAGGTGTTGTGGGTCTCCACCTGCAACCGGGTGGAGGTGTACCTGTCCGCGCCGGATGGGGGCGTGGCCCGGGAGCGCGCCGTGTCGGAGCTGCAGGCGCTGGGCGGGCCCGAGGCGGCCGAGCACCTGTACGAGCACCGGGGCGAGGCCGCGCTCATCCACCTGTTCCGGGTGGCGTCCAGCCTGGACTCCATGGTGCTGGGCGAGGCGCAGATTCTGGGCCAGGTGAAGGACGCCTTCGAGCGCGGGCAGGGCGCGGGCGCGGTGCGCGGTGAGCTGACGCGGGCGTGCGCGGCGGCGTTCGGCTGCGCCAAGCGGGTGCGCACCGAGACGGCCATCGGCCGCGCGGCGACGTCCATGGCGTCCGCGGCGGTGCAGCTGGCGAGCAAGGTGTTCGACGGGCTGAAGGGCAAGACGGTGCTGGTGGTGGGGGCGGGGGAGATGGGGGAGCTGGCGGCGCGGCACCTGCAGCAGGCGGGCGCGACGAAGCTCTTCATCACCAACCGCACCCTGGCGCGCGCGGAGGCGCTGGCGGCCGAGGTGGGCGGGACGGCGAGGCCCTTCGAGGAGCTCTTCACGCTGCTGACGGCGGCGGACGTGGTGGTGTGCAGCACGGCGTCGCCGGTGCCGCTGTTCACGCGGGACAACGTGGGCGCGGTGGGCAAGGCGCGCCGTGGCCGCCCGCTGTTCATGGTGGACCTGGCGGTGCCGCGGGACATCGACCCCGGGGTGGGCACGCTGGACTGGGTGCACGCCTACGACGTGGACGACATCCAGAAGTTCGTCGCGGACAACGCCGCCGCGCGCGCCGAGGAGGCGCACAAGGCGGGGGTGTTGGTGGCGCAGGAGGTGGCGCGCTTCGTCAAGGAGCGTGCCCTGCGCGAGGGGATGCCGGTGCTGGCGAGGTTGCGGCAGCGCGCGGAGGCGATTGCCCGCGCGGAGGTGGAGCGGACGTTGACGTCGCTGGGGGATGGGTTGACGGACAAGCAGCGCAAGAGCATCGAGGCCATGGGGCGCGCCATCGTCAACAAGCTGTTGCACGAGCCGACCTCGCGCCTGCGCGCGGTGGGGCCGGAGGGCGAGGGCAACCGGCTGGCGGGCGCCGCCGCAGAGCTGTTCGGGTTGCTCGAGGCGGAGCTGGAGGCGGCGGAGCAGCAGTCGCAGGCCATGCCCGCGCAGGGCCCGTCGCAGGTGGCCACGGGGGCGAAGCGATGACGTCCGTGCGCATCGCCACCCGGCAGAGCCCGCTGGCGCTCTGGCAGGCGCGTCACGTGGGCGCGCTCCTGAAGTCCCACCACCCGGGCCTCGAGGTGTCCTTCGTCGAGATGACCACCGAGGGGGACCGCTTCCTGTCCGCGCCCCTGTCCTCGGTGGGCGGCAAGGGCCTGTTCGTGAAGGAAATTGAACAGGCGCTCATCGACGGGCGCGCCGACATCGCGGTGCACAGCCTGAAGGACATGACGTCCGAGCTGCCCGAGGGCCTGGTGCTCGCGGCGGTGCCCGAGCGCGAGGACCCCCGGGATGCCTTCTGCGGCACCGCGGGCCAGACGACGGTGGACGCGTTGCCTCAGGGGGCTCGCATCGGGACGTCCTCGCTGCGCCGCAGCTGCATCCTGCGCTCGCGCCGGCCGGACCTCGAAATCGTGAGCGTGCGCGGCAACGTGCAGACGCGCCTGGCGAAGACGAAGGAGCTGGGGCTGGCCGGCGCGCTGTTGGCGCACGCGGGGCTCAAGCGACTGGGGCTGGAGCACGTCATCACGGAGGTGCTTTCCGCCGACGTGAGCCTGCCGGCGGTGGGGCAGGGGGTGCTCGCCATCCAGTGCCGCGGTGAGGACGCGCGGGTGTGCGGGCTGCTCGCGCCGCTGGAGCACGCGACGACGCGGGTGGCGGTGACGGCCGAGCGGGCGCTGCTGGCGAAGCTGGAGGGCGGCTGCACGGTGCCTCTGGCGGGGCATGCCACGGTGTCCGAGGGCCAGGTGCATCTGCGCGGACTCGTGGGCCGGCCGGATGGCGCACACGTGGTGCGGGGCGAGGTGCGTGGCCCCGTGGCGAAGGCGGCCGAGCTGGGCGAGGCGCTCGCGGACGACCTGCTGTCGCGTGGCGCGGCGGACATCCTGCGTGATTTCGCTCGCCGCCCGGGCTCGCGGCCCTAGACTGCCGCGCGCGTGGAACGGCGACTGGAAGGCATCCGAGTCTTGGTGACGCGCCCGCGTGAGCGGGCCGAAGAGCTGTGCTTCCTCCTGGAGGACGAGGGCGCGGAGGTGCTCAGCCTCCCGCTGCTGGAGCTGCGTCCGCCGGAGGACCCGCGCCCGCTGGCGTCGGCCGCGGAGCACATCCAGCGCTACCGCTGGGTGGTGTTCGCGAGCCCGTCCGCGGTGGACGCGCTGCTGGACGCGCTCCGGGAGGCGGGCACGTCCGAGCGGCTCTCCCGCGTGAAGTTGGCGGCGGTGGGGCCTCGCACCGCGCGCGCGGTGAAGGGCTATGGGCTGGACGTCGCCGCGGAGCCCGAGGAGGGCACGGGGCAGGCGCTGTTCGAGATGCTCAAGGACGGCCTGCAGTCCGGGGACGAGGTGCTGCTGCCCGCGGCGGAGGACGGTCGGCGGGAGCTGGAGGACGCGCTGCGGGAGGCCGGGGTGCTCGTCACGCGGGTGACGGCCTATCGCTCGCTGCCGGCGGAGCTGCCCCTGGAGGCGCTGGAGCTGCTGGGGGCCTCGCCGCCCGACGTGGCGGTGTTCGCCTCTCCGCGCACGGCGGAGGCCTTCCTGGAGGCCGCGGGGCGCGAGCGGTTGGGCGCCGCGCGGGTGGTGGCCATCGGTCCGACGACGGCCTCGGCGCTGGAGCAACTGGGGTTGCCGGCCTCGGCCATCGCCGAGCGGCCCACGCCCGAGTCGCTGGTGGACGCCACGGTGCGCGCCGTCCGGGGGAACTGAGTCCCGGGTGGAAAGTGGCGTGGGTGCCACGAGGCGAATCGTTCGCGAGTAGACTGGCCGTCCCATCGCCCTGCCGGCCGCATGCCGGGAGTCAGGCGACGTGGGAGGGGTCTCATCGATGAATCGGGGTTCGCAGCGGAGCGCCGTCGTACTTGGGCTGTTGTTGGCCGCCACGGCGGCGGCGCAGCAGGTGCTGGAATACAAGGACCTGGGCCACCGGGTGCTCAGCACGCCGTCGGACCCCTTCGTCTTCTACGTGGACGGGCGTGCGGCCCAGCCCGCCGGCAACGATTTGGCCCTGGTGACGGCGGCCAGCCGCGCGGCCTTCGAGACCTGGCAGGGGACGACCTGCGCGTGGCCCACGTTCTCCTTCCCGACGGACGGCGGCGTGGCGACGACGGGCTCACCCATGGCGAACGTGGATGACCCGGGGGACCGCTTCAACGTCGTCCCCGTCTGGGTGACGAGCGCGAACGACCCGCACTACGCGGACACGCTCAACGGAGGCGACAGGCCCGCGGCCGCGAGGGCGCTGACCTTCAGCGGCTACGTGTACCAGTGTGATGTCTATCTCAACGCGGTGAACTACTCCTGGTCCACGCTGACGCCCACGCCCGCGGGGCGCATGGACATCCAGAGTGTGCTGACCCACGAAATCGGCCACTGCCTGGGGCTCGGTGACAGCTTCGAGGCCATTGGCGCGGTGATGTTCTTCGACTTGCCCTCGGGCGTGTCGCGGCGGCAGTTGGCGGACTACGACAGGACGGCGCTGTGCCGCTTCTATCCGAAGACGGGCGCGGTCGGCTCCCCGTGCGAGAGCGGCACGTGCACCACGGGCCTGACGTGTGTCACCGCGCCGTCCACGGTGTCGGGCAAGGACCTGAAGGTCTGCGCGAAGGGCTGCTTCGGCAACACCTCCGGCGAGTGCCCCGCGCCCTATGTCTGCCGCGACTCCGCGGCGGTGAATGGCTATACGAAGGCCTGTCTTCCGGCGCTGCCCGACGGCGTCACGCCCGTGGGCCGCGAGTGCACGCCGGGCCCGCGCAGCTGTGGCAACACGAACGGCGTCTGCATCGCGCCGGTGGACCCGCCCTCGGGCAACGGTGAGTTCGACCGGTGGGATCTGGGCTACTGCACGGAGACGTGCAGCGGCGCGGGCTCCTGCCCCGCGGGCGCCGAGTGCTCGGACGTCCCCGGTCAGGGCTCCATCTGTCTGAAGACCTGTACGCCCGGCGGGAGCGACTGTCGGCCCGGCTATACCTGCGAGACGCGCCCCGAGGGGAACCTCTGCGTCCCCGGTTGCTATGGTGATGCGGATTGCGACAGCAACTCCGTTTGCAGGACGTGCGACCGCGTCTGCGTGCCTCGGCAGACGGCGGGCAAGCAGGTGGGGGATGCGTGCACGGCGGATGCGCAGTGCGGCACCAACCAGTACTGCCTCTTCGCGGAAGGGGGGACGGAGGGCGTCTGCGCGCAGCCGTGCTCGGTGTCGGCGTGCGCGTGCCCGGGTGGGACGTCGTGCCAGGTGGTGAACAAGGACGGTGAGCGGGCGTGTGTCCGGGCCTGCTCGGCCACGTCCTGTGACGGGACACTGAGGTGCGGCACGGTGGAGCAGGGCAGCTCCGCCTGTCTGCCCGTCTGTCGGACGGAGAAGGACTGCGCGCCCTCCATGCTCTGCTCGGCGGCGGGCACCTGTTACGATCCGCTGGCCAAGCCGGACGCGGGCTCGTGCACGCTGTGCAACGACGCGGGCACGCCGCCTCCGCCGCCCGTGGACGCGGGGCCGCCGAAGGGCCCGGGTGGTCCGGACGGCTGTGGCTGCCAGGGCGCGCCCGTGTCGGCGGCGGCCTTCCTGGGTGGATTGGTCCTGTTGCTGCTGGTGGCTGGAAGGAGAAGAACGTGGCACAAGCCGTGAGCGGGCCGAATGCGTCTGCCGTGAGGAGCCGGGTGGACTTCACCACGCTCTTCGTCCTGGAGGCGCTCGTCGGCCAGGGGCTGTTGACGCCCCAGCAGGCCCAGGAGGTGCTCGCGAAGGAGTCCGCCGCGCGAGCGCGTGTGCTCAAGGCGCAGACCGCCGCGAGCGGCAAGGACGCCGCGCGCTACGACGTGTCTCCGGTGGAGGTGGTGGCCGCGTTCCAGGTGCCGTTGGCCAATGGCCGCGGCGTGCTGGACGAGGACCGCGTCACCGAGGCCGCCGCGCGGGCCTCGGGGCTGACGTACCGGAAGATCGACCCGTTGAAGCTGGACATGGGGTTGGCCACGCGCACGGTGTCGCGGCCCTATGCGCAGAAGCACGTGCTGCTGCCGTTGGAGCGCACGCCGCAGGGGCGCCTGGTGGTCGCGGTGGCGAACCCGTTCGACCGGGAGCTGTTCGAGAGCTTCCACCGGCTGACGGGGCTGCCGGTGGAGCCGGTGCTCAGCTCGAAGGCGGACATCCTCAAGTCCATCTCCGACATCTACGGCTTCAAGAAGACGCTCGCGCGGGCGGCGGATGACTTCAGCGCGGCGTCGGGTGGGGCGCAGGTCTCCAACTTCGAGCAGCTCGTCTCGCTCAGCGGGACGCAGGAGCTGGAGGCGTCGGACCGGCCCGTGGTGCAGGCGGTGGACTACCTGTTGCGCTACGCGTTCGACAACCGCGCCTCGGACATCCACATCGAGCCCAAGCGCGCGACGAGCGTGGTGCGGCTGCGCATCGATGGTGTGTTGCATCCGGTGTACTCGCTGCCGGCGCAGGTGCATCCGCCGATCGTGTCGCGCGTGAAGATGCTCTCGCGCATCGACATCTCGGAGAAGCGCAGGCCGCAGGACGGGCGCATCAAGACGGAGCGGGACGGCCGCGAGGTGGAGTTGCGCGTCAGCACGTTGCCCACGGCCTTCGGCGAGAAGGTGGTCATCCGCATCTTCGACCCGGAGACGTTGGTGCAGGACATCGCCCAGCTCGGCTTCGAGCCGGACGAGAAGGGCAGCTTCGAGTCGTGGATCGACCAGCCGCACGGGCTCATCCTGGTAACGGGGCCCACGGGCAGTGGGAAGACGACGACGCTGTACTCCGCGCTCAAGGCGCTGGCGGGGCCGGACGTCAACGTCACCACGGTGGAAGACCCCATCGAAATGGTGTGGGACGCGTTCAACCAGGTGCAGGTGCAGCCCAAGGTGGGATTGGATTTCGCAGGGGCGCTGCGGCACATCCTGCGCCAGGACCCGGACGTCATCATGGTGGGCGAGATTCGCGACGCGGAGACGGCGGAGAACGCCATCCAGTCCGCGCTCACCGGACACCTCGTGCTGTCCACGCTGCACACCAATGACGCGCTCGGCGCGGTGGCGCGCATGCGGGATTTGGGCGTGCCGTCCTTCCTGTTGGCGCAGAGTCTGCTCGGGGTGATGGCCCAGCGTCTGCTGCGGCGGGTGTGCAGTCATTGCGCGGAGGAGGTGTCGTTGACGCCCGACGAGCTCCTGGCGCTCCAGGCGCCGCTGCCGCTCCTGCCCGGAGGCGTGCGATTGCTCAAGGGCGCGGGCTGCGTGCGCTGCCGTAACACGGGCTACATCGGCCGCACGGGTGTGTTTGAAATCGTCACCACGGGCAGGGAGCTGCGGGATCACATCTCCCGCGAGGCTCCGTACGAGAAGCTGGTGGAGGTGGCTCGGCTCGGAGGGATGCGGACGCTGCGCGAGGCCGCCGTGCGGAAGCTGGCGCAGGGGCTCACCGCGTTCGACGAGGTGGTGCGGATGACGTCCGCGTGAGGACGGGCGCACGGTGTTTCACCGTGCGCCTGGGCCTCAAGACGAACGGGTCTCAGTCGAGGGTGGCCCTGCCAGGGACCAGCTCACTGGCGGGGAGCTCTTCGCCGAGGAACCAGCGCTTGCTGGTGACGGGGGTGCCCACCTCGGCGCAGCGGGTCGGCTGACCCGTGAGCATGATCTTCGCGTAGGTGGCGCCCTGGTGCTGGGCGCCCAGGTGGAAGACGCGGTGCGCGTCTCCTTCCGTGGTGGCCGTGACGACGGCATACGGGCCCGTGTAGCAGTGCTCCTCGTAGGTCTGCGCCAGGGCTTGGGTGCACGAGGCATCCGCGTAGAGCCCGAGGTTGAAGGCGGGTGTGGTGGGGAAGCAGCGCAACTGCCCGTTCGTGTCCGTCTCGAAGTGGCAGGCCGTGTCCATCCGAGTGTCGAACAAGCCCATCGGGACATGGAGCGAGTCATTCATTCGGGCTCCGCGCACGACGAGGCGACCATGGGTCTGCATGTCGACGTGCCTGGCTTCAGGCCAGCTCGTGGGGGGAAGCTCCTGTCCGGCGCGATGGAGGCAGGGTCCGTTCGGGCCGAGGGATGACTCCATGCAGGTCCCGTTCTCGGACCTGGCATACAGCTCCGTCGTCACAGGGCCGGTGGAGAACACGCTGACTCCGGTCTCGCATCGGCTCGCGGAGTGTTCGACGGCGAAGCGGGGCGCATTGCAGGCGGGCGCCATGAAGACGGGCTCGCTGCAGCTCGCGTCCGCGGACAGTCCACCGAGAGCCGCGATGGCGATGTCCGGACCCGAGGGCAGGCACCGCTGTGACGCGTCCTGGGCCCGCTGAACAGCGCAGGTGACGCCGTGTTCGGTGGCTTCGAGGTGATGGAGGCTGAAGGAGCCATCCTCGCCTTCGACGAAGTGGGCCGCGATGCCATCCTGGGACACGTGCTGGCGCAAGTCGCCTTTCACGAACGTGTTGCCGGTGACCTCGTCACCGAAACGGTAGGCCGCTCGCGAGGCGTTGTCCGGGAGGGCGTGGCAGCCCCCGGAAGTGTCACGGAGGTAGACGGAGCCGGTGACACGGGCACCCAGATGGAACAGTTGCTGGAAGCCTCCGGGAGGCGGTGCTTCCTTCGAGAGGATGGTTCCCGCAGGAAGCGGATTCGCGGAGATGACACCTTCCTCGGTGCAGCTCGCGTCGAGGTAGAAGGGTGGCTCGTTCCGGGCGATTCGGTGGAGGTTGTCACTCAGGCAGTAGAGGTCTCCGTCGGGAGCCACGGGCTGCCAGGTGCAGGGACGAAGGCGTGCGGCGTCGTAGGTGGCCTCCGCCCAGCGCAGGCCCTCGGTCGTCGTCGTCCGCTGGACCTTGATGCGCGAGCCTCCCTTGAAGAAGGACTCCGGAGACGTGAAGTCTGTTTTTTCCTCAGGACGTGAGCCCTCGTTCGAGGAATCCCCACAGCCCACTCCCCCCAACATCACCACCACCAACCCTGCACAGACGCGACGCATGACACTCCTCACGAGGCGGCGCGACCCTGGAACAGCCCCCATGCTGGCCCTGGTCGTCCGGGACGCGGATGCGCGCCCGCGACCTATACGGGGTCAGGGGTTCGACCTGGCAGCGCCGTCCGTCGATTCGATAACGAAGGGTGTCACTCGATGGAGGGAGTTCCTGGGACGAAGGATGTCGCGGGAATCTCGGCGCCGGTTCGCCAATAGGTGACTCCCGGCTGCCTGGTCCGTTCGAGGCAGCGCGTGGTGCCATCCGGGGAGACGAGCCGCTGGAAGAGTTCGCCGTCATGCCGGCTCCCTCGCTCGTGGACCCTGAAGCCTCCCGTCGACACGTCACGGACCGTGGCGAGCGACGTCTGGAGACACTCCTCGCGAGAGGACTCGAAAAGGGGCTGGGTGCACGCGTTGTCGGCGTGGAGGCCCGTGAAGCTGAGCTCGAGAGAAGTTGGGAGGCAGCGCGAGGTTCCCTCCACGTCCTTCCGGAATCGGCACTCCATTCCCACCTGGGTGTCTAACAGTGCTGTGGGTATCATCGCCGAATGGGCCAGGTTCAATCCTCGGACCGTGAGTCGTCCATGGGTCGCCATGTCGATTGGGATGGCTTCGGGCCAGGTCTGGGCGGGGACTTCCTCTCCGGCGCGCACGTAGCAGGGGAACGCGAGAGCCGTGGGTTGGCAATTCCCATCCGCTTGCTGGAAATGGGTTTGGGTGAGCCGTTCCACGACAGAGAGGACGTGGATTCGAGTGGTGCATTGCTTTGATTCGAAATGCACCGCGAGGCGCGGAAGTGTGCAGGACGGGGAATGATAGGCGGGTTCGGTACAGGTCTCGTTCGCCCAGATGGACGGCGTAGGGCCCGACGCCGTCTGATTATTGAGCGGGAGAGGAAGGCATCGGGAGACGTCATCGCTCGCGAGGCCCGCGAGACAGGGGAGGTCGTGCTCGGTGGCTCGGAGGTGGTCGAAGTGAGAGGAGCCGTCTTCGCCCTCGATGAAAACAGTCGCGATGCCGGGGCCTGCGTGCCGCTCACGGAGCTCGCCGCGGACGAAAGTCCCCGCGGGGACCTCGGGGCCTACGCGAAAAGCTGTGACTCCATTGGAGATGGGGCGCTGCACACAAGCTCCGTCCTGTTTCCTGGTGTGAACCGTGCCGGTGAAGTGCTCACCTCGGGTGAAGAATCGAGGGAGTCCATCGTGTAGTGCGGAGCGTATGGAGATGAAGGGCGAGGCATCTCCCGTGCTGGAGGTGAGCCAGAGTTGCTGCGAGCAGTCCGCATCGGCGTAGAAGTCACCCGTCTCCCCGACGCGGAGGAGGAGGCCTTGCGGTGCGACACCGCTGATGCAGTAGTAGGCTCCATCGGGGGCGGCCTTGGTCCAATCACAGACGGCACCACGCGTCTGGTCGAAGAGGTTTCCGGGCCAGCGCAGGCCGTCGCGGGTGGTCGTGACCTCGAATCGCAGACGTGAGCCGCTGCGGAAGAAGTCCTCGGTGCTTGGAGGCCCACTCGGCGCGGAGTTCCCCGGTGTCGCTCCGCCGCATCCGGCCATCCAGAGGATGACCAGGGCCCATGTCATGAGGATTCCGCGCATGCCGTCTCCCTCTCGCTGTGCAGGGGCACACAGGATGTCGTCCTGGCGCCCGTCGGGATTCGCTGAGTAGCAGGCAGGGAAGGGCGGGAGTGTCAGCGGTTTGTAACCGGATGGCCAGACGGCGGGTCCGCAAGGGTTGTATGTCTTGAATGACGACGGGCGCCGCGAAGCCCACGAACGACAACGGCCCGGCTCCCTGGGAGGGAACCGGGCCGCGTGTCTCACTTCAAGCCAGTCCTAGAAGCGCGCCTGCAGCAGCGTGTTGAAGCCCAGCGCGTGCGGCTTCTCGAACGTCGGCTGCGCGACGCCCGTGATGTCGTCGCGGAACGTGGTCCGGTTGGTGTCGTACGTGTAGTAGACCTCGCCGACCGCCGCGACGGAGTCGGACAAATCCCAGCGGAACGTCGCCTTCGCCGAGTAGATGGGCTCCGCCTCGCACGAGCCAGAGCCACCGCACGTCTCCGGCAGGATGCTCAGCATGTTCACGTCACGCACCACCACCGTGCGCGTCCCCGCCAGGCTCGGCGGTGTGTCGTTGCCACCCAGCAGCGGGGTAGGGCTGCGGAACGACGCCGGCCGCTGCACGCCCACGATGAAGCCCGGGGTGAAGTGAAGCTCGGGCAGGTGGTAGTCCGCGCCCAGCGCCAGGAACATCTCCGGGTTCAGCTTCGTGCCCTCGGGGAAGTCCTGGAACGGGGGGAAGCCCGGCACGTCGAACTGGATGAACGAGAGGCTGCGGTACAGACCCAGCAGGCTCATGCGCAGGAGGCCCAGCTTCGCGCGCGCCTGCAGCGCCAGCGCCGTGGCGCCCTGCGGCTGCGTCGCACCGAACGTGTCCGGCTTCTCCAGCGTCTGGGACAGGTAGCTGCCCTCGAGTGACACGGAGTAGGACAGGCCACCCGGGTACTGCTCGGGCGCGAAGAACCGCTCGTAGATCTCCGGGTCGTTCTTGTAGAGCCGGAAGTCCACGCTCGTGCCGACCGGCACGCCCACGTGGTAGACGACCTGACCGGACACGCCGGCCGCGTTCACCGGCGCCTCCACGCCCAGCGTGGCGAGACCCGGCACCAGACCCTTCTGGAAGTAGCCACCGCCCGCCTCGACGCGCAGCGTGTCCAGGATGTCCCAGCCCGCGCCCGCCATCACACCGTAGAGCGTCTCCTCCTCGAGGATGAGCTCGTTCTGCACCAGCGCCGTCTTGCCGCCGACGTACGCGTACCACCGGTCCCGCGTGATCTGCAGCTTCGCGCCGGGCACGCCGTTGGTCGCCGAGCGCGTGGTGAACGCGCCGCTGCCACCCCAGGAGATGCGGTACGCATAGCCCAGACGGAAGCGATCCGCGGACACCGGGAAGCCCACCAGCGAGATGCCTTCCTTCTCACCCCAGCCCGGCGGCTGGTAGTTGAGCCGGATGTAGCTGGAGTTGTCCTGGATGGCCACCTGACCACTGGGGCGCTCGAGCACCAGCAGCGTCAGGGCCGCCTCCGTGGTCAGTCCCTCGAAGAAGGCGGGCGCCTTCTTGTAGAGCACCACGTTCGAGAGCGACTCGAAGCCGGAGAACCGGGTGTTGAAGTTGTCGTAGAACTGGGTGTTCTGATTGCCCGCGCCGAACCGCGCATTGGGGCTGTTGGGCGTCGTCTCACCCGAACCCGCAAGCACGTTGTCGTCCGCGAAGACGAACGACAGACGCGTGTCCACGAAGTCACTGGCCCAGGCGGGCGCACTCAAGGAGATAAGCCCCGACAGGGCCAGCTTCTGCAGCGTTTTCAATGTCCCTCTCCACGGAGCGCCCGCTTGGAACGCTCCTCCCTGCGCCCCGGTGGAACCGGGGCACGAGCTCGTCAAAAGTCTAAGGATTCACGCAAGGCTTGATGGGCTTCGGGCACTCCAGCCCCGGGCCGGGATAGCAGCAGAGGTCGTCCTGGTTCCGAGGCAGGATGATCCACCGAGGCCGCGCCGCGCTCACGTGGCGCATGTGGCCCACGATGTCGAAGGTGGCCTCGTGCAAGAGCTTGCACTGCCGGGCCAGCTCCGCGTCCGGGTCCTGCTCGTTGCAGTTGACCACCAGGTCGGGGACGGCGTCCTTCGTCACCAGGTTGATGCGCGCCCTCGGGTGCTGGCTCACCGTGCAGCGGGCCGCGCCGTTGGCCGCGTCCGCCACGGAGACCCACACCACCATCTGGTTGTCGTCCATCAGGTGCTCCAGGCGGGTGGCCGCGGGCAGCGCCACGTTGCTCGCGGGGCCCGGGGCGCTCGTGCCGCCGAAGCGCACGTTCGTCGCCTTGTCACACCAGATGTTGAGCGTCACGCCGATGCTGTAGGTGTTGGTCGAACGCGTCCAGGCCTCGGTGGCGGGGGCCACCGGCGGCACGGCGTTGATCGTGTGCAGCCGGCCGGCCACGGAGTTGTCCAGCCCCGCCTCCGGCGCGCCCATGGGGACCATCTCCACCACGAACTGGCCGAAGCTGTCGTAGGTGTTCTTCTCCGCGCAGACCTGGTTGCGGTACTGGCCCAGGCCCAGCGTGCAGTCGACGTTGCACTGACGCTCGGGGACGTCCGGGTCATTGGGCGTGTCCGCGCCACAGGCGCCGAAAACGCCGTTGCGGGCGTCCGGGCAGAAGAAGGGCACGGTGCCGTTGCCGTTGGCGTCGCAGTTGCGGAACACCGTGGGGAACTTCACCCGGCGCACCTTCACCAGCGAGGACTCCAGGCCCTCCATCTTGTAGTTGCCGTAGCTGTAGCCGCACATCACGTCCGTGATGTAGGGCGAGCCGCTGAAGCCACACAGCCGGCCGTTGATCTCCGTCGGGGGCGCCAGGGCCAGGTACTTGTTCCACTCCGACTGCGGCAGCAGTCGGACCTTCTCGCGGATGCTCCACGACGGGAAGGTGAGCTGCGTGGTGGCGGTGAACTCCTGCACCGAGCCCGCGATGGACCAGAGCAGGTCGCCCGTGTCCAGGCCCTCCGGGTAGGAGTAGTTGTAGATGTAGATGGAGTTGAAGCGGCCCGGGAAGTAACCAGAGGGCTCCGCCGTCTGGGTGTTCGCGCCGGGGATGCTGCCCTCACGCACGCGGCAGGCCGTCAGGTCCGTCACGAAGAAGCCGCTGGGGTCCATGCCCGTCACCAGCAGCGTCACCGGCTGGTTGTGGTTCGGATCATCCGGCTCGCAGTTCTGCAGGAGGGGAGAGCCCGCCTCCGGCGAGCGGCCGATGCGCATGAACGTGCCGGCGTACGCGGTGAGCTGGTCGCTGTTCTGCGGCACCTGCACCGTGGAGATGGTCGGCTCCTCGAAGAACACCGAGCGCGACAGGCCCGTGGCCGCGGTGCGCTGGGCGGGCTCCACCGGGAGCTCGCCGTCGACGACGGCGCCATCCGCGTAGTCGACCTCGACCGGATCATCCTCGACCCACACGTGGGCCTCACCGTAGAGCTGGGAGGAGCGCACGGTGCCCGAGCCCACGCCATTGGTCAGCTGCACCCAGCGGTAGCGGTAGGGGCCCGTCAGGTTGCCGGGGACGGTGCGGAAGGACACCGGGCCGTTGAACGACTCCATGGGCTGGCCCTTCACGTCCAGCGCCTGGATGTCGATGTCCACGTCCACCGCGCTGCGGGGCATGGAGAGCCGACAATCCTTCGTGCCGCGAAGCTCCAGCGGAACCGCCGCCTGGCTGCCTCCGCCGTGGGCGGCGGCACAGGTGTCCACCACCGGCACGGCCGTGCGCGGGTTGGAGTCCGCGACGTAGAAGCCCTTCACCGTCACCTTGAACGAGGAGAGGCCGGTGGGCTGGGGCGTCTCGTCGGTGTAACAGCCCGCGGCGGCGAGGGCCACCGCCGACAGGAACGCGAATCGCTTCATTGCTCCACCCTCCGGCCGATACGGCCGTCATCCACCGCGTCGGCGATGGGCATCGCCGTCGGGTTGTCACAGAAGTTGCGAAGCTGCTGGGTCACCGTGCCGCAGACAGGGTTGCTGCCGCTGATGATCTCCCGGCAGTCACACCGGCCGGTGAACGGACCGGGCGACACCGCGCAGGCGGCCATGGCCTCTTCGGGCTCGTCCACGTCGGGGATGTTGCAGCCCGCGGGATTGTAGCCGCGGGCGGCCAGGTCTCCGCAGGTGCAGGTTCCCACCTGCTTGCCGGAGATACAGGCCGCGCGAGCCTGGTCCGGGTTGGTCACCGTGTCCACGCCACAGCCCGACGGATCGAACCCATTGCGCAGCAGGTCACCGCACGTGCAGCTTCCGACGCGCACCTCCAGCTCGTTCTTGTAGTCCTGCATCTCGCGGCACGCGGCGCGCAGTCGGTCGTTGACCACCCACTTGCCGTTCACGAGATTGCCGCAGCTCTGCGCACCCTGCTTGTTGCCGCGCGTCTCGTAGCCCGCGTTGATGTCGTCGCAGGTGCAGAAGTCCTGCATGTAGCCGATGAGCGAGTCACGCAGAGAGATGCCCGTCTCCTGGCGCGTGGTGTTGCGCTTGAGCACGTTGAAGCCCGAGCCGCCCTTCGCGATGTAGTCGTTCACCGCCACGCGGTAGGTGCCGAAGGGGTTGAGCGGCTCGGGGCCCACCGAGATGTCCGTGCCGGGATTCGCGTAGCAGCGGCCCCGGTCCGAGGAGCTGCTCTCGTCCTGGATGCACTGCCAGGGCGCGTGGCCCGTGCGGTCCTGGGCGGGACAGTCGGCGCCCTTCAGCGCCAGGTTGCAGGGGGTGCGCAGGTCGTTGATCTGCACCTGGGCACAGTCCATGGTGAACTTCGCGCCGGAGATCTGCGCCTGGCTGACGCAGCCACGCTCGGCGGAGCGCTCGGCGACGAAGTTGAACATCTCCTGCATCTCCTTGCCGGAGAGGTACATGATGTTGATGGTGTTCTCGAACGGGAACACGTTGAACATCGACTCCTGGGTGATGACGCCCGCGTAGAGGTTGTCGCGGATGCCCAGCGAGTTGGTGAGCGCCATCTGCGCGTCGACGCGGCGACGCTTGCGCATCGAGTCCGCGGCGATGTTGCCCAGCGGCGAGTCACCACCCGTGGAGTTGTTCCGGCGCGTCACGTCCGTGGGCGCGTACGAGAAGATGTTGGTGAGCTGCAGCCGCATGTCCATGCCGATGATGTAGGGCTGGAGCAGGTGCGTCGTCTGGCGGTCCTCCTGGGCCTCGCAGGCCTCCATGGCCGCGCGGACCTCGGGGGTCTGGATGAACTGGCCATCCTCCCAGAAGATGTTCGGGTCATACCGGTACTTGCGCATGGCCTCGTCGCACCAGAGCCGGTCGAGCGGGAACACGCGATAGTCCTGGCTGACGACCTCGCCGCCTTCGCCGGCGCCGAGCTCCGTCGGCATCTTCACGACCAGCTCCAGCCGGCCCACGTACTTGGCGAACGCGCCGGAGTGCGAGAGCACCACCTTGCGGCCGCTGGGGTCGGCGAGCAGCTGCGGCGGGTTGAGCACCACGTGCAGGTGGCCGCCCATCACCACGTCCACGCCGCTGACGCCCGGAATCTGGACCCGGACCACCGACTTGTCGTTGCCCTCGGGGCCGAACCACTCGAGCACCTGCCAGGGGTTCTTCTCGCGGCGGATGAAGGAGCGGGCGCGGCCGTACTCGTAATAGGCCTCGTAGCCCTGGATGACGTCCTGGTCCTCAGTGAGGCCCAGGTGGCTGACGATGACGATGAGGTCGGAGACCGGCCGCAGCAGGTCCACGTACGCGCGCACCACCTCGTTCTGCTCCAGCGGCGTCACCTGGAGGCTGTTGCCGCCCTCGACGATGGAGTTGAGCGAGGAGATGTTCGCCATGCCGAGGATGGCGACGCGCAGGCCCTTCACGTTGCGGATGGTGTACGGCGCGGCCTCCAGCGCCGTCTCGTTGCTGCCGTTCTGCCGCCAGTCGTTCCAGTTGTAGTTGGCGGCGAGCAGCGGGAACGAGGCGAACTGCTTGGCCTGGTTGGTGAAGTTCAGCGCGCCCGCGTCGAACTCGTGGTTGCCGATGACCGCGGCGTCCAGCCGGGCCTGCGACAGGAAGCGGAACTCCACCTCACCGTTGTTGAGGTTGAAGATGGGCGCGCCCTGGAAGCAGTCGCCCGAGTCGACGTGCAGCACCCGCTCACCCCTGGAGCGCTCGCGCTTGAGCACCGCGGCCATGCGCGTGGCGCCACCGAACGGACCGGCCTCCGGGATGAGTCCCAGGTCCTGGTCCGTCTTCAGCGGCGCGAAGTCGTAGGGGATGAGGCGTGAGTGGATGTCCGAGGTATGAAGGAGCGTCAGCCGCACCTCCTGCCCCTCGAGGTTGTAGTCCTGGCCTTCCACGACTGGCATGCATGAGGCCGAGACCAGGGCGCAGAAGAGGCCGAGCAGGAGGCGACGCATCAGGAGATTCCGTGTTTCGGTAGGACGTCGGGAGTAAAGCGGGCGCAAGGTACGGTATCGGACACGGGCGGGCAAGCAACGCCGCCATGGCATTCGTACAGTCCCCCTATTCAGGGTCCCCTTCACGGAGAGCAAGCAGACATGCGGCAGCGTCATTCCAGTGTGACTGACATCGAGATCATCGAGGATTTCTCGTCTACGGCGCGCTGCGACGAAGGCTTTCTCCGAGTGAAGCGGCTGCGGTGTCGCAACCGACGCGCGGATGGCTCCTCGTCGTCCGTGTACCGCGTGGACGTGGTGGACCGCCCCCGGTTGGATGCCGTGGCGGTGCTCGTCTATCGACGCGGTGCGGCGGGGCTCGAGGTCCTGACGCGGATGAACCTCCGGCCCGCAGCGTACTTCCGGAAGGATCAGCGCGACGCGATGACGGTACCCGACCCGGGCACGGGCTACCTGCGCGTGGAGGAGATCGTCGCGGGGCTGCTCGAGCCCGAGGACAAGGGCGAGGAGGGCCTGAAGAAGCGCGCGGCGGCGGAGGTCCACGAGGAGGCGGGCTATCCGGTGCGGCCCGAGGACATCCAGCTGCTGGGCGGCTCGTTCTTCCTGGCGCCGGGCATCCTGTCGGAGAAGGTCTTCCCCGCGGCGGTGGACGTCACGGACGTGTCGCAGGAGGAGCCGGAGGGAGACGGCTCGCCCCTGGAGGAGGGGACGCAATTGCACTGGCGCCCGTTGCAGGAGGTGCTGGAGGCGTGCCGGCGCGGAGACATCCCGGACGCGAAGACGGAGGTGGCGCTCACGAGGTTGCTCGCCCGATTGGGATGAGCACGGAGTTTCTCAGGGGGCGGCGGCCGGGGTAGGGTGCGCGGCGTTTTCGCACTCCACTGCCGAGGTCGCTGCATGTCGTCGCTGCCCCCGTGGTTGGCCAACCTGTTGCCCATCCTCATCCTGCTGGGAGCGGTCGCGCTCGTGCTCGCGCGGCTGCCCAAGGTGGAGCTGGGCCACACGGACGCCTTCCGCCGACGCCGCTTCTTCAACTGGTTCCCGCTGGGGATGACGTACGCGTTCCTCTACATGGGGCGCTACAACGTCAACGAAGCCACCAGCGCGATGAAGGGCCACACGTCCAACGCGGACTTCGGCACCATCTTCTTCTGGGGCACGCTCGTCTATGGCTGCGCGTTCCTCATCAACGGCCCGCTGACGGACAGGCTCGGCGGCCGGAAGACCATCCTGCTGTCGGCCGCGGGCTCGTCGGTGGCCAACGTGCTGATGGGCGTGGTGGTCTACAAGGTGCTGACGGAGGGCTGGCAGCCGCCGGGCGGAATCGTGGGGACGCTGTCGTTCCTCTACGCCGTCAACATGTACTTCCAGAGCTTCGGCGCGGTCTCCATCGTCAAGGTGAACGCGTCCTGGTTCCACGTGCGCGAGCGCGGGCAGCTGGGCGGCGTCTTCGGCATCCTCATCTCGCTGGGCGTCTACTTCGCCTACGACTGGAGCCGCTTCATCGCCAAGGCGGCGCCCACGTACTGGGTGTTCTTCGTGCCGGCGGCCATCCTCGCGGCCTTCGTGGTGCTGGACTTCTTCGTCATCCGCGACACGCCCAGCCACACGGGCCACCCGGACTTCGACACCGCGGACGCATCCAGCGGCGAGGCCGCGTCCAGCAGCGTGTGGGAGGTCTTCACGCGGATGATGAGCAACCGCACCATCCTCATCATCCTGATGGTGGAGTTCTGCAGCGGCTTCATGCGCAACGCCATCATGCAGTGGTACCCCAAGTTCGCGAAGGCGACGGGCCTGTCGGAGGCCTTCGTCGCGGCCAACTGGGGCATGCTGCTGTGCGTGGCGGGCATCACCGGCGGCATGTTCGCGGGCGTCATCAGCGACCGCGTGTTCGACTCGCGGCGCGGGCCCGTGTCGGCGGTGCTCTATGCGGGCATGAGCCTGGGCGCGGTGGCCACGCTGTTCCTGCTCAACAGCCCGGCGCTCGGCTGGACGGTCATCTTCATGTCCCTGTGTGTCATCGGCGTGCACGGCATGCTGTCGGGCACGGCGAGCATGGACTTCGGCGGCAAGAAGAACGCGGGCCTCGCGGTGGGCATCATCGACGGCGCCGTGTACGCGGGCACCGCCCTGCAATCCATCCTGTTGGGGCGCATCCTCCCGGCGGGGGAGGTGGCCAAGGACCCCAACAACTGGGGCAACTGGCCGCTGGCCATGCTGCCCCTGTCCTTCGCGGGCCTGCTGCTGGCCACGCGGGTGTGGAACGCCCGCCCGCAGGCGAAGACCGCGCCCGTCGGGGGGGCCTCCGCGGTCACCCAACCGGTTGCAACACAGAAGACCGGTACGGGAGGCTGAGGCCCCTGTGGACCGCAGGACGTCACGGGGGCGTCACTCCCCCGTGACAGGGTTGTGACGTAGAGTGTGGACGTGTCCCAGGTCACCGCCCCACTGCCACTGCAGAGCCGCTTCGAGGTTCACGACCGGAAGCAGTTCGAGATCAAGCTCGAGTACCAGCCCTCGGGTGTGGACGAGACGCGCTACCTCGTGGAGGCGCATCTGTTCCTCCCGGGGAGCCTGAACATCGACGCGGAGACGTACCCCCGCGCGGACTTCTACGCGGACATCCACAACTACGTGCGCTTCAAGACGCCGGTGATGGCGGTGCAGGAGCTGCTCACGTCGGATGCCTCGCCGCTGGTGCGGCTGGAGGCGTGGCTGCGCACGGGGCTGGGTTCGGAGAAGGACATCGTCTACCAGGCGAAGCTCCTGTCGTGCGTGCTGCGCGGGGCGCTGCGGCGCTTCGCCACGGGCGTGGAGACGCGCTGCGAGGGGCCGGTGGCGCTGCCCACGGAGGCGTGCGCGACGCTGGAGTCGGACGTGGTGTCGATGCAGGCGGGGGTGACGCAGGTGCTCGCGCGCTTCCGGCAGTGGCTGCGCTCGGTGGGGGAGCTGCGGCTGCAGGAGCGCTCGCGCGCGTCGCTGCGGCTGGTGGACGAGTACGTGAGCCTGCTGGTGGAGAACGGCTTCCGGCGCGCGGTGGCGGACATGAAGGCGCTGCCGCGAGGGGAGCCGTGGCTGCAGCTTCGCAAGGGGCTGATGGAGGCGGTGCTGCGCGAGGAGTCCTACCGCAAGGAGCACCGGCTTCGCAGCGTGCTGAGCCCCACGGGGGACAACGAGGAGTACATCCAGCGGCTGGGCATGCTGAAGAAGTTCTGCATGAACGTGCTCTTCCTGTCCTCGCGCCGGCGGCAGAAGCGGCAGGGCTGGGAGGAGGTGCTCTTCGCGCTGGCGGCGGGCATCGCCATGGCCTTCGCCACGGCGGTGGCGCTGTGGGCGCAGATCCGCTTCACGCAGGTGAGCCTCAACTTCTTCCTCATCGCCGTGGTCGGCTACATGATGAAGGACCGCATCAAGGAGGGCCTGCGCCGGGTGCTCAGCCGGGTGGCGGCCACGCACCTGTCGGACCGGACCGCGGACCTGGTGGACCCGGTGACGGGGCGGACCATCGGCACGTGCGAGGAGCGCGTGGACTACGCGCCCAAGGTGCCCGACTCGGTGGCCTCGCTGCGCCACCAGGACGACTTCCTCACCGTGTCCCAGGGCGAGCTGACGGAGACGGTCATCCGCTACCAGAAGCACATCATCCTGGACGCCCGGCTCCTGCCGCGCACCGAGCGGGGCCTGTCCGGCGTGACGGACATCCTGCGCTTCAACGTGGAGCGCTTCCTGCGGGACATGGACGAGCCGGAGCTGGCGCTCGAGTACGTGGACCTGGCGGATCTGTCCGTGGGTCACATCCGGGGCGCCAAGCGTTATCCGGTGGACGTCGTGCTGCGCTTCACCGTCGAGGAGGAGGAGACGGACCGGCGCCAGGAGAGCACGCAGCTGGTGCGGCTGGTGCTGGACCGCAACGGCATCCAGCGCATGCTGCGCTTCGCGGACACGGCGGCCGGGGCGCCCCCTGGCCCCATGCCCTGGCAGTCGGCCGCCTGACCTGGGCGGTTTCGGCGGCGCCTGGCGGCCCGCGCGGGTAATGTTCGCCGCGCTCATGGCCCACGAAGACTTCAAGAAGCGCATCCGCGACGACTGGCGCGACAGCCTCCACGCCATCCTGGCCAAGGCCCGCTCGCTCGGGCAGCAGGCGGTGCTGGCGTTCGACCTGGACTCCACCCTGCTCGACAACCGGGAGCGCCAGGCGCGCATCCTCCGGGAATACGGCACGGCGCACGCGGTGGAGCCCTTGTCCACGTGCGCGGCCCACCACTGGAACTCCGGCTGGGACATGCGCGAGGCGATGCGCGCGTGCGGCCTGGAGGCGGCCCTGGTGGAGCGGCACTTCGAGCCCGCGCGCCACTTCTGGGGCGAGCGCTTCTTCACCAGCGAGTACTGCGCGGTGGACGAGGCCATCGAGGGCGCGGCGGCCTTCACGCACGCGGTGGTGGGCACGGGCGCCCGGCTCGTCTACGTCACGGGCCGTCACGAGGGCATGCGAGAGGGCTCCGTCGCCTGCATGCGCCGCCTCGGCATGGCCCTGCCGGATGGGGAGCGGGTGATGCTCGTGATGAAGCCCGCGCCCTACGACGACGACGATGCGTTCAAGCGCGAGGCCCATGCGCAACTGGGCCGGCTGGGGACCGTGGTGGCCGCCTTCGACAACGAGCCCACCCACGCCAACGACTACCGGCGCCGCTTCCCCGACGCCACCGTCATTCATCTGGCCACGGATCATTCCGGCCGGCCCGTGACGCTGCTGGACGGCATCATCAGCGTGCCGCACTTCACGCTGGTTTCCTGACGCACCGCGCCTGAATTTTCGGGGGAAGGGCGCGGGGTTTGAAAGGCTTTGAAGTCCCAGGTCCGCGCGCTATGAGGCGCACGGCATTCGCCGCCCCCGGGTGAGGAGGGGCGGCCTGCATGGAGGCACCCGCGGTGGCCAGCCCGTACTCGAAAGAACAGCTGTTGACGATGTACCGGAAGATGTACCTCATCCGCCGTTTCGAGGAGCGCGCGGGCCAGCAGTACACGCTGGGGAAGATCGCCGGCTTCTGCCACCTGTACATCGGGCAGGAGGCGGTGGCGGTGGGGCCCGTGGAGGCCATCCGCCAGGACGACTACATGCTCAGCGCCTACCGCGACCACGGCCAGCCCCTGGCGCGCGGCAGCGACGCGGGCATGGTGATGGCGGAGCTGTTCGGCCGCGGCTCGGGCTACAGCAAGGGCAAGGGCGGCTCGATGCACATCTTCGACATCGAGCACCACTTCTACGGGGGCTACGGCATCGTCGGCGGGCAGATTCCGCTCGCGGCCGGCATGGCCTTCGCCAGCCGCTATCGCAATGAAGACCGCGTGACGGTCTGCTACTTCGGCGACGCGGCGGCCAACCAGGGCGCGCTCCACGAGACGTTCAACATGGCGTCCAAGTGGAAGCTGCCGGTCATCTACATCTGCGAGAACAACCGCTATGGCATGGGCACGGCCATCGCGCGCACGTCGGCGGTGCCGGAGATCTACAAGCGCGCCGCGGCGTACGACATGCGCGGCGAGCCGGTGGACGGCATGGACGTGCTGAAGATGTACGAGGCCGTGAAGGACGCGGCCGCGTGGTGCCGCGCGGGCAAGGGCCCGGTGCTGCTGGAGGCGAACACGTACCGCTTCCGTGGCCACTCGATGGCGGACCCGGCCAACTACCGCACCAAGCAGGAGGTGGAGGAGGAGCGCAAGAACGACCCCATCCCCAAGCTGCGCGACTACGCCATCAAGAATGGCCTGGGGGCGGACGCGGACTTCGAGCGCATCGAGGAAGAGGTGAAGGCGCAGGTGGACGCCGCGGTGAAGTTCGCGGACGAGTCCCCGGAGCCGAGCCTGGACGAGCTGTGGCGCGACACCATCGTCGAGCCGGGCGAGCAGGACGTGCGCCCGCGTGAGCGCGTGCTGGGCGTGAAGGTGACCAACTGGCCGAAGTACCCGAGCGGCCAGGAGCTGAAGGTCACCTGGGACCTGGAGCCGCGCGAGCAGGCGGAAGCCGCGGACAAGAAGGCGGGCCTGAGCAACTAGTGCCCGGCCCGTCACACCCCAACCCTTTTTGATTTCGAGTCGGAGCCGACGATGCCCGAGTTGATGTACCGCGAGGCCCTGAACCAGGCGCTCGCCGAGGAGATGGAGCGCGACGCCAACGTCTTCCTGATTGGCGAGGAAGTGGGCCGTTACAACGGCGCCTTCAAGGTGTCGCAGGGACTGCTGGACCGGTTCGGGAGCGCGCGCATCATCGACGCGCCCATCTCCGAGCTGGGCTTCGGTGGAATGAGCGTGGGCGCGGCCATGGTGGGCCTGCGTCCGGTGGTGGAGATGATGACCTGGAACTTCGCCATCCTGGCGATGGACCAGATCGTCAACAACGCGGCCAAGCTGCGCCACATGTCCGGCGGCCAGCTGCGCTGCCCCATCGTGTTCCGGGGCCCGGGCGGCGCCGGTGGCCGGCTGTCCAGCCAGCACAGCCAGGCGCTGGAGGCCAACTACGCGCACTTCCCTGGCCTGAAGGTCATCGCGCCGGCCACGCCCGCGGACGCCAAGGGCATGCTCAAGGCGGCCATCCGCGACGAGAACCCGGTCATCATGTTCGAGGGCGAGCGGCTCTACGCGCTCAAGGGCGAGGTGCCCGAGGGCGAGCACGTGGTGCCGCTGGGCAAGGCGGACGTGAAGCGCGAGGGCACCGACGTCACCATCATCACCTGGAGCCGCATGTATTACTTCTGCATGCAGGCGGCCGAGGAGTTGGCGAAGGAGGGCATCAACGCGGAGGTCCTGGACCTGCGCACGTTGAGGCCGCTGGATGAGGAGGCCATCCTCGCGAGCGTGCGCAAGACGAACCGCGCCGTCATCGTGGAGGAGGGCTGGGCGCTGGCGGGTGTGGGCGCCTCCGTGGTGGACATCATCCAGTCCAAGGCGTTCGACGACCTGGACGCGCCGGTGGAGCGCGTGACGGGGCTCGACGTGAACATGTCCTACGCGGCGAACCTGGAGAACGCGACGCAGCCGGACGCGCCCAAGATCATCGCGGCGGTGAAGAAGGTGCTGTACCGCGAGGGAGCCTGACCCGTATGGCCACGCCCATTCAGATGCCGAGCCTGTCCCCGACGATGACGGAGGGGAAGATCGTCAAGTGGCTGAAGAAGGTGGGGGACAAGGTCTCCTCCGGTGAGGCCATCGCCGAGCTGGAGACGGACAAGTCCAACCTGGAGATCGAAGCCTACGACGACGGCTACCTGCTGGAGATCGTCGTCGGCGAGAACCAGACCGCTCCCGTCGGCGCGCCCATCGCCTACGTCGGCGCGCAGGGCGAGAAGGTCGCTGCCGGAGGCGCGCCCGCGCCGAAGGCCGCGGCTCCGGCTCCCGCGCCCGCACCGAAGGCCGCCGCGCCCGAGGCCCCCAAGCCCGCTGCGCCCGCCGCGTCCGGTGGTGGGGACCGTATCGCCATCCAGTTGCCGAGCCTGTCCCCGACGATGACGGAGGGGAAGATCGTCAAGTGGTTGAAGAAGGTGGGGGACAAGGTCTCCTCCGGTGAGGCCCTGGCCGAGCTGGAGACGGACAAGTCCAACCTGGAGATCGAGGCCTACGACGACGGGACGCTGGCGGAGATCGTCGTCGGTGAGAACCAGACGGCGCCGGTCGGCTCGCCCATCGCGTACCTCACGCCCAAGGGGGGCAAGGCGGCCGCCGCCGCTGCTGCTCCCGCGCCGAAGGCCGCCGCGCCCGAGGCCCCCAAGGCCGCTCCCGCCGCGCAGCCGGTCCAGGCTCCCGCTCCCCAGGCGCCTTCCGCGTCCGGTGGGGGACGCCGGGTCCGGGCCAGTCCGCTCGCCAAGAAGATCGCCCAGGCGCGCGGGCTGGACATCGCGCAGGTGCAGGGCTCGGGTCCCTCGGGTCGCGTGGTGAAGCGCGACATCGAGGAGGCGCTGGCCAAGGGTGGAGCGAAGGCCCCCGCGCAGGCGCCCTCCGCGCCGGCCGCGAGGAAGGGTCCCTCGGCGCCGACGGTGGCGCGCGCGGAGTCCCGCACCGAGCCTTTGTCCTCCATGCGCAAGGTCATCGCGCAGCGGATGACGGAGGTGAAGCCCGGCGTGCCGCACTTCTACCTCACCATCGAGGTGGAGATGGACTCTGCGGTGAAGGTGCGCGAGGAGGCGAAGGCGATGGACCTCAAGGTCTCCGTCAACGACCTCATCGTGAAGGCCGTGGCCATGGCCGTGCGCCGCTACCCGAAGGTCAACGTGTCGCTGCAGGGTGACCAGGTCATCCACCACGGCTCGGTGGACGTGGGCATCGCGGTGGCGCTGGAGCAGGGTCTCATCACCCCCATCGTCCGCGACGCGGACACCAAGGGGCTGCAGGCGCTGGCCACGGAGATCCGCGAGCTGGCGGAGCGCGCGCGCAAGCGGGCCCTCAAGCCCGAGGAGTACACGGGTGGCTCCATCACCGTGAGCAACCTGGGCATGTACGGCATCGACAACTTCGCCGCCATCATCAACCCGCCGCAGGCCTCCATCCTCGCGGTGGGCGCGGTGACGGACAAGGTCGTGGTGCGCGACGGGCAGATGGTCATCCGCAAGATGATGTCGGCCACGCTGTCGTGCGACCACCGCATCGTCGACGGGGCCATCGGCGCGGAGTTCCTCCGCGAGCTGCGCGGCCTCTTGGAGCACCCCACGCGGCTGCTCTTCTAGTCCGCTGGCAGGTGAGTGGCCCGCTTCCTCGCTCCGTCCCCGGAGCGCATGGGAGCGGGCCCTCTCGTTTCTACTCGCGCGTGGGCTCGCGCTCGCTCGCCTCGTCCTCCTCCAGCTTGCGTTGCGCCTCCGTCACCTGGGCCTGCTGCTCGCGCGGCGTGCCGGTGGGGAGCTCCTGCTCATCCTCGTGCGAGCGTCCGCGGATTCCGGGCCAGGGCTCGGGGCGCGTGGCCTCCACGTGGTCGATGCGCTCGGCGTAATCCGTGTCACTGCCCGCCTTGCGCGGCTTGTCGTCGGGCTTGTCCTGGTGCGCCATGACGAAGTCCCTCCTGAGGGTGCGTGTGAAGTTGCGCGATTAACGGTGGGGCGCCCCGCGGAAGGTGGCCACCCGGGGCCCGCTGCGTGGCCCGCTCTCCCGGTTGCTGGGCGGGCACGAAAAAAAGGCCGGCAGCCGAATCGGTTCGCTGCTTAACTTCGTCCAAATGAACGACGACATGACACGCGAACGGCTTGTCCAGGGTGTGTCGGAGTTGGAGGAGCGGGTGGGCCAGCCGCTGCCTCTCGCGCAGTCGCTGCACCAGGCCCTGCTCGGCGCGGTGTTCCCCCTCACCGCGGAAGAGCTCACCTGGGTGGCTCGTGAGAACGAGGCCCCGCCCACGGTGCTCTCGCTGTTGGGCGCCCTCCCCAGGGGCCGCTTCGCCTCCGTGGACGCGGTGGCCGTGGCCCTGGAGCAGGACACCGGTGACACTCCCTCGTCCCCGGATGCGCGCGCGCCCGTCCTCACCTCCACTCGCTGAAACCTCTCTCCTCCCACGCCCTCCCGTTGCCGGCATGCCCGGTGAGCGGGCAGGGTGACGGGCACTCGTCTGGATTTTCCTGGGGGTCAAACCTGTCTGGTTGGTCTAGAGTTCGCGAGGCATTACGTCCCGGGGGGACGGTTCCGTCGGCACCCAGCAGAAAGGGAGTCGGAGGAGGCGCTATTCTAGGCGGCACCAGCCTGGCCTCTTTGAGGGATAGCCGGCCAGGAGGAGCGTCATGAATCCGTCTGAACTACCCGCGGTGCTGTACGTCGACGATGACGCGCTGAACCTGCGGGTCTTCGACGCGAACTTCGGACAGCGCTTCCGCATCTTCCGCAGCGCGTCTCCCAGCGAGGCGCTGGCGTTGCTCGAGCAGCGCAAGGGCGAGATTGGCGTCATCCTCTCCGACCAGCGGATGCCGGGGATGACGGGCGTGGAGCTCTTGGAGCGTGCGCGTTCGATCGCACCCGACGCCAAGCGCATGCTCGTCACGGCGTACGCGGACATGCAGGCGGTCATCGACGCGGTGAACCGCGGCCAGGTGACGCGCTACTTCGTCAAGCCGTGGGACCGCTCGGAGCTTCAGGCGGCGCTGGACGACGCGCTGAAGATTGCCCGGCTGGAGCTGCGCATCCGCGAGGTGGAAGGGCGGATGATGAAGTCGGAGCGTCTGGCCACGCTGGGGCAGGTGACGGCGGGAATCGCCCACGAGCTGATGGGCCCGGTGGGCTACCTGTCGCAGAACGTGTCCTCGCTGCAGCGGGATTTGACGAGCGTCATCCAGTACGTGTCCAAGCACCTGACGGTGGACCCGAACCCGTCGGTGGCGGAGACGGTGGAGGACCTGCCCGCGCTCATCAAGGACCTGGCGGACGGCGCCGAGCACCTGCGTCAGGTGGCGCTGGGCCTGAGGGCGCAGGCGCGCGGCGAGGACATGGAGGCCACCGCGGACGTGGCCGAAGTGGTCTCCTTCGCGGTGAAGCTGGCGCGGGCGGAGGTGCGGGACAGGGCGCGGCTGACGAGCAACGGCGAGGCGGTGCGCGTCATCTTCGGGCCGGTGAAGCTGTGCCAGGTGCTGCTCAACCTCGTCGTGAACGCGGCGCAGGCCATGTCGGGCACGGGGCGTCAGGGGCGCATCGAGGTGCGCTGGACGGTGCGGCCCGACGACGTGGTGCTGACGGTGGCGGACAACGGCTGCGGAATCCCCGTGGACCTGCAGGAGCGCGTGTTCCAGCCGCTGTTCACCACGAAGCCGGTGGGGATCGGCACGGGCCTGGGTTTGTCCATCTGCCGCGAGCTGGTGGCGCAGGCGGGTGGCAACCTGCGGCTGTCGTCCACGCCCGGCGAGGGCACGGACATCGAAATCACCCTCCGGCGAGCCCCGCCCCTCTGAGGCCGAAGGCGTTGCTGAGCATGCGCCACACGCGGTGGAGCGTCTCGCCCTCCGCGTGGCGCACCTGCTCCACCAGCACGGCGCGCCGGGCTTGGGCGCCCTGGGGGCCGTACTCCACCACCAGCGCGTAGCCGGAGCCGGGCCGCTCGACGATGTGCACCGCGCGCACGTCGTCGAAGGGGATGAGCTCCGCGCGGGTGGCGCCGGGCGCCCATGCCAGTCGCTCGACTCGCAGGGTCTCTGAGCGAAAGTGGAGCACGAAGCGGCGGCGGCCGAGCTTCGACTCGAGGCGGAGGGCGACTCCCACCAGGGCCGCGGCCACCAGGCCCAGGGTGGCGGAGGCGGTCGGGAGTGAGCCCTTCTCCTGTCCCACCAGGACGGCGGCGCCCAGGGCACAGCCCACGGCGACACCGACACACAGGCCCGGCAGCATGCGTGCGTCCCACCGGGGTGGGCGGGATTCCCCCACCAGCCGGCCCCCGTCGTAACGCAGGCGCACGTCGCCCAACAGCGGGGGTACCCGATTCTCCTGCAACGCGTCCTCGAAGCTCGCCACGGCGATAAGCATACCGGTCCCCGCATGCGAGCCTCGAAGTCCGCGTGAAGCTGTGCGAATCTCCAAAGCCATGGATCTCCCGTTCGAGACCGGTGAGGGCGACGGTGGGGAGGGGGGAACGCTCGCCTCGACGGTGTTGGTGGTGGACGACGAGCCCGTCGTGCTCGACATCTGCGCCCGCTTGTTGGAGCGCGAGTCGGACCTCGTGGTGCTGGTGGCGGCGAGCGCGGAGGAGGCGCTGCCGATACTGCGTGAGCAGCGCATCGACGTGCTGGTGACGGACAAGAACCTGCCTGGCATGGGCGGGGTGGAGCTCGTCGCGCAGGCGCGGACGCTGCAGCCCACGCTGGAGGCGCTGATGATCACGGCCTACGCGAGCAGCGAGTCCGTCATCGCGGCCTTCGCGGCGGGGGCGAGCGACTACATCCTCAAGCCCTTCGATGATTTGCGGGTGCTGCGCGCCAAGGTGCGCGCGGCGCTGGAGCGGCGCACGTCCGGGTCGCGTGTTCGCGAGCAGGCGCGGGAGGTGGCCCGGGAGGCGGCCGCGCTCCTGGGCGCGGGGCAGGATGCGCCGGAGCCCGCGCACGTGGCGCTGGAGGAGGAGCTCCGGGCCTACGAGGAGTCGTCCCGCCAGGTCCAGGCGGGACGCGTGGCGGTGGTGGGCAGCGCCGAGGCGCTGGCGTCACTGCGCGAGGCCGGGTTCGAGGTGCGCGAGCTGCCGCCGTACGCGCCGGAGCTGGAAGAGGTGGACGTCGTGGTGGTGGAGACGGGGGACCCGCAGTGGCGCACGCTGGCGGAGCGCCTGCAGAGCCGGCCTCCGGATGTGCTGCTGCTGGCCAGTCCCGAGGCGGACCTGGGTGACCTGCTGGAGGCCATCACCCTGCGCATGGACCTGGTGGGCTTCGGCACCACGCAGGGCGCCAGCGTCCTGCCGGAGAAGGTGCGGATGCTGCTGTTGCGCCGGGGTGTCCAGCGCGCGCAGGACCGCCTGGCCGCCGCGCTCTCCACGTTCCGCCAGAGCATCCTCGCGCCTTCTTCTTGAGCCGGCGCGAAGACGGGCCGTTTCAGGACTCGTCGCCGTCGAACTGGCGCGCGAGGTCGAGCTGGAGCGCCAGCAGCTCCGTCATGGGAACCGGCCGTCGGGACACGCGGGTGAGGTCCTTGCCCTCGGCCGTCCAGAGGGGAGGGTGGAGGGAGAAGCCCTCGTCGGGTGAGAGCCTCGAGGCCGCTTCGCTCCAGCCGGCCGCGCGATACGCGCTATAGAACCCGGCGAGGTCTCCGCCGAGGAAGAACGCCAGCAGGTCCGAGTAGCCACGCCCCAGGTCTTCCCAGCGGAGCGTGTCGGGCGCGAAGTAGAACGCGCCGCCCCGTCCCTCGCCGAGCGCCCCGCCGTCGAGCGCGAAGAAGCCGCCGACGACATCATGGGCCACGAGCAGCACTCCCCGGGTCGAGGCCACCGCGGGATGCGGGCCCAGCGCATTCCACGTCGCCAGGTTGCCGCGCATGCGCGGCCCCGCGCCACCCAGGATTCGGAGCCAGCCTCCGTCGACGAGCAGGCCGCCTGTTTCGTAGGCCACCGCTCCCAGGGGAGAGCGCGTCGTCACCTGGAGCTGGTGGAGCACTTCACCGGTGGCGGCTTCGTCGCGAGGCAGGACCTCGACCGGGTTGCTTGCCGAGCCCAGCCACTCCCGCACCAACGGCCACGCGGGGTCCTCGGTTTCGAGCAACGCCTCGAGCGACCGCATGCGCCACCACGCTCCGGAAAAACAAAACGCCGCCTTCTTTTCAGAAGGCGGCGTCTGAGTGACCCTGCCGGGATTCGAACCCGAGTTTGTGCCGTGAGAGGGCACCGTCCTAACCGCTAGACGACAGGGCCGACATTTCGCTGCAGCCACCGTGTTTCTGCTGCTGCTTCCTACATCCTGCTTCGGCTCTCGTCAACAACCTTGATTCGAGCTTTTTTTGCTGCGGACTGCGGTGCTGCGAGCTGGGGAACTAGGATTCGAACCTAGATAAGCAGAGTCAGAGTCTGCTGTCCTGCCGTTAGACGATTCCCCAATCACTGCGGCTGCCTCTACTACCAACACCGCCCATCGACTGCAACAACTTCGGTGGGCGTTTCCTGCTGACTGCTCTACTTCTTCTTCCCTGACTTCGGCTCCGGCTTCTTCGCCGGCTTGGCCGCTTGCTGCGTCGGGACGATGTAGATGCGAACTTCCTCGTTCGCCTCGTAAATATTCAGCCCCGCGAAGTTCTTCCCCGACGGGTTGGTGATGTGGACCGCCTTCACGCCCGGCTGGTTGACGATCTGCCTCCGAGGATAACTGCTCGTCGAGTAGACCGAGCGGTAGTAATCCAACGTCGCCTCGAAGTCTTTCGGCGCCCGGTACCGATTCTCCCCCACCTTCTGGGAGCCGTCCGGGAGCTGGGCGCCACTGACCACCTCGGCGCTCGCCACCACCGCCCAGAGCGCACACATCAACGCGCCGAGCGGGCGCGCCTTATAAAAACGCTGTCTCATGGTGTCAAGCGCTCGCATCATGGCTCGCGAAGATAGGGGGCGAAGCGGGGAACGTCCACCGCTTCGTCGGTCAGAAGTCACGCCTCGCGCGACAGGGCGGCGTCGATGCGGCGCAGGGCCTCGTCACGACCCGCGAGCAGCAGCGTCTCGCCGATGCCCGGGCTCGTGGTGTTGCCCGTAATCGCGACCCGCACGGGCTGTGCCACCTTGCCCATGCCCACGCTGGAGGACTCGCTGACGGCCTTCACCACGCCGTCCAGCGCCTCCACCGTCCACTCCGGCAGCGCGGCGATGCCGTCGCGCACCTTGCGAAGCAGCCCCAGCGAGTCGCCCGTGAGGTGCTTGGCCGCGGCCTTCTCGTCCAGCGTGACGCCGGAGCGGAAGTAGAGCGACGCGGTGGTCGCCATCTCCTCCAGCGTGCGGGAGCGCTCCTTGAGCGCGTGCACCAGCGGCACCAGGCGCGAGTCGCCCTTCACCTGGAAGCCCTTGGCCTCCAGGAAGGGCACCAGCCGCTCCGCGACGGTGGCCTCCGGCAGCTCCTTCATCCACTGCTGGTTGAGCCACAGGAGCTTCTCCGGGTTCCACACGCCGGAGGTGGTGCCGACGCCGGAGAAGTCGAACCACTCCTTCATCTGCTCGCGGCTGATGACCTCGTCGTTGCCGTGGCTCCAGCCCAGCCGGATGACGAAGTTGTTGAGCGCCTCCGGCATGATGCCCGTGCGCTTGTGCAGCATCACGTCCGCCTCGGGGTGCTTGCGCTTGGAGAGCTTCTCGCGGTCCGGCCCGAGGATGAGCGGCAGGTGCGCGAACTCGGGCGGCTTCCAGCCCAGCGCCATGTAGAGCATCAGCTGCGGGAAGGTGGAGTTGACGTGCTCCTGCCCGCGCGCCACCAGGGTGATGTCCATCAGGTGGTCGTCGATGACGCAACCGAAGTTGTAGAGGGGGATGCCGTCCGCGCGCAGCATGACCCAGTCGTCCAGGTCCGAGTAGGGCTTGGTGATGACGCCCAGCGCCTTGTCGTCGAACGACACGGTGCCCTCGGTGGAGGGCATCTTGAAGCGGATGACGGCCTCCTCCTCGCGGCGGCCCTCGGGCGGGCCCTTCAGCTCACGGCACGTGCCCGGGTACTTGTAGAAGGCGCCGGACTTCTCGGCCGCCTCGCGCTGCGCCTCCAGGTCCTGCCGGGTGCAGTAGCAGCGGTAGGCCTTGCCCTCGGCCAAGAGGCGCTGGGAGTGCTCGCGGTAGGTGTCCAGGCGCTGGGTCTGGAAGTAGGGCGCGTGGGGGCCCTCCTTGCCGGGGCCCTCGTCCCAGTCGATGCCCAGCCACTCGAGGCCGTCGAGGATGGCCTGCACCGACGCCTCCGTGGAGCGCACGCGGTCCGTGTCCTCCATGCGGACGATGAAGGTGCCGCCGTAGCGGCGGGCCTGCAGGTAGTTCATCAACGCCGTCCGGGCACCGCCGATGTGGAGGTATCCGGTGGGAGACGGAGCGAAGCGGACGCGAGGGGCGGAAGTCATACGGGCGCGCGGATTAGCAGGGAGGCGGTCGAGGGGTCAACGCGGATGGGCGCGCTGAGGTATGGTGCGCGCCGAGGGAGATAACGCGTATGTCGATTCGTCAGCGATTTCGCTTGGGAATGTTGACGGTGGCGCTCCTGGGGGGATGGACCGCGTCCGCTACCACGCAGCTTCGCGTGGACGTGACGCAGCTCTCCCAGGAAGCGGATGCCGTCGTTCATGGCGTCGTGCGCCGCGTGGAGAGCCGCTGGAGCGGTGATGGTCGGCGCATCGTCACCGACATCGAGGTCCAGGTGACCGACCCGCTCAAGGGCCAGCCGGGCAACACGGTGCTCGTCACGCAGCCGGGAGGCGAGGTGGGCGACATCGGCCAGACGGTGCACGGCCTGGCGACCTTCAAGAAGGACGAGGAGGTGGTCGTCTTCCTGCAAAAGCGCGGCGCCACCGCCTTCCGCGTCGCCGGCATGGCCCAGGGCAAGTTCCAGGTGCGCCGCGACGAGGCCGGCAAGCCCGCCATGGCCATCCCCGAGCACTCCGACGCGCTCCTCCTGGACCCCGTCACGCGCAAGCCCACGACGGCCACGGAGAAGCCCCGGACGCTGGAGGAGCTGAAGGCCACCGTGCGCGCCGCGCTGAAGAAGGGGTCCACGCCGTGATGCCCGTGGCCGCGCTGCTCACGCTCATGGCCGTCGGACAGTTCGACCCGTACGTGCGCAGCCGGGTGACGGCGGGAGACCCGTCCACGCAGGCGCTCTACTGGACGGTGCCGCTCGTCACCTGGAACCTGAACCGCGAGGGCAACCTCGTCACGCCGGCGGAGACCGAGTTCCAGGCCATCCGGGCCTCCTTCCAGAGCTGGCAGGACATCTTCACGTCCTGCGGCAACCTGTCGCTGCAGGAGGGGCCGCTCGTGGACTCGCGGGAGGTGGGCTACCTGCGCGGCAAGACGAACCACAACCTGGTGCTCTTCCGCACCCAGAACTGCAGCGAGCTGGCACAGCCGACCGACCCCTGCTGGAAGGCGGAGACGTGCGCGAACCAGTACGACTGCTGGGATGACGACGACGGCACGCTCGCCATCACCCTCACCACGTACGACAAGCGCTCGGGCATCATCTACGACTCGGACATCTCCTTCAACGCGAGCCGGTACTTCTTCACCGCGGTGGACGGGCCTCCGTGCACGTCGCAGGGGCAGGGCAACTGCGTCGCCAACGACGTGCAGAACACCGCCACGCACGAGATCGGCCACTTCGTCGGGTTGGACCACACTCGCGTGTCGGGCTCGACCATGTTCCCCAGCGCGCCGCAGGGCGAGGTGTCCAAGCGCACCATCGACCCGGGCTCGCGCGACTTCGTCTGCGACGTCTATCCGAAGGGCAAGCCCAGCCAGTCCGACTTCCACCCGGCGATGGACACGCTGGCGGGTGGCCCCGTGGGCGACAAGGGCTGCTCCGCGACGGGTGCCACCGCGACGTCGATGGGGCCGGCGCTGCTCGCGTGGGCGTGGCTGCGTCGGCGCAGGCGAGCGGCGGAGGGCCGCTCGTGAGAAGGCCCGTGGTGCTCGGGCTGGCGCTCCTCGCCAGCGCGCCCGCCATGGCTCAGGACACGTTCCCCTATCGCCGCACCACGGCGAACGGGAACAGCCGCATGTGTCTGGTCTGGCCCGCGCCGGAGTACGTCTACCACCTGGACGCCGCCGGCAGCGCGCGCACGCCGGGCGACACGGAGGTGGCCGCCATCGAGGCCTCCTTCGAGTCGTGGCGGCGCGTGGCCGCGACGTGCAGCGACTACACGTTCCGCCGGGGCAGGGATTGGGAGGGGAAGGTGGAGGTGGGGTACGTGAAGGAGGACCCCGCTTCCAACTACAACATCATCACCTTCCGCGAGGCGTACTGCTTCGACGTCGCCCCCGAGGACGACGCGTGCTGGGCCCAGATGACCTGCGCCAACAAGTACGCGTGCTGGGACGAGGACTCGCGCACGCTGGCCATCACCATCTCCTCCCACGGTGTCGAGAGCGGGCGGGTGTGGGACGCGGACATCGAGGTCAACGCGGCGGGGTACCTCTTCACCACGGTGGACGCTCCGCCCTGCGTGGAGGGCGCCGAGTCCGTCGACTGCGTGGCCATGGACCTGCAGAACACCATGACGCACGAGATTGGCCACGTGGTGGGGCTGGACCACGTGCCCTATCCGGGCGCGACGATGGAGCGCACCGCGCCGCTCGGTGAGACGCAGAAGCGCATCATCGACGCGGGCTCCGCCGAGGGCTTCTGCTCCATCTATCCGAAGGGGCTGCCGCCCAATCAGTGCATCATGAAGAACACGGGCCTGGCCCTGCTGGGAGATGGGCGCGGCACCGGCTGCGCCACGGCGCCGGGCGCGGTCATCGCCGGAGGCTGGCTGGCCGCGCTCGCGCTGCTACGGCGGCGGCGAAGCTGAGGCCTGGAGACAAGAGCGCCGCCCTGCCGGAGACCGGGGGCGGCGCTCACGTCCTCGAAGGGCCTGACGGACTTCAGCGGCGCGGAGCCACCAGGCGCATGCTGAAGGTGTAGTCCACGTTCACCGGATGGCCCTGGTAGATGACGGGCTTGTAGGTGCGCGACTGGAGCGAGTCCAACACGGCCTTCTCCATGTACTGCACCGTCTTGATGACCCGGCACTTCTCCACGCGGCCCTTGGTGGTGATGGTGCAGCGGGTGATCATCACACCCTCCGCCTTCGCCGCCATCGCCTCGCGCGTGTAGATGAGGTCCTTGCTCTGGTCGATCATCTCCGGCCGGGGCATGTCCTCGTTGTAGGGCAGCACGTCGCCGCGCGCGGAGGCCAGCGCCGCGGTGGGCAGCACGGGCACCGTCAGTCCGCCCGAGACGCCCTTGGCCTGCGTGGCCGCCGCCGCGCCCACCGCACCCGCCGTGGGCGGAACGGCCGGCTCCGAGGGCGCCTGCGTGGGCGCGAGCATCACCGGCGCGGACATGCCGCCGGGCGTGGCCACGGGCTCGGGCACGTCGACCTCGTCCGAGGACGACGAGGCGGCGGTCGCCACCTCCACGCCACCGCCCCGGCCGCCGCGGCGCTTCTGCAGCTTCTGCGACAGCACCACGTCACCGGAGCCGCCCGTGACGACGGTCTCCATCTGGTAGCCCTCGAGCGCGAACGTCAGCTCGACGGTGATGGTGCCATCCTCGCCCGGCGGCAGCTCCAGGGTGAACGGCGTCACACCGCGCTCCTTGCCCCGGTAGAACACGCGCGCGCCGCTGGGCTGGCTCATCAGCTTGAAGCGGACCTTCTGCTGTCCCGCGGGCGTGGGAGCCGCCTGCGCCGCGGGAGCCGCCTGTGCCGGCGCCTGGGCAACGGCGGCGGGCGTCGGCTCGGCGGGCTTGGGCGTCTCCTTGTTCCCCATGAAGAGCACCGCGCCGCCCGCGATGAGGCCGGCGACGACCACGCCTCCGAGCCCGCCCATGAGCAGCGTGCGCTGCCGGGCGCGCTGCACCGCCACCGGCACCTCGACGCTGATGTCCACGGCGATGGTGTCACCCGACTCGGTGCCCCCGCTGCCGACGCTGGAGAACAGCGGAGAGGGGTAGGGGCCCGTCGTCGTCGCGCCGCCGGGGCGCTTGAAGATGCCGCTGTTGCCGCCGGCGGACATGCTCGCCTCGCGCAGGCCCTCCAGCATCTCGTCCATCGTCTGGAAGCGGCGCGCCGGGTCCTTCTCCAGGCAGCGGCGCACCACGCCCTCGATTTCGGGCGGAATCGCGAGGTCCGGGCGCAGCTGCTGGAAGGTGGGCGGGGCTTCCTTGTAGTGAGCGAAGATGAGCTCGATGTGGTCGCGCGCGATGAACGGCGGCCGGCCCATCAGCATCTGGAAGAGGACGATGCCCAGCGAGTACACGTCGCTGCGCGCGTCCGTCGCGTTGCGCGCCTGCTCCGGCGCCATGTACTGCGGCGAGCCGAGGAACGTGCCGTTCTGGGTGATCTCCGGGGAGATCTGCCCCTCCTGCGGCGCCGCCACTGACTTCACGAGCCCGAAGTCCAGGACCTTCACCAGGTCCTGATCCTGCTCGTTGAGCAGCATGATGTTGGCGGGCTTCAGGTCGCGGTGGACGATGCCCAGGCTGTGCGCCTCGCGCAGCGAGCGGCAGATCTGCTGCGCGATGGCCACCGAGCGCGACCACGACAGCGGCCCCACCTGCCCGAGCACCTGGGCCAGCGTGCGACCGTCCAGGTACTCCATGGCGATGTAGAAGATGCCGTCGTCCGTCTGGCCATAGTCGATGACGGTGACGGTGTTGGGATGGCGCAGCTTCGACGTCAGCGACGCTTCCCGCAGGAAGCGCTTCTGGAAGCCCGGATCCCTGCTGCTGGGGAAGCTGGGGTTGAGCACCTTGAGCGCGACCACTCGCTCCAGGGGGGCCTGCAGGGCGCGGTAGACCTTGCCCATTCCACCGACACCCAGGGGCTCCAGGATGCTGAAGCGGCCGTCCAGGGTGCGACCGATGAGCGGATCCGCGCCCGGCGCGCCAGGCGTCTCGGGGTTCGGCGAGTCGCCCTTGATCATTCGTACCCCCTGACAACAAGCAACATGGATTCTCCAGGAGTGTGCCGGGTCCGCATCAAACCATATCTTCACTTCCGGACGCACTCCCCGCCTGGCGGACACCCGACGTGTCGAGGCGGGTGAGGACACACATCCGCCGCGTCGGATGGGGGACGGTCAGTTTGACCCCGCATTGACGGTTATTCCTGGCCCGGACTAGCGTGAGTCGACCCGCGCGCCAGGGCTGAAGCGGGCGGGGCCATCCCCATGGCAGACACCCCCAACAACCCCGTGGACACACAGGTGCGCCGGGCCTCCGTCGAGGAGCGGCTCGGTGCGCTGGAGCTCGAGCAGGCGCGGCTGCGTCAGGAGTTGATCTCCCTGTCGGGAGAGCTGCGACTGCCGGGGCTCTTCCTCACCCTGGACGCGGCGGGCACCAGCGCGCTGCTCGCGGCGGACGCCGTGCAGGAGGTGGTGCGATTGGTGGAGCTGGAGCCGCTGCCGGGGGCGCCGCCCCATGTCGCGGGCACCTTCATCTATCGAGGCAATCCCGCCGTCGCGGTGGACCTGGCGGTGCTGCTGGGCGTGACGCGGCAGCCGGAGCTGGATGCGCACCTGGTCATCTGCAAGGGCGCTCGCCCGGTGGCCGTGCTGGTGGACCGTGTCAGGGATTTGGTGGAGGCGCCCACGTTGGTGGAGGGCACTCCCGATGGCACGGTGACTTTGCCGTGGGACCGGACGGGGTTGATGGCGGGCCTGTGCCGGACGCCCGAAGGGGTGCGGCCGTTGCTGCGCGTCTCGGCGGTGTTGGTGGGGTCGGAGGGGGCGTGAGCGAGGCCGTCCTCGATGACGCGACGCTCATCCAGGTGGAGGAGGTCCTCCGGGCCGCCTGCGGCCTGACGCTCGCGCACAGCCTGCGCCGCACGTTGGAGACGGCGCTCGCGCGCTCGTCGGAGGCGCGGGGCCTGTCGCCCGCGTCGTTCCTGCGCGGGCTGTTGCGTCGCGACGCGCAGGCGGTGGAGACCTTCATCGAGCACGCCGTCATCGGCGAGACGTACTTCTTCCGCCACCCCGAGCACCTGCGCACGCTGGCGCGGCTGGCCGTGCCGCCGGCGGGGCCGTTCTTCCAGGTGTGGAGTGCGGGCTGCGCCACGGGCGAGGAGCCGTACAGCATCGCCATGGCGCTGCTCGCGGCGGGTGTGCCCGAGGGGCGCTTCCGGGTGCTCGCCACGGATGTGTCCAACCGGGCACTGGAGCGCGCGCGCGCGGGGCTCTACGGCCCGTGGTCGCTGCGGCACATCGAGCCGGAGCTGGAGCGCCGCTACCTGGAGCCGCAAGGCGATCAACTCTCCGTCGTCGCGCAGGTTCGCCGCTCGGTGGAGTTCCGTCGTCACAACCTGGCCAACGAGCCGCCGCCCGTGAGCGCGCCGAGCGCCATCTTCTGCCGCAACGTCCTCATCTACTTCCCGCCCGAGCTGGTGCGCGAGGTGCTCACGCACTTCGTCTCCGTGCTCGCGCCGGGCGGGCTGCTGTTCGTGTCGCCCGCCGAGGTGCCGCTCACCAACGGGCTGGGGCTGGAGACGGTGGACGCCGAGGGCAGCGTGGCGTTGAGGGTGCCGCCGCCGGGGTGGACGCGTCCGGCGCCGCCCACGCCCCGGGCCGTGCGCGACGCGGCCCAGGCGCTGCTCCGGACGGCGGCGCGGGCCGCGGCGCGTCCCTCGAGCCTGGGGGATGGGACTCCGACGCAACCGAGGCGTACATCCTCGGGGACCGAGACGCCCGTCGTGAGCCTGTCCGCGAGCCTCTCCACGCTTCCCTCCGCTGTCTCCACGAGCCCGCATAAGTCCGCGAGCGCGGGTGACGTCCGTGGCCCGCAGGTCGCTTCGGAGGCGCGCGCCGCGAGCGGGGACGTCGCCGGGCCCATGGAGCGCGCGCTGGACGCGGCCCGGGCAGGGCGCTTCGAGGAGGCGGAGGCGCTCGCGCGTGAGGCGGCGAAGGCGTTGGTGCCGGAGGCGTACCTGCTGCTGGCCATGGTGGCGGAGGGGCGCGGAGACTTGAACGGCGCGGTGGAGGCGGTGCGCAAGGCGCTGTACCTGGAGCCCCGGTTGGCGCTCGGCCACGCGACGCTGGTGGCGCTCTACGGACGCATGGACCGGCCCGAGGACGCGGAGCGCGCGCGACAGAACGCGCTGCGCTCGCTCGACGGGCTGGATGATGAACACCCGCTGCGTGGGGTGGAGACGATGACCGCCGGCGGCCTGCGACAGGCCCTGGTACCCAGAACTCAGGCTGGATGGCAGGGCGCGCGCTAGCGGCGCGCTTTCGCCCGTGGGAGTCAACGTGGACCTCGAGAAGACGAAGCTGACGCTGCCAGGGCTGCTCGCGATGGGCCGCCTCAGCCTGCGCTTCAAGATTGTCGCCGTCACGGGCGTGACGGGTGTGCTCGTGGCGGGCATCCTCGTGCTCGCCTTCTGGATGCAGATGAGCAGCGCGCAGCGCGAGGACTTGTCCCGGCGCTCGCACGCGGTGAGCGAGGAGCTGGCGAAGACGCTCACGCCCATGCTGTCGGCCAGCCCGGACGCAAGCCGCCTGCAGTCCACGGCGCACGGTGTCCTGCGCCATGTCCCGGACGTGGCCTACGTGCTGGTCCGCGACGCGAAGGGCGAGCTGCTCGCGGAGGTCGCCGCGGAGCGCTTCGCGGGCGCGGATCAGCCCTCGGCCGAAGGGGACGACGCGGTGGAGCGCCGGCTGGTCATCAACGACGAGGCGGTGGTGGAGTCCTCCGTCCCCGTGGTGGCGCCGCAGGGGGGCACCTCGCGCCGGGTGGGCACCGTGCAGGTGGCCCTACACGAGGAGGCGCTCACCAACGCGCTGCGAGGCACCACGCGCTTCACGTTGGTGCTCGGCGTCTTCATCCTGGCCGCGTGCCTGATGGCGTCGTGGTTCCTGTCCGGGCTGCTCGTCGTGCCGCTGGAGCGGCTGTCGCACGCGGCGGCGGGAATCGCCGGGGGCAACCTGCGCCAGCGCTTCGACACGGAGGCCAACGACGAGATTGGCGCGGTGTCGCGCAGCTTCGCGGCGATGTCGGAGGGGCTGGCGCACCTGCTGGAGGACCTGCGCGGCGCGGCGGCGGAGATGGAGAAGGAGGCGGCGGGCGTGCTGACGACGTCCTCGCAGCAGTCCGCCATGGCGCACCAGCAGGCGTCCGCCATCAGCGAGACGAGCACCACGGTGGCGGAGATTGCCCAGACGTCCAAGCAGGCCACGGCCTACGCGGACTCGGTCATCTCCCAGACGCAGAAGTCGGAGACGCTCAGCGCGGAGGGCCAGAAGGTCGTGTCGGAGAGCGTGTCCGGCATGGAGAAGCTGGGCGAGCAGGTGAAGGCCATTGCCCTCTCCATCACGGATTTGAATGAACGCACGCTCCAGATTGGCGACATCATCAGCACCGTGAAGGACGTGGCCGAGCAGTCGAACCTGCTGGCGCTCAACGCCTCCATCGAGGCGGCGAAGGCGGGCGAGCACGGACGGGGCTTCGCGGTGGTGGCCACGGAAATGCGCACCCTGGCGGAGCAGTCCCGCCTGGCCGCGGAGCAGGTGCGCGGACTTCTCAACGAAGTGCAGAAGGGAACGCGAGCGGCCGTCACGGCCACGGAAGAAGGCAGCCGCCGGGCGCAGGCGGCGATGGAGCTGGCGCGCGGCGCGGGCAACGCCATCCTCGGACTGTCCGAAGTCATTCGCGAATCGTCCGGTGCGGCGCGACAGATTGCAGGCAATACCCGGCAGCAGACGATTGGCGTGGAGCAGATCGCCGCGGCGATGGGCGAGCTGACGTCGGCCATGGGAGACTCCGTCATCGGGACGCGACGCATCGAACAGGTGGCTGGAAACCTGACCAATCTCTCGAAGCGCTTCTCGGACCTGGTGGGTAGGTACCAGCTATGAATGTGAATGTGGCGACGGAACGAAAGTCCTTGAAGGTCCTCATCGTGGAGGACACGAAGACCATCACCAATCTGCTCCAGGTCTACCTGATGGGCTGGGGCCTGGAGTTTGTCGACGCGCCCAACGGCGCGGTGGGGCTGAACAAGGCGCGCGAGTTCAAGCCGGACCTCATCATCTCCGACGTGCAGATGCCGGAGATGGACGGCTTCGCCCTGTGCGCGGCGGTGCGCGCCGACTCCAACCTGCATGACACGCCCTTCATGCTGCTCACCTCCCTGAAGGACGACGCGAGTCGCAAGAAGGGACAACTGGTGGGTGCGAGCGCCTTCCTCAACAAGCCGGTGTCGGTGGACGACCTGCGCTCGAAGGTGCGTGACATGTTGAAGCTGCCCGCGACGAAGTGACGAGCCCATGCCGGGTGACGAGGTCAAGGTGAGCAAGGACTCCACGGGGCCCAGGCCCCAGCTCGGGACGACCGGGGTGAGCGTGGACAAGCGCCGCGAGGTGCTCGGCGCGCGCGCTCGCGCCCTGGCCGAGTCTCGTCACGAGGAGCATCAGGAAGTGCTGTCCGTGCTCGCCTTCCAGGTGGGCGGGGAGCGCTACGCCGTCCGCATCGAGCACGTGGACCATGTCATCGAGGCGCGTGGCATCTCCTCGCTGCCCGGAGCGCCGCGGCACGTGCTGGGCGCGCTGGCCAGCCGCTCGCGCGTGGTGCCGGTGCTGGACCTCCGCCAGTTGTTGGGGCTGGAGGGGGGCGGCATGTCGGACCTGGGAAAAATCGTGGTGGTGGAGGTAGACGAGGAGTGCTTCGGCCTGGCGGCGGAGATGGTGGAGGGGCGTAAGGAGTTGCCGAAGTCGGAGCTTTCGCAGCCCCCGCCGGGACCCTTCCTGTACCTGACTCCGGACCGGCTGACGGTGCTGGAGCTGGAGCAGCTCGGGGGCCCGGCCGCGGGACGGCAGGCGCAGGAATAGGGGCGCGACATGGATCCGCAGCTCTTGCGCAGCATCTGGCCGGTCTTCTCCGCGGAGACGCGTGAGCAGATCCAGGCCATTGGAGCGAAGGTGCTCGGGTTGGAGGGCCCCTCGCACGAGCGCGAGGCGGACCTGCTGCCCTCGCTCAAGCGATTGGTGCACAGCCTCAAGGGCTCGGCGGCGAGCCTGGGGCTCGACGACATCGAGCAGGTCGTGCACGCCATCGAGGACGGGCTGGCCCACATCCGCACGGATGATGGTCTTCCTCGCGACGCGGTGGAGTCCATGCTGCGCGGCCTGTCCGGCATCGAGGCCGCCATGGCGCGGGGCGACGCGGGCCAGACGCCCCAGGTGGATGGGCTGGCCGGGCTGCTCAAGTCGCTGGGCCGCGACGTGGTGATGCCCGAGTCGACCGCGGTGCTGTCGGCGCTCGCGGTGAAGGGGCTGGAGGCGCTGGAACTCCTGGAGGCCGCGCTCGGCGCGCTGTGCTCGCCGGACGTGCCGGACCGCGCGGCGGTGGTGCGCAAGGCGATGGAGCGGGCGCGCGGGTTGAAGATGCAGGCCCTGGAGGCCGGCTCCGCGCGGCTGGCCACGCTGTCCGAGTCCGCCGCGCTGGGGTTCGCGCGCATGGAGCCGGGAGGCGACGCGGCGAGTCTCGCGGCCTCCGAGGTCGCGGGCACGCTGGTGGACCTGCGCGGCCAGCTCGAGATCGAGCGGCCGCCGCAAGCGGTGGCGCGCGCGGTGGAGACGTTGCGCGCGGCGCCGGTGCCGGTGGCCGTGGAGAACGGTGCGTCCGGTGTGCAGCAGGCGCCCGTGCAGCAGGAGGCTCGCGCCTCGACGGACCACACGGTGCGCGTGGCGGTGAAGACGCTGGACTCGCTGGCGCTCCAGGTGGAGCTGCTCGTGGCGGGCCGCTCCCAGCAGGCGCGCCGCTCGGAGAGCTATCGCGCGTTGTCGGATGGGACGCATGAGGTGCTGCGTCAGTTGGAGCGCGCCGCGTCGGAGCTGACGCTCGCGGGAGGTGGCGCGGCGCTGGATTCGTTGCGCTCGGGCGTGGCGTTGATGCGGACCATGCAGAAGCGCTTGCTGGAGGTGTCGCGCGAGGCGCACCGGGACAGCGAGCAGCTCGCGTTGGTGGCGCAGGTGGCGCGCGATGACCTGCGGGACTTGCGCATGGTGCCCGCCTCGCAGCTCCTGGAGCCCTTGCGTCGCACCGTGCGCGAGGTGTCCGCGCGGCTGAACAAGGACGTGGCGCTGGAGCTGGCGGGAGGCGAGGTCCGGTTGGACCGGCGCATCCTGGATGCGCTCAAGGACCCGCTGCTGCACCTGGTGCGCAACGCCATCGACCATGGGCTCGAGACGCCGGACGAGCGCCGCGCGGTGGGCAAGCCCGAGACGGGGCGACTGACGGTGCGCGTGGAGCCTCGGGGCGCGCGCATCGCGGTGGTGGTGGAGGACGATGGCTACGGGCTGTCTCCGGAGCGCGTGAGGGCCACGGCCGTGCGGCGGGGCCTCTTGACGGAGGATGCGGCCGCGAAGCTGTCCGACGCGCAGGCCGCGCGCCTGGTGTTCCAGCCGGGCTTCTCCACGCGTGAGCAGGTGACGGCGACGTCGGGCCGCGGCGTGGGGCTGGACGTGGTGCAGGCCACGGCGGCGCGGCTCCAGGGCTCGGTGGACGTGGAGTTCCAGGCGGGGCGGGGGACACGCTTCACGGTGGACCTGCCGCTGACGCTGGCCGCGGCGCTGGGCCTGTTGGTGCGCACGGGCACGACGGTGTCCGCGATTCCGTCCGACAGCGTGGAGCGTGTGCTGCGCCTCACGCCGGACGACGTAGGGACGGTGGCGGGGCGCGTGGTGGCGCGCGTGGATGGCTCGCAGCTCACGTTCCTCCCGCTGGCGGAGGCCATCGGGCTGCCCCGGTTGCCGCTCGCCATCGAGTCGGGCCGCGTGCAGACGGCGGCGCTGGTCGTCGTGGGTGGGGACAAGGTGCTCTACGCCATCGACGAGGTGGTGGGTCAGCAGGAGATTGTCGTGCGCTCGCTGGGCAAGCATCTGCAGAGCGTGCGGCACCTGGCTGGCGCGGCGGTGCTGGATGACGGGCGCGTGGTGCCGGTGCTCAATGCTCCGGAGCTGGTGCGTGCGGCGAGGCCGGAGACGCGCTCGATGGCGACGGAGTCTCGTCGTCCGCGCATCCTCGTGTGCGACGACGCGCTCACGACGCGCTTCGCGATGAAGTCGCTGCTGGAGATCGCCGGCTTCCCGGTGGTGACGGCGGCGGATGGCGAGGAGGCCTGGGGCATCCTGGAGCGCACCTCGTGCCAGCTCGTGGTGAGCGATTGGCAGATGCCTCGGCTGGATGGTGTCGGGCTCGCGCGGCGAATCAAATCGCACCCGACGCTGCACTCCACGCCCATCATCCTCGTCACCTCGCTCGACAGCCCCGAGGACCGCGCGGCGGGACTCGAGGCGGGCGCGGATGGCTACCTCGTCAAGCGCGAGGTGGAGCGCGGCAGGCTGCTGGAGTTGGTGCGGCAGCTGCTGCCCGCGAACGCGGCGTAGCGGCCCTGGACGCTCAGCCCGTGCCGGGAGGTCCGAGCTCCGCCGGAAGTTGAGCGACCCAGCGTGGCTCTTCGTCGGTCGGCGCTTGCAGGGTCCCTCCGAGCCGGCGCGTCAGCTCCCGCATCCGGATGAGGGCCTTGGGCGAGGGAGCATCTCCGCCCCGAGTCGTCACGTGAACGCGCCAGCAGCTCGTGGGCTCCAGCGCCTCGACCTGGAGGGCCATCGTGGTGGCGCGTGTGGACGCGAGCCCTTGCGCCATCGCCCGCATCCAGATCTCCATCTCGAGGCGCGCCCTCTTCACCAGCAGGGGCCGCTCCGGCAGCGCCAGCGTCACCGTGCACCGCTGCGCGTGTCGCGACGTGGGGCCGAAGGCCGCGTGCAGCAGGGGCCGCAGGTCCGTGACCTCTCCGCGTCCCAGTCGATGGTCGATGAGCGCCCGTTGGTCCTGCGCGGCGCGCATCATCCGGTCCAGATAGCGCTGCGCCGTCGCGTTCATCGGCCCCGCGATGCCCTTCATCATCATGTCCAGATAGCCCTTGATGACCATCAAGGGGGTTCGCAGGTCATGGGCGGCGTTTGAGCGGCGCTGCTCCCATCGCGCCACCTCGCGCTCCAACGCCCTCCGCTGGGCCAGCAGCTTCGTATGACGTGCGTTCGCGGCCGACTCCCGCGCGCGTGCCGCGAGCAGCGTGCTCCCGAAGGCGGACAGCCGTTCGAGCACCTCGCCGTCCGCGCGCTCGGGCCACACCTTCAACATCCGTCCACCACCGGACATGGGAAGCGGGATGCCCGAGCCCACGCGCGCCACGCAGACGCGTCCATCGAAGAGCGCCGCGCCGGAGGCCCCCGTCAATCGGAGCGTCTCGCGCAGCAACAACTCCATGCCCGCATGGGCACCACGGCACAAGGCCCGCTCGGCCACCGCCACGAGCGCTTGTTCCACCCCCGCGTCGACATCCGGGCCGACGCTCCGCCCACTCCGAGCACCCACTTGCACGCGCAGAGGTATGGGCACGGCACCTCCAGGGCGCAACACTGCCCACGGTGGGCAAAGAAGGCGCCGCCACCCGGCAATCCTTTACCCATGCCCCTCGGTGACCTCCCGACTTTTTACCGTCCCGCAGGGAGGGATGATCGCCCAAACCCGCTCAACTCCTCGGAGAGCCCCCTTGGCCGGACCCTTGCTAACGGCCTCTGCGACGGGCGGCGGAAGGGACTGATGGGGACTCTCGACTACTACGCGGCAATCGCCAGACTGGCTCCGGGGGCCTTGGCCCTCAGCGCCGTGCGGCGCGTGCAGGGCGTGGCACGGCAGGCACGATACCGACGGCGTGAGCGCACCGATGAGGTGCTGCTGTTGAGCGCGTTCGGCGTGGCTCGCGCGGAGGAGCTGGCCCAGAAGGCGCTCAACCAACGCGCCTCGCGTGCATGGTGCGAGGTGTCCCAGCGCGAGTCCGTGCTCGCCGCGCTCTCCACGATTCCAGGCGCGCGTGAGCGTGCCATCGCCCGGGCCCAGGCCGCGCTCCGTCAGGAGTGGGACGTCTTCGGCACGCGCGTCGTCTTCGGTGAAGGCAAGCCGGTGGACTGGTCGCTCGACGTGCTCAGCGGCCACCGCTATCCGCTGGCGCCCGTGGAGCGCATGCCGCTCCTGTCGAAGGGGAATGATCCGAAGTACCCCTGGGTGATGGGGCGGCTCGACAGCGTCATCGCGCTGGCGCAGGGCTTCTGGGTGGAGACCTCTCGCCGTGAGCGCTCGCGGCTGGCCTCCGCCTTCGTGATGCAGGTGCTCGACTTCCTGCAGGCCAATCCCGTGGGGCAGGGCGTCCAGTGGTCCTGTGCCATGGAAGTGGCGCTGCGCGCGGCCAACCTGGCACAGGCCCTGGCCATGTTCGCCGACGCGCCCGAGGTGCGCCGCGCGGAGTTCCTGGTGCCGCTGCTGGGCTCGCTCGCGGACCACATGTCCTGGGTGGAGGCCCACCTCGAGGACCGGGGCGCGGTGCCCAACAACCACCTGGTCTCCAACTACGTGGGGCTGCTCGTCGTCGGCCTGCTGTTCCCGGAGCTGCCCGGCGCCTCGCGTCAGGTGGCGCTGGCGGTGGCCGGCCTGTGCGAGCAGATGTCCGCGCAGGTCCACGTCGAGGGCACCTCCTTCGAGGGCTCCATTCCCTACCACCGTCTCTCGGTGGAGTTGTTCACCCTGGCGCTCCTGGTGGCGCGGGGCGCGGGCGTGGCGCTGGGCACCGCCTACGAGACGCGGCTCAAGCGCATGTTCCACGCGGTGCGCGCGTGGTCCTCGGAGACGGGCCTGGCGCCGCAGATTGGCGACAACGACTCCGGCCGCGTCTTCCCGCTGCGAGACCGCGGCGACATGGAGCAGGGCTATCTCGTGGGCCTGGGCGCGGCGCTCTTCGGAGACGCGGGCCTGGCGGGCGGCGAGCTCCCGGACGAGGCCGCGTGGCTCCTGGGGCACGTGGGCCTGGAGCGCTATCAGCGCCTGTCACCCGGCGCGGCGCCGCAGTCCATCAGCTTCCCGGAGGGCGGCTTCCACGTGCTGCGTGGCGCGGGCGCCGTCGTCACGGTGAGCGCGGGCAAGCAGGGCCAGCGCGGGGTGGGCGGTCACAGCCACAACGACAAGCTCTCCTTCGAGCTGCACCTGGGCGGCCGTCCCGTCATCGTCGACCCGGGCACCGGCTCGTACACGCGCGACCCGGCGATGCGCAACGCGTTCCGCGGCACCGCCGCGCACAACACCGTGCAGGTGGATGGCGCGGAGCAGGCGACGCTCGACAAGGCCCGGCTGTTCGCGCTGCCCGAAGAGGCCAAAGCGCGCGTGGTGGCCTTCCTTCCTGGCACCACCGTGGACAGATTGCTGGCCCGCCATGATGGTTACCGCCTGCTGCCGGCTCCGGTCGGCATCGAGCGCACGTTCCGGTTGGACCGGCGCGAGCGCTCGCTGGCGGGGCGGGACTCCTTCATTGGCACGGGGCTTCACGAAGTCGTTGGACGCTTTCATCTTCCCGATGAGCAGGCCCGGCGGGTGACGCCGGACGCGCAGGTGCTCGCGCGGGCGCGGCGCTCGGTGGAGGGGCCGCTGGAGTTCTCGCCCGTCGCGGTGGAGCTGGGCCCGGAGGGGGCGCCGCTCGCATGGATTCTGCTGGAAGAGGGCCTGGAGTCGCAGGTGGTGCCCTCGCGCTATTCGCCCGGCTATGGGCGGGTGGTGCCCGCGGTGACGGTGGAGTTCCGGGGGCAGGTGAAGCCTCCGTCGAGTTTGAAGTGGGTGGTTGTCTTCAGGTGAGTGTTCGGGTCGGGGCGTGACCGCTCAGCGGCACGTCGCATCAGGAGAGGTGAGGACGATGAGGGTGATGGTGGGCAGCCCGCTGCTGGAGCGCATTCGTCGGCGGGAGGCGAAGGTCGGTGTGGTGGGGTTGGGGTACGTGGGTCTTCCCCTGGGCATGGCGTTCGCCGAGGCCGGCTTCCCGGTCGTGGGGCTCGACGTCGACAAGCGCAAGCTCGACAAGATTGAAAAGGGCGAGAGCTACATCAAGCACATCCCCAGCGCGCCGCTGGCGGAGCTGACGAAGGCGGGCAAGCTGAAGGCCACCGGGGACTTCTCCCGGTCCAAGGAGCTGGACTGCATCATCATCTGCGTGCCCACGCCGCTGACGGCCTCGCGTGAGCCGGACATGAGCTACATCATCCAGACGGGTGAGTCGCTCGCGCCGCACGTGCGCCGCGGTCAGCTCTTCATCCTGGAGTCCACCACGTACCCGGGCACCACCGAGGAGGTGCTCAAGCCGATTCTGGAGAAGAACGGCCTCAAGGCGGGCGTGGACTTCCACCTGGCCTTCAGCCCCGAGCGCGAGGACCCGGGCAACAAGAACTTCAACACCAAGACGATTCCGAAGATCGTCGGTGGCTACTCGCCCGAGTGCTCCGAGGTCGCCGCGGCGCTGTACGGCAGCGCGCTGAAGGAAGTGGTGCCGGTGTCCTCCACCCGCGTGGCGGAGCTCGCCAAGCTGCTGGAGAACATCTACCGCTGCGTCAACATCGCCATGGTCAACGAGATGAAGATGCTCTGCGACCGCATGAACGTGGACGTGTGGGAGGTCATCCAGGCCGCCAGCACCAAGCCCTTCGGCTTCCAGCCGTTCTACCCGGGCCCGGGTCTGGGCGGTCACTGCATCCCCATCGACCCGTTCTACCTGACGTGGAAGGCGCGCGAGTACGAGTTCCACACCAAGTTCATCGAGCTGGCCGGCGAGGTGAACTGGCAGATGCCCTACTACGTGGTGCAGCGCACCATGGAGGCGCTCAACAAGGCGAAGAAGACGCTCAACGGCGCGAAGGTGCTGTGCCTGGGCGCGGCGTACAAGAAGGACATCGACGACATGCGCGAGAGCCCGTCCCTGCGCATCATGACGCTCCTGGCGGAGAAGGGCGCGGAGCTCTGCTACCACGACCCGTACGTGCCGGAGCTGCACAAGGGCCACGGCTTCAACATGGAGATGAAGTCCGTCCCGCTCGAGCCGGAGAAGCTCGGCGAGTACGACGCGGTCCTCATCCTCACGGACCACACCAACATCGACTACGCCGCCGTGGTGGCCAACGCGACGTGTGTGATTGACACGCGCAACGCCACCAAGGGCGTGCCCCAGGGCCGCGAGAAGGTGACGAAGGCGTAAGGGAGACGAGCCAGGGCCCGGAAGCCGACCCTCCGGGCAGGGGTTCGCGACTCCAGGTGTCGGGAGGGGCACCTGGAGTCAGCGGACCTGCTCGTCTTGCGGGGTGGTTTGGGTACAGTGGGGGCGTGACAGCCCTCACCCGACCCGTTCTCCCCGTGCTTTTGGCCTCGGCCATGTTGCTGGCGGCGGCGCCCGCGCAGACCGACTCGCGCCAGGTGCTCCTCGACGCCATGTCGAGCGAGCTCTCGCGCAATCAACAACAGCTCAAGCTGCAGAGCCACGAGCCGCCGTACTTCATGAGCTACCAGCTCAAGGACTACGAGCAGGAGGTCGTGGCCGCGCGCTTTGGCGCCATCTTCATGGACGACGGCTACCGGGAGCGGCGGCTGTACGTCGACGCCCGCGTGGGCGACTACGCCTTCGACAGCTCCGTCGCGGAGGGGCTGGAGTTCTCCTTCTCCACCAAGGGCACCAGCTACACGGCGCGCAAGGAGGGGCCGCTGGACGACTCGCCCCTGGCGCTGCGCACGTCGCTGTGGCTGCTCACCGACGAGAAGTACAAGTCCGCGCTCTTCCAGTTCCTGAAGAAGAAGGGCGAGGACGTGTACTCGGTGGAGGACCCGAAGCGGCCCGCCTCCTTCACGAAGGAGAAGCCGAGCACCTTCGTCCAGCCGCCGGTGGCCCGTCCGTTCGACCGGGCGCGCTGGCTGAAGGTGGCGCGCGAGGTGTCCGCGCAGTTCAACGCGCATCCGGAGTTGTTCGACTCGGAGGTGCGCATCACCGCCGACAAGGTGACGCGGCTGTTCGTGTCCACGGAGGGCACGCGGCTGGTGACGGAGGAGACGCTGTACGGGCTCCACGTCTCCGCGGTGACGCGGGCGCCGGACGGACAGCTGCTGGATGACTCGCGCGACTTCTACGCGCCCACGGAGGCGGGGCTGCCGGACGACGAGCGCATCCGTCAGTCGGCGGCGAAGGTCATCGAGGAGCTGATGGCGCTGCGGCAGGCGCCGGCCATCGACCCGTACACGGGCCCGGCCATCCTCGCGCCCGAGGCCTCCGGCGTGCTCTTCCACGAGACGGTGGGCCACCGGTTGGAGGGAGATCGGCAGGACGGCGACAACGAGGGGAAGACCTTCAAGGGACAGGTGGGCAAGCTGGTGCTGCCCGCGTTCCTGTCCATCCATGATGATCCGTCGCAGCGCGCGCTCGCGGGGGAGCCGCTCAACGGCTACTACCTCTACGACGAGGAGGGCGTGAAGGGGCAGCGGGTGACGCTGGTGGAGAAGGGCGTGCTGCGCAACTACCTGCTGGGGCGCCGTCCGGTGGAGGGCTTCCTCCAGTCGAACGGGCACGGTCGCAGCCAGGGCACGCTCAAGCCGGTGGCGCGCATGGCGAACCTCATGGTGGAGAGCACGCGTCAGGTGAGCGACGAGAAGCTGAAGCAGATGCTCATCGACGAGGCGAAGAAGCAGGGCAAGCCGTACGGCCTCATCATCCGCGACATCACCGGTGGCAACACGAACACGTCCAGCTACGGCTATCAGGCCTTCAAGGGCGTGCCGCGCATGGTGTACCGGGTGGACGTGAAGACGGGGAAGGAGACGCTGGTGCGCGGCGTGGAGATCGTCGGCACGCCGCTGTCCGCGGTGAACCGCATCGTCGCCACGGGGCAGAAGCGCGGCATCTTCAACGGCTTCTGCGGCGCGGAGAGCGGGAACGTGCCGGTGTCCACGGTGGCGCCGGCGGCGCTGCTGCAGGAGATCGAGCTGCAGCGCGCGGTGGAGGGCAAGGACCGTCCGCCCCTCCTCCCGAGCCCCGCGGCGCAGCAGGCTCCGCCGCCCGCCGCGAAGCCCTGAGTCACGTTCCGGTTCGAGGGGCCAGAAGGGGGGCACGTCGTGCGCAATCCGCTGCACGAGAGGCGAAGTCCGGCATCACGAGTCCCGTGTCTCGAGGACCTGGGCTCGGGTGCTCGGATGCTCACGGCGTGTCTCCTCCTTCTCGCGAGTCTCGTGACGGGCGAAGCGGCTGCCGAGCCTGTGTCGACCGGGGACGCGTGGTTGGAGCTGGCGCACGATGACAGGCTCAGCCAGGACGGATTCTGGGAGCTCGTCTCCGTGGAGTACACGTTGGATGGGCGGACCTTGCCGTCCACGATGTCTCCGGGGTCCGCGGGGCCTCGACACGCGCTGCCGCTCGGGCTGCGCTGGCTCGACGTGTCGGTGGTGTACGAGGGGCGCTCGTCGGTCTTCTCGTACGTGGATGCGTACCGCTTCGTGATGCGCGGCCGCGTCACCATCGACGCGCGTCCCGGGGACACGGTGCGGATCACCTCGACGGCCTACGAGCGCGACGGGGTCACCGTGCAGTGGCAGCAGCGCCCGGCCTTCATTCTCCTGGGCCAGCCCCAGGAGGCCATCGTCGGAATCGAGTACGGGCCCGTGGTGAACACACCGCTCCCCGACGAAGTGGCCGCGCGCGTCGTCGATGAGGTGCTCGCGGAGGCGCGTCGACTCTCGCCCGAACGTCCCGCCACCGCGTCCATTTCGGAGGCCGTCGCGCCTCCCGTCACGTGCGAGCTCGAGCCCGTCTTCTTCGCCTTCTTCGACACCCGGCTCTCGGCGGAAGGGGAGGCCTCGCTGCTGCGCGCCGCGGAGTGTCTCCACCGGGGGCCGCGGCTGCGCGTCCGACTGCGCGGACACGCGGACATCCTCGGCCCCGAGTCCGTCAACGCCTCGCTGGGCCTGGGCCGCGCACAGTCCGTGGCCGCGAAGCTCCAGGCGCTCGGCATCGAGGGCGCGCGGCTGGTCCTGGAGACCCAGGGCGCGGACCTGCCTCCGTGCAACGACGGCACCCCGGGATGCATGGCGCGCAGCCGCCGGGTGGAGCTGCTCGTGGAGTCCTCGCCGCCCTGATGCTCGGGCCCTCAGTCCCGGGGCGGGAGGGCCACCGCCATCACCGCGTCGCGCAGGTGTCGGGCATCGAAGGGCTTGGCGAGCACGGGGTTCTTCACCTCCTGGAGGAAGCGCTTCGTCTCCGGCGTGAAGGCGCCGCCGCTGATGAAGACGATGCGCTCGTGCAGCCCTGGCCAGGAGTCGCGGACCGCCTGGTACACGTCCACGCCCGTCAGCTCCGGCATCATCAAGTCACACAGGATGACGTCGAAGGCGCTGTCTCCACTCAGTCGCGCCAGTGCCGCGCGTCCGTCCGGCGCCGTGACCAGCTCGTGGCCGCGCAACAGGCGCCGCATCAGGTCCAGCACGCGCGGCTCATCGTCCACCACCAGCACCCGTCGGCCCTCGGAGCGGGCGAGGGACTGGAGGCTCGGGGCGAGCGGCACGGGAGCCTCGGCACGCGGCAGGGTGACCTCCACCGTGGTGCCACGTCCTGGCTCGCTGCGCACGTCGATGCGTCCTCCCAGCGCCGTGACGATGTCGCGGCAGATGGCCAGCCCCATGCCCATGCCCTCACCCGCGCGGCGCGTGGTGAAGAGCGGGTCGAAGATGCGCGGCAGGACCTCGGGCGCGATTCCGCAGCCCGTGTCGGAGACGGCGAGCCGCACCTCGGTGGAGTCGGTACGCAGGCTCACGGTGATGCGGTTCTCGGAGACGTGGCCCTCGGGGATGGCGTGCGCCGCGTTGAGCACCAGGTTGAGCAGCACCTGACCCAGCTTCGTCGACGTGCCCCGGACCCGAGGCACGTCCTCGCCGTAGTCCCGCACCACCTGCGCGCGGTGGCGGAGCTGGTTGGCCGCCATCCGCAGCGTGCTCTCGGTGACGGCCTTGAGGTCCACCGGCTCCGTGGCCTCCACCTGCGTGGAGGACAGCGCCTTGAGGTCCGCGACGATGCGCTGGATGCGCAGCGTGCCCTCGAGCGCCTCGTCCAGGACTTGAAGGCACTCCGCGTCCGTCGGCTCGCTGACGTCGGGCAGTCGCTCGCGCAGGTACTCCAGGTTGCCCGTCGCGTACGCCAGCGGGTTGTTGATCTCGTGCGCCAGCCCCGCCGCGAGGATGCCCAGCGACTGCGCGCGCTGCTCGCGCTCCTTCTCCTGCAGCAGCTGCGCATCCCGGCGCTTGCGGTCCACCGCGCTGACCAGCACGTGGGCCGTCAGTCGCATCAGGTGCCGCTCCTCGGGCGTCCACTCGCGCGCGGCGTCCACCGAGTCGAAGCCCATCCACCCGAGCAGTCGCCCCGCGAGCAGCAGCGGCGCGGTGATGTACGAGCGCACGCCCAGCAGCGCACAGACGCGCTTCTCCTCGACGGACTCGGGCGGCAGCCGTCCCGCGTCCGTCACCGTCACCATTCGCCCCGCGCGCAGCTCATCCAGCGACCAGGGGAAGCCCACCAGCGAGCGCCCGCGGTGCTGCCCGAGCCCATGGGCCTTCATGCCCGGCGAGAACCACTCGTACGCCTCCGACAGGTGCTCGCCGTCATCCGACAGCAGGGTGACGTAGCCTCGCTGCGCGTCGATGTTCCGCCCCAGCACCTCCAGCGCCGCGCGCACCCCCGACTCCAGCTCGTCCGGAGGCAGGTTGAGCAGCTTCTGGGACGTGTCCGTGAGCAGCGACCAGCTCTTGAGCAAGAGCCCCAGCTCCCCACGCATGCGCCGCAGCGCCGCGGCCTCCTGCCGCAACGCCGCCGACGTGCCCTCGGACTGCTCCGGGGCCCGCGTCTCGCTGAGGTTCTCCAGGACGTCGGCGGACCGCTGGAGTCGCTCCAGCAAGGTCCTCGAGTCCGCTGCATCGGCGGACAGCTCCGAGCTGTTCCGCGGCTGCTCCGTCATCGATACCCCCTCCACTCCCCGCACGGGCTTCCCCAACCCGTCACGTGGATTTCAGTCGCGCCGGAATAATGCCACTGGTTTGTTCTCTGCATCCAGTGTGCAGTTTTAAATATTTCAACCGGGCGAAAGGTGGTGGTGGGGCTCAGAGGGAGGGAGGGGGCGGCGCGGTCAGGTGGTCCGGAGTGGGGAAGGAGTAGGGGCGCAGCAGGCGGCCGCCCTTGAAGCCTCGCCATTGGACGTAGCGGCGGAAGTCCCGGAGGAAGGCCTCCTGGGAGAGGCCCACGGCCTGGGCGAAGGCCTCGGGGAAGTCGGGGCCCTGGCTCATGACGCGCAGGACGCCCCGGGCCACGGGCTCGCCGTAGCGGCGGACCAGGAAGGTGAAGGCGTGGTGGGCGGCGCTGTAGACGATGTCGCTCTCGCGTCGGTAGAGCGAGTCCGCCTGGGCCAGCGGGTCCGCCTGCGGGTGGAGGCCGTAGTAGCGGGCCAGGTCCTCCAGGGACGCGGTGCGGTAGCCCTGCTCGGCGGTGTACGAGGCCATGCCCTCGCGGAACCACAGGGGGATGCGCTTGCGCGTCCAGCCCATCCGGTCCGAGGCCACCTGGTACATCAGGCTGTGGGTGAGCTCGTGCAAGAGCAGCTCGTCCACCTGGGATTGGCTGGCGCCCATGAGCGTCCACGTGCGCGGGCTCTGGAGCTCTATCTGCTCGTAGCGGGCCCAGGCCCTGAGGAAGTCGTGGTTGGGGCGGTTGGCGGCGCGCTCCAGGGCGGCGTGGTTGGGGTGGATGATGATGGAGACCGAGTCATCGAAGCTGCCCCAGCGCGCCATCCGGGGCAGGGCGCGCTCGACGGCCAGCCGCACCTGGTCCGCGGCGGCGGTGTCCCGTGGCTGGAACTCGAGGGTGATTCGCGCGCCGCTGGAGGTGGGCAGCGCGGTGGTCTTCGCGAGGGCGCCCGGCGCGGCGGCGGGGGAGATGTCCACCGTGCTGCGGCGCGGGGCCTGACAGCCGGCGAGCATGGCCATGAGGGCCGCCCCCACGACGAGGAGCCCCGCTCGTCCCTGTCCGTCCATCCATCCCCTCGTCACGAGCGTCACTCCACTTCGAGCCAGCGCATCACCGTGCGTCCCACGTCGGCGACGGTGGAGAGCGCCTCCACCTCCGGCGATGGAGGCCCGAAGTAGAGCACGGGGACGGGGTGGAGCGTGTGTCCGCGCGTGGACAGGTCCTCCACGTTGCCGTGGTCGCTGCACACCATGAGCCGCGCGTCGGCGGGGCGCGTGGCGAGCACGGCGCGCAGGAAGGCGTCGAAGATGTCGAGCGCGGTGTGGGCGGCCGTGAAGTCCTGGGCGTGTCCGGCCTCGTCCGCGAGGTAGTGCTCGAAGTAGGTGAAGTCCGCGCCCATCGCCACACGCCAGAAGATGTCCGCGGCCTCCTCGGGCGTGCGCTCGGGCGCGGGCAGTCCGAAGGCGCGCGCGTGGGCGCCGGTGATGTCGGGCGTGAGGCCGTCTTTGGCACGTGCGTCCTCCAGTGTGCGCAGCGGCACGTCGCCCGCGGCGAAGGCCAGCTTGGCGGCGGAGGGCTTCATGCGGCGGCGGGCCTCGGGGGACGGGGTGAACTCCGGAGGCGAGGTGGTCGGGCGCCGGGGGACCCCGAGCGCGTCCAGGTAGGCCGCGGGGTAGGCGGTGGCGAACGTGGCCTCGCGGCCGGCGGCGCGCAGGCGCTTGACGATGGAGCGCTCGGCGAGCAGCGCGCGCAGGGCCGCGTTGGGGTAGCCCAGCACGTGCTGGCCGAGGAGCGCGGGCGCGGGCTCCCCGGTGAGGATGGCCGTCTGATTGGAAGCGGACTGGGGCCGGCCGGACACACCGAAGGTCGTGTCCACCGGGATACACAGGCCGCCGTCGGGCAGCGCGGGGCTGGGGGCGTCCTGGAAGCGGGAAAGCAGGTGCTCACGGTGGGCGAGCGGATTGATGGCCGGGTCCTTCCGGCCGATGCCCACGCCATCGATGAAGAGGAGCGCGACGCGCACGGCTCGTGACTGTATCCTCGAACGCATACCGCATGGCCCTCCACGGCGACCTCTTCAGCTACCCGCTTCCCGAGTTCCTTCAATGGTTGGACAGCTCCCGCAAGACGGGCACGCTCCAGCTCTCCTGGGAGGCCGGCGAGCGGAAGCTCTTCCTGCTCTCCGGCCAGGTGGGGGCCACCGCCTCCGAGGGGCTTCGTGGCCGCGTGGCCCGGCTGCTCGCGCTGGCGAAGCTGGCCTCGGGCACCAAGGTGCTCGCCGCCTTCGATGAGCTGTCGCGCACGCCCGACGTGGACGCCGCCTTCGATGTGCACGGCATCCAGGCCCGGTGGATTCGCGATTTGGGCCGCGAGGAGCTGTTCGCGGCGATGACGGATTTGACGATCGCCGGGCGCGGCACGTTCCACTGGACGGAGGACGCGGACCGCTCGGGCGAGGACTGGGTGCCGTCGGACATGGGCATCCGCGAGCTGCTCTTCGAGTCCTTGCGCTGGGTGGATGAGCAGCCGGACGTGGACAAGGCGCTGCCCATCGACGCGCTCAGCGTGCGCGCGCTGGCGCCGCCGAGCCCCAGCCAGCCGCTGATGCACAGAATCATCCTGGGGCTGTGCGCCACGCCGCAGAACCTGGGGCGGCTGCGCCTGTCGATGGGCGTGTCGCGCTCGTCGGTGACGCGGCGGGTGTACGAGCTCTTGCGCTCGAAGCTGGTGGAGGTGGAGGGCGCGCCGCAGGTGGAGGCGGACCCGGTGGCGGAGATGCTGGAGAAGGGCGCGGTGCTGATGCGCGAGGGCCAGTACGACGCGGCGGGCATCGTCTGCGCGTCCCTGCTCGCGAGCGACCCCGCGGACCGGCGCGTGCGCGAGTTCGCCCGGCTGGTGCAGCGCGAGCACGTGGCCGCGCTCTACTCGGACATGCCGCCGCTCTTGATTCCCGTCGTCGTGCACGACCCGCAGGGCATGGCGCTGCTCAAGCCCGAGGAGCGTCAGATTGCTGGCCTCGTGAGCGGGACGTGGGACGTGTCCACCATCGTCCTGGCCAGCCCCGCGCGGGAGCTGGAGACACTCAAGACGCTGGCGAAGCTGCTTCGGATGGGGCTGCTCCAGCTCACCGCCCCTCGCTGAAGAGGGGCGGCGGGGCGCGGCCTACTCCGACGCGGGCAGGCCCACCGCGTTGAGCCGCGCGAAGGACTGCATCAGCACGTAGAGCGCGAAGGCCGCGTCGTCCACGCGCAGGTGCGACTGGGTGGAGAGGCCCTGCACGCGCAGCAGGTCCGCGCCATCCATGCGCAACAGGAACGCCTGCTGCGCCAGCGTGCCCTCGCCCGCGTACGCGAGCGCGCGCCGGATGGCGTCCGTGCACGCGGTGACGCAGGTGGAGTAGTTGCCCGCCATGAACGCGGCCTCGGCGGCGCGCGCGTGGTCGAACAAGTCACCCGGCGCCAGCGCGCTCGCGGCGCCCAGCAGCTTGGGGCCCGCGGGCTGGGCCACCACGGCGGGAGCCATGACGGCGGGCGCCACGGGCGGCGGCGTCACCGGCTCCACGCGGGGCGGAGGGGCGATGGCGGGGAACGAGCCCGACGGCCGATGCGGCACGGGCGTGTTGGGGATCACCGCCATCGCGGGAGCGTGGCCGCCGGACATCGCCACGTGGGGCGCCGACGGGGGCTGGCGGTGCTGCAGGTGCTGGGCGAGCTGGGCCTCCAGGCCCGCGGGCTGGATGCCGCCGGCGGGCGCCACGGGGCGGGGCGGCGGGACGATGCGCTTGGCGCGCAGGTCCTTGATGACCAGCCTCGTAATCGCCTTGAGCGTGTCGAGCACGCCCCGGCCGTTGGTGGCCGCGGTCTCGAAGTCGGGCACGCCGCGCGGGTTGAGCTCCTGGCGCAGCTGCTCCACCGGCAGCACGTTCTCCAGGTCGCGCTTGTTCCACTGCATCACCAGCGGGAAGCGGTCCAACCGGATGCCGTGCTCGAAGAGGTTCTCCTCCAGGTTCGCCAGCGACTCGCGGTTGGCGTCCATGGCCTCCGGCTGCGAGTCCGCCACGAAGACGACGCCGTCGGCGCCCTGGAGCACCAGCTTCCGGGTCGCGTTGTAGAAGACCTGGCCGGGCACGGTGTACAGCGCCAGCCGCACCGAGCAGTCCCCGACGCGCTCCACCTTCACGGGGAGGAAGTCGAAGAAGAGGGTCCGGTCGCCTTCGGTGGCGATGGACATCATCTCGCCCCGGTGCGCGGGCCGGACGGTTTCGTAGATCTTCCGCAGCGAGGTCGTCTTCCCGGACAAACCTGGTCCGTAGAAGACGATTTTGGCGGCCACCTCGCGGGCCATCAGGTTCACGCTGCTCACGGTGTCAGCTTTCCTAGAACGACTCGACGCTTCGCGCCAGTTGCGGACGGGACATTCGCGGGGGTTCCCACGAGGTACTCGGCGGCCAGCAGGGCGAACAAGGCCGCTTCCTTCGCGCCTTCTGGAAATCCAAGGCTATCAAGCCGGCGCACGGGGAGGGGAGCCAGTCGCGCTTCGAGTCGCGCCATCAACCGGGGATTCCGTGTACCGCCCCCGGAGACGTACATCGCCTCCAGGTCCGGCGCTCGGGGAAAAACCCAGGTTTCGTAGGCGCGCGCGGTGCTCTCCACGGTGAGCTCCAACGCGGTGGCCAGCAGGTCATTCGCCCGGTCCGGGTGAATCGTCCAGAGCCGCTCCACCAGTGCGTCCCCGTAGCGCTCGCGTCCTGTGCTCTTCGGAGGAGGCCGGGCGAGGAAGTCGTCGGTGAGCAGCTCCTCGAGCAGCTCCGGAATCACCCGGCCCTTTCCGGACAGCGTCCCGTCCAGGTCACACGCCAGCCGGCTGTGCGTCGCGCGCCGGGCCAGGCCATCCAGCACCATGTTCCCGGGTCCGGTGTCGAAGGCGAAGGTGTCGTCCAGGAGCGGCCCGACGACGGACACGTTGGCGATGCCGCCCAGGTTCTGGAGCGCGCGAGGGGCCTGGAGTCCTCGGAAGGCCACCCAGTCGAAGTAGGGCACCAGCGGCGCGCCATGGCCCCCGGCGGCCACGTCCCGGGTGCGGAAGTCGCTGACGACGGGCAGGCCCGTCAGCTCGGCGATGACGGACGGCTCGCCAATCTGCAGGGTGGAGGGCACCTCGGTGGTGCCTGGGGGATGGTGGGCCATCGTCTGACCGTGGGAGCCGATGGCGGCCACGTCCGCGCGCGCCACGCCCGCCTGCTCCATCACCTGGAGCGCGGCGCGGGCGAAGCACTCCCCCAACTCGAAGTCGAGCCGGCTGAGCGAGTGCGCGTCCTGGGGCCCGAGGATCCGCGCCACCACGTCCGGAGGGAAGGGCGCCGAGACGTGGGACAAGAGCCGCAGCCGCGCGCCGCCGCCCGTACCGGACACCTCGCACAGCGCGGCCTCCACCGCGTCCGCGCTGGTGCCGGACAACAGCCCGATGCACAGGCGCGGGCGCTCGGAATCGGAGAGGGGAGGCGGAAGGCGCATGCCTCCAAGTCTAAGGCCCGGTCCCCACACGCCGCTTTCGGGGAGCGGGCGGGCGGGCGGCCGATGCGTGCGCGCCCTTACGTCCGGAGCCGCCGAGCGCGCGCAAGCCGTTCTCCTCCAGACGCTTCCGGGCCTCCCGGGCGCCCAGGCCGGTGAAGGCCATGGCCACGGCGACTCGCACCTCGCCCTGGGCCTTCGCGAGCAGCACCTCGGCGTCCTCGCCGGGCAGTCCGGTCAGCTCGGCCACCATGCGCGCGGCCCGGGCCCGCAGCTTCGCGTTGACGGGGCGCATGCCCACCATCCGTCCCCGGTATACCCGGCCCAGCGCCACGAAGGCCGCGGTGGTGATGGCATTCAGGATGAGCTTCGTCGCCGTGCCGGCCTTCAGCCGCGTGGAGCCCGCCACCAGCTCCGGCCCCGTGCGCGCCAGCACCAGCGTGTCCACGTCCGCGCGAGCACCCGGCGGGTTGCAGCACACCAGCACCGTGTGGGCGCCTCGCCGCTTCGCCTCGCGCAGCGCGGCGCGGACATACGGGGTGGAGGCGCTCGCGGAGATGCCGCAGACGACGTCCCGGGGGCTCGCGGCGAAGTCGGCCACGTCCCGGACGCCCGCCTCGACGTCGTCCTCGGCGCCCTCCACGGCATGCGTCATCGCCCGGCGTCCACCCGCGATGCGGGCCTGGACCTGGGTGGGGGCGCTGCCGAAGGTCGGAGGACACTCGCTGGCGTCGAGGACGCCGAGACGTCCACTCGTGCCAGCGCCGATGTAGAGGAGCCGCCCGCCCGCCCGCAACGCAGCCACTACGGCTGTCGCGGCTCGGGCGACAGCGGGCAGCGCGGGGCGAACCGCACGGACGGCGACAACGTCCTCGTCATGTAACCGGCGGACGACCGACCCGAGAGAAAGCAGATCCAGGCCGTCCGCGCGGGGGTGAAGCCGCTCGGTGGGAGGGAGTTTCGTGAATGAAGCGCGAGAGGAACCCACCCCCGAGCGCCAGACTTCAAGCTGCCTTGGTCACCTTGCCCGCTTTGATGCAGCGGGTGCAGGCCAGAACGCGCTCCGTGCGACCCTCGACGCTGGCCCGAATCTTCTGGAGGTTCGGGAGGGTCCGCTTCTTGGTCTTGTTGTTCGCGTGGCTGACGTTGTTGCCGACGAGCGGACGCTTGCCACAGATGTCACACTTCCACGCCATGACCTCTAACTCCTTGAAAACTGGGGCGTTGGACGCCTGCCGATTAAAGAGCGGCGGAACCTGCCAGAAAGCCGCTTGGAAATCCAGCCTTTCAGCCGTTTTGGATCAGCCCTTGAGCGGATCCTTCTTCTTCAACATGTCCTGGACCAGCCTGGCGGCGCGGACGCCCGCGAGCAGCTCGCCCTCCAGGCCCAGGCCCGGGAGCACCTCGCGGCCCGCGAGCAGCAGGTTCTTCACCGGGGTGCGCTGGGGCAACCCGGTGACGCCCAGGAAGGCCTCCGACTCGAAGCTGTAGAGGGGATGGGGCATCAGCCGCGTGCCCCGTGAGCCGCTGGCGTCCAGGTAGGGGACCGAGCGCAGCAGGCGGTGGGGCGCGGTGAAGGGCATCAGCGCGTCGAGCTGCCCGTCGATGCGCACGGCCAGCCCCTGCAGGTGCTCGTCGCCCAGCTCCCGCGCGGACGCGGGGACGAAGACGCCGGCGCAGACCACGCGCACGCCCTCCACGTCCTTGCCCTCCTTGCCGCCCGAGGCGGTGGTGCGCGCCGGGTGGAGCTGCAGCAGCATGGGGCCCAGCTCCGCGTCCTGCGTGTCCACGAGCGTCAGCTCTCCCATGCCCCGGGGGAGCGCGGACTCGGGCACCACCCAGTTGACGGTGAAGAGCAGCGACTTCGTGGTGGACTGGTCCAGGTGCTCGAGCAGGCCGCGGTGGTGCTTCTTGTCCGTCACCAGCCTGCGCAGCGCGCCAGAGTCGGTGGCGGCGACGAGGCAGGAGGCGCGGTAGAGCGTGTCCGAGCGCACCAGCTTCACGCCCGCGAACTTGCTGCCGTCGAAGGACATCTCATCGACGATGAAGCCAGAGGGGCTGTCGCGGCCGAGCACGTCCCCGCCCAGCTCCGCCAGGCGCCGCGTGAGCAGCTCTCGCAGGCCGTCGTGGCCACCCTGGAACGAGGACGGGGCCGACAGCACCTGGGACAGGGGCCGGGTGAGCGCCAGGGGCGACTCGGGCTTGTCCAGGTGGTTGATGAAGGGTCGCAGCCCGCGGATCAACGCGGCCGCGGGGGCGTCGGAGGCCAGCCGGGGCGCGCTCTCCAGGCCGGGGTGGGCCTTGATGAGCTTCTTGAGTCCCCAGCCCTCGAAGAACCCGTCCGGGGGCAGGGCGGGCTGGGCCTTGAAGAAGGCGTCGCTCGCCTCGTGCTGGGTGGTGGTGCCGGTCAGGGCGCCCAGGAGCGCCTCGCCTTCTTCGCCCAGCTCGCGCGTCACCTCGGCCTTGCGGCGGGCGGCGTCGGCGTGCAGGTCCATGCGGTTCTTCGGCAGGACCAGCTGGAGCTCGGGCGTGTGGGGGCGCAGCGCGCGCTGCACGGTGGTGGTGAGGCCCAGCTCCGTGAGGGCCTCCTCCACGGCGGGCATGGCCTTGAGCGGGGGCGCGACGAAGGGCGCGTAGGGGAGCACGTAGCCGCCGTGCTCGTAGCCCGGGCCCATGCCGTCGTGCTCGACCCAGAGGACGCGGTGGCTGCGCTTGGCCAGGAGCGCCGCGGCGAGCGCGCCACCGAGCTGGCTGCCCAGCACGATGACGTCGTACACGTGCCGCGACGGGCCCGAGGGAAGCTTGAGTTTGGCTGCGGACGTCATGCGGCGCGCAACACTACACAACGTCCTCCCGGCTGGCTCCCTTTTGACGAGGGAAGAGGGTGGGTGCTCGGAACCCTCAGACTCCCGCGCCGAAGAGGCGGGCCTCCAGCTCGGGCGGGAAGGTGGTGAAGTCCGGGAGCGTCCAGAGGGCGCCGGCCTGGCGCAGCTGGACAGCCGTCGTCGTGGTGGTGATGCCCACCACCGGCATGCCCGCGTCCCGGGCGGACATGACGCCGAGGATGGCGTCCTCGAAGGCGAGGCACTCGGAAGGGTCCACGCCCAGCCCGCGCGCGGCGGCCAGGAAGATGTCCGGGAAGGGCTTGCCCCGGGAGACCTCCTCGGCGCCGACGATGCGCTGGAAGACCGGGCGCAGGCCCAGGCCGTCGATGACCAGCGCGCGGTTGCCCTCCGGCGCGGCGGTGGCGATGGCCACGGGGATGCCGGCCGCGCGCAGCCGGGAGAGGAGCGCCTCCGCGCCGCGGTGCAGTTTCAAGTGCGGCCGGTAGAGGGTGCGGTAGTGGCCCTCCTTCTCGTCGGCCAGGCGCTGGAGCTCTTCCGGGTCCAGGGCGCGGCCGAGGAGCTCGGGGAGGATTTCTTCGTTCTTCCGGCCCGCGAAGCGCGTCTGGAAGTCCTCGGCGGTGAGCGACAGGCCGAGCTTGCGCGCGAGCGCCACCCAGGCCTGGTTGTGGAACACCATGTTGTCGACGAGGGTGCCGTCCATGTCGAAGACGGCGGCTCGGAGGGGCGCGTCGGAAGGTGTCATGGTTTCCCACCCATAGCGCGGCCGGGGACCCGCGAGCGGCCGAATCGTGCGCGCCTGCTCGGGAGGACTGATATTCGGGCCTCACATGAGCGACGGCGTGCGGACAGAGATGCGAGGCGCGGTGGGGGTGGTGACGTTGGACCGACCCAAGGCGCTCAATGCGTTGAATCTGGAGATGTGCCGGCGGCTGCTGCCCCAGTTGCAGGCCTGGCGTGCGGACCCCGCGGTGAAGGCCGTGGTCGTCCGGGGAGCGGGCGGGCGGGCCTTCTGCGCGGGGGGGGACGTGCGCGCCGTGGCGGCCTCGATGGCGGAGCCCCGGCCGGCCGACGCCGAGCGGCTGTCGCGGGAGTTCTTCCGCGCCGAGTACACGCTGAACCACCTCATCCACCACTTCGGCAAGCCGTACATCTCGCTCGTCGATGGCGTCTGCATGGGCGGCGGGCTGGGCCTGTCCCTCCACGGGGCGTACCGCGTCGTCACCGAGAAGCTGGTGCTGGCGATGCCGGAGACGGGGATTGGTCTGTTCCCGGACGTGGGAGGAGGCTGGTTCCTGCCGCGCTTCCCGGGCGAGTCGGGGACGTACCTGGGCCTGACGGGCGCGCGGTGCAGCGCGGCGGACGCGATGTGGCTCGGCTACGGGACGCACTTCGTGGAGTCGGCGCGGCTGGAGACGGTGCTGGAGGCGCTGGTGGGCGCCGAGTGGGGCGAGGGCCTGGCGAGCGCGGTGGTGGAGCAGGTGCTGAAGGGCTTCCACGCGGACGCGGGGACGTCGGTGCTGGCCACGCAGCACGTGGCGATGGACCGGTGCTTCGCGGCGGAGCGGGTGGAGGACATCCAGCAGGCGCTGGAGGCGGAAGGAACGGCGTGGGCGCAGGAGACGTGGGCCACGCTCGTGCGCATGTGCCCCACGAGCTTGAAGGTGACGCTGCGTCAGCTGCGCATGGGCCGCACGCGCGACTACGACGAGATGCTGTCGGTGGAGTACCGGCTGAGCCAGTCCATGACGGCGCGGGCCGACTTCCGCGAGGGCATCCGCGCGGTGCTGGTGGACAAGGACCACAAGCCGCGCTGGCACCCGGGAACGCTGGGCGACGTCTCCGAGGCCGACGTGGAGGCGTGCTTCGCGTCTCCGGCTGGGGATGAGCTGGTGCTGTCGCGGAGCTGAGTGTTCAAGCCCGTTTCAGGGCCTGCTTCAGGAAGTCGATGCAGGCCTCGGGGGCTTCTTCGTGGGGCCAGTGGCCCGCGTCGGGGAGCGTGTCCACGGTGGCGTGAGGCCAGGCCTTCCGGAACCGCTCGAGGATGACGGGCGGGAAGGCCGCGTCGCGCAGCCCCCAGATGAAGTGGACGGGCGTCTGCGCGAACCGCTCGCGGCGCTCCCAGAGGGACTGGAAGAAGGGCGTGGACGCGCTGAGGCTCTTCGCGAGGGCCCAGAGCACGCGCTCGCGCGAGTCCGCGTCCGGGAACATGAACGTGTACTGGTTCCACATCTTCGCGGGACGTGGGCCCTTGCCCCAGGCCGACTTCGCGATGATGAACGAGAGGTTCAGGTTCCGGTACAGCCAGCGGAAGAGCCCTCCTCCCGCCAGGCGAGCGCCCCGGGCGAGTGAGGGCTCGTCGACGAAGGGCCAGGCGATGGTGTTGATGAGCACCACGCGCTCGATGCGCTCCGGATGGGAGAGCGCGAAGTCGAGCGAGATGGGGCCACCGAAGTCGTGGGCCACCAGGGTGAAGCGGGGCAGGTTCAGCGCCTCGATGACGGCGGCGAAGCGGCGCGCGTGGGCCTCGGGCGAGTAGTCCGCGTCCGGAGGTCGGGGCGACAGGCCGAAGCCCAGGTGGTCCACCGCGATGCAGCGGTGCGTGGGGGAGAAGGCCCGGATGAGCGCGCGCCACTCGAAGGACCAGGTGGGCGTTCCGTGCACGAAGACGATGGGCGGTCCCTGGCCTTCGTCCACCACTGACAGCCCTGCCACCTCACGCACGTTGAAGGGAAATGCCTCGCGGTCGACCCAGGCGGGAACTTGCATGGTGGATAGTCAATGGTTCTTGACCAATAAAGTCAAGTAGACTTGACTGATGAAGAGGAAGGACGCGCTCGAGGACGTGAAGACGCTTCAGGCCAGCAGCCTGGGTTACGTGCTCATCCGGTGTGGGCAGTTGTTCAACGAGTTGGGGATGCAGGCGGTCAACAGCGAGGCCGGCTATCCCATGATGCGCGAGGTCCACGCGCGCATCCTCCCGTACCTGGAGAATCCGGACGGCGTGCGAATCACCGAGCTTGCGCGCAGCCTGGGGGTGACGAAGCAGGCGGTGCAACCGGTCATCGCGGAGCTCGCGGAGTTCGGCGCGGTGCGGATTGAGCCGGACCCGGATGACGCCCGTGCGAGGCGGGTCGTCCTGACGGAGAAGGGCATCGCGGCCATGCGGCACGGGACGACGAAGCTGGTGGAGATCGACCGACGGGTGGCCAGGCGCCTGGGCGCGGAAGAGACCCGGGAACTGCACGGGCTCTTGACCCGGCTGTTCGAGGTGCTCAAGGCGCGGGACTGAGGTTGCTGGCTACAGCTCTTCGTCGCTGACGACGGTGATGTCCTCGGCGCGAAGCAGGGCGGTGGTGATGCCTTCGCCCGAGCGCAGGACTCCAGACTCGTAGACGCGCTGGCTCCCGCAGGAGGGGCTCTTCTCCTTGAGCAGCGCGACCGTCACGTCGAAGCGTCGCGCGGCATCGAGCGCGAGCCGGGCGCCCCGCTGGAAGTCCTCGGTGCGGTCCGTTCGGGCCTCGCGTTCCACCGCACGAGCCTGTCCCGCCCAGACGTCGACGCCCGTGCCGCCGCGAAGGTCGACGGGAGGTCGAGGGATGGGGAGCCCTGAGGCGACCTCGGGACAGATGGGTACGACCGCCTTGCCCTCGAGGGCCGCGAGCACTCGTTCCGAGCGCTGCGAGCGACCGTCGTAGCGGCACGCTTCGCCCAAGAGACACGCGCTCACCATCACCACGGGGGCTTCGCGAAGGGCCGCGCGGCGCGTTTCTTGGGTCGGAGTTTCGCGTGGACGTACGTGACAGCCAGCGGTCGCGGAGTGGGCGATTCCACTCGCGTCCGCCTGTTCCTGTCGCGGACCGTCGGCGTCACCACTCACGGAGGATGCGAGGCCTGCTGCTCCGGCCCGCGCGTCCTCGCGTGTCACTTCGTCGCCCCAGGACTGCGCAGTGCCAGCTCACCCGTGCTCGGCGCCGCCGCCACGCGCGTCCTCACGCCGTCCAGCGTCACCTGTCCCGTCACCGCGAGCCGCACGGCCAACGGATACAGCCGATGCTCCTCGACGAGGATGCGCGCGCTCAGGCTCTTCTCGTCATCGTCCGGCAGCACCGGCACCGCCGCCTGTCCGATGATGGGCCCCGTATCCGTGCCCGCGTCCACGAAGTGCACCGTGCACCCGGCCACCTTCACGCCCCGCTCCAGCGCCTGCCGCTGCGCATGCAGCCCCGGGAACGACGGCAGCAGGGAAGGGTGGACGTTCAGCACCCGTCCGGCGAACCGCCCCAGGAAGTCCGCGCTGAGCAGCCGCATGAACCCCGCCAGACACACCCACTGCACGCCCGTCGCGCCCAGCGCCTCGAGAATCGCCGCCTCGAACGCGGCCTTGCTCGCATGCGCCTTGTGGTCCACCACCACCGCCGGCACGCCCGCGGCCCGCGCCCGCTCCAGCGCATACGCCGTGGGCACGTTCGACACCACGCAGGCCACCTCGGCCGGGAAGTCCTCGCGCGCGCACGCGTCGAGCAACGCCTGCAGGTTGCTCCCGCCTCCGCTGACGAGCACGCCCAGCCGGACCCGCGCCGTGCTCATGGCTCGATGACCGCCGTGGCCTCGCCCGAGCCCGCCTCCACGCGGCCCACCTCGGACGCCTCCACGCCCCGCGCGCGCAGCACCTCGAGCGCCTGCGCCACGTCCTCCTGCGCCACCACCACGATGAGGCCCAGCCCCATGTTGAACGTGCTGAACATCTCGTCGCGCGCCACGCTCCCCAGCTTCGCGATGAGGTCGAAGATGGGCGGCTTCACCCAGGACTTCTCGCTCAGCACCGCGCGCGTCCCATCCGGCAGGCACCGGGGCAGGTTGCCGGGGATGCCGCTGCCGGTGATGTGCGCCATGCCCTTCACCTTCACCGCCTGCGTCAGCGCCAGCGCGTCCTTCACGTAGATGCGCGTGGGCTCCAGCAGCGCGTCGCCCAACGTCCGCCCCAGCCCCTCCGGCGTCGCGTCCAGCGCGAGCTTCGCGTTCTCCAGCAGCACCTTGCGCGCCAGCGAGTAGCCGTTGCTGTGCAGCCCCGACGACGTCAGCCCGATGAGCGCGTCCCCGGGCTTCACGCTCTTGCCGTCGATGATGGCCGAGCGCTCCACCACGCCGACGCAGAATCCCGCCAGGTCGTACTCGCCCCGCGCGTAGAAGCCCGGCATCTCCGCCGTCTCCCCGCCCAGCAGCGTGCACCCGGCCAGTTCGCAGCCCTGGGCGATGCCCTTCACCACCTCCGCCGCCGCGTCCACCTCCAGGCGGCCCGTGGCGAAGTAGTCCAGGAAGAACAGCGGCTCCGCGCCACAGGTGAGGATGTCGTTCACCGACATGGCCACCAGGTCGATGCCCACCGTGCCGTGCCGGCCCGCGGCGAACGCCACCTTCAGCTTGGTGCCCACCCCGTCCGTGCCCGCCACCAGCACCGGCTCGCGGTACTTGCCGGGCGGCAGCGCGAACAACCCCCCGAAGCCGCCGACTCCCGCGACGACCTCCGGACGCATCGTGCGCGCGGCGTAGGGCTTGATTCGGTCGACAAACGCGTCGCCGGCCTCGATGTCCACTCCGGAGTCTTTGTAGGTCGTTCCCACGGGCGGCCTTCTATCGACCCCGGCGCCGGTTGTCTCGGGCTCCGGAACCCCGGTGTCGGGTTTGCGGCGAGCCCGGACGCACCGTGTGTCCCACCGGTCCGTACAAAAGGTAATTTGACCAGGGGGGGAGGGGCTGATTGACTCCTCGCAGGATGGGCGCCGAGGAAACCCTCTTTCAACGTTTCGGCAAGGAATTCCCAAAGGGCACCGAACTCTTCCGTGAGGGAGAGGCGGGCCGGGAGATGTTCGTCATCCAGGCGGGCAAGGTCTCCATCTCCAAGCGCGTGCGCGACGTGGAGAAGGTCCTGGCCGTCCTGGGGCCCGGCGAGTTCTTCGGGGAGATGGCCATCATCTCCAACAAGCCGCGCAACGCGTCCGCGGTGGTCAACGAGGACGCCCGGCTGCTGGTCATCGACCCCAAGACGTTCGAGGCGATGATCCGCGGCAACGCGGAGATCGCCGTCCGGATGATCAAGAAGCTGGCCGAGCGCCTGTCGGAGGCGGACGCCCAGATCGAGAACCTGCTGCACAATGATCCGGCCAGCCGGGTGGTGCACCAGCTCATCCAGACCGCCCAGTCTCGCGGCCGCCCCTCCGAGGAGGGGACGGGGACGGACATCGACTTCGTCGTCCGCGAGATGCCCCGGCAGATTGGCGTGGGCGAGCCCGCGGTGCGCAACGTGCTGGACCGCCTGGTCCGCGCGGGCCTCATCTCACGCAGTGGTGACAGACTCACCGTGTATGACACGGCCAGACTCCACGACTTCCTCCAATACCTGGAGATGAAGTGGAAGTTCGGAGACCTCTAGCGTGAAGCTCCGCGTCCTCGGCTGCCACGGTGGCGAGCTCCCCACGTGCAAGAGCACGTGCTTCCTCGTCGATGACGTGCTGGCGCTCGATGCGGGCGCCCTGACGGGGACGCTCTCGTTGGACGAGCTGTGCCGGGTGGACCACGTGCTCGTGGGCCACAGCCACTTCGACCACGTCAAGGACCTGCCGCTGATGGCGGACCTGGTCATCGGTCGCCGGGACAAGCCCGTCACCATCCACGCCTCTCGCGAGTGCGCCAAGGCCCTGCGCGAGAACATGTTCAACAACGCCCTCTGGCCAGACTTCACCCGCATCCCGACCAAGGCCAACCCCGTCCTGCGCATCCAGACCTTCCGCGCCGGCGGCACCTTCCAGGTGGGGCCCTACACCGTGCGCAGCGTCCCGGTGAGCCACCCCGTGGAGTCCTGCGGCTTCATCATCTCCAACGGCAAGAGCACGCTCGCCATGAGCGGGGACACCGGGCCCACCGACAAGCTCTGGAAGGCCCTGAACGAGACGAAGAACCTCAAGGCCCTCCTCTTGGAGACCTCCTTCCCCAACGCCCTCCAGTCGCTGGCCGACATCTCCGGCCACCTGACGCCCCACACCCTGGGGCTGGAGCTGAAGAAGTTCGAGCGCAACGGGGCCTCGGTGATGCTCTACCACCTCAAGCCGGCCTTCGTGGCCCAGCTCAAGAAGGAGCTGGCGAGCATGCCGGTAGAGGTGCTGGAGCTCAACGACGTGTTCGAGTTCTAGCCCGTCCCCCGGGCGGCGACGCATCGCGCCACACGGAACGGTTGACGGGCGGAGACGGTCGGATTAACCCCCGCCGTTCTCATGGCCTGGTTTTCGAAGAAGCCGCGCATCGCCGTCGACACCCAGCAGCAGCCCGAGCCCGGACCGTCTCGCATGGAGGGCCTGTGGGCCAAGTGCGAGAGCTGCGACGAAATCATCTACCGGCAGGAGCTGGAGAAGAACTGGATGGTGTGTCCGCACTGCGACCACCACCACCCCTGGAACGCGCGCGCGCGGCTGGCGACGCTGCTGGACCCGGACAGCTTCGAGGAGTTCGACAAGGAGCTGGAGCCGCAGGACCCGCTCGGGTTCAGTGACTCGAAGAAGTACAAGGACCGGCTGAAGTCCACGCGCAAGAACCTGGAGGAGAACGACGCGTTTGTCTCCGGCGTGGGCCGCATCGGCGGGCACCAGGTGTCCGTGGGCGCCTTCATCTTCGAGTTCATGGGCGGCTCCATGGGCTCGGTGGTGGGCGAGAAGGTGGCGAGGACCTTCGAGCGCGCGCATGACCTGAAGTGCTCCGCGCTCATCTTCTCGGCGTCCGGCGGCGCGCGCATGCAGGAGGGCATCTTCTCGCTGATGCAGATGGCGAAGACCTCCGCGGCCATCGCCCGCTTCCGCACCGGCAACAAGCCCTACATCTCCGTGCTGCTGCACCCGACGACGGGCGGCGTGGCGGCCTCGTTCTCCTGGCTGGGGGACGTCATCCTCGCCGAGCCCAAGGCGCTCATCGGCTTCGCTGGTCCGCGCGTCATCGAGCAGACCATCCGCCAGAAGCTGCCCGAGGGCTTCCAGCGCTCGGAGTTCCTGCTCGAGCACGGGATGATCGACAACATCGTCAACCGCAAGGACCTGCGCGCCCGGCTGGGGCAGATCCTCGGCCTGCTGGGCTGAGCCCGCGCGCTCATCGGCCTCCCTCATGAGCGCGCCCAGGACACCTGAGGAAGCACTCGCCTTCCTCTCGCGGCTCAACCCCTCCGGCATCAAGCTGGGGCTGGAGCGGGTGGGCGAGGCGCTCCAGGCCCTGGGCCACCCCGAGCGCCGCTACCCGGTGCTGCATGTCGCCGGCACCAACGGCAAGGGCAGCACCTGCGCCTTCGCCGCCACCGCGCTCCAGGCCGCCGGCCACCGCGTGGGCCTCTACACGTCCCCGCACCTGGTGCGCGTCAACGAGCGCATCCGCGTGGGCGGCGAGGACATCTCCGACGAGGACTTCGGCCGCGCCATCCTCGACGTGCTGGAGCGCTACCCGTCCGCCGTCGCCGAGCCGATGACGTACTTCGAGTTCGGCACCGTCGTGGCGCTGTGGCACTTCGCGCGCGTGGGCGTGGACGTCGTCGTGCTGGAGACGGGGTTGGGCGGCCGGCTGGACGCGACCTCCGCCGCGCCCTCCACCGTGACGGCCATCACCCCCGTCTCGTTCGACCACATGGAGTACCTGGGCAACACCCTGGCCGCGATCGCCGGCGAGAAGGCCGGAATCCTCAAGCCCGGCGTGCCCTGCGTCGTCGCCCGGCAGGCCCCCGAGGCGCTGGAGGCCATCGAGGCCCGCGCGCGGGTGCTCGGGGTGCCCCTCGTCGTGGAGGGGCGGGACTTCGAGGCGCGGCTGCAGCCCGATGGGAGCCTCACGTACCAGGGCGCGGTGTGGCGCCTGGAGGGGCTGCGCCTGTCGCTGCGAGGTCCCCATCAGGTCCAGAACGCGGCGGTGGCGTTGGCCTGCCTGGAGAGCCTGTCCTCGCGTGGCGTGGCGGTCTCGCGCGAGGAGGCGAAGGCGGGGCTCGGCTCGGCGCGCTGGCCTGGGCGGTTGGAGGAGGTGGGCGAGCGGCCGGTCGTCCTCCTGGATGGCGCGCACAACCCGGCGGGGGTGGAGGTGCTGCTCGCGTCCCTGCGCACGCTCTACACGGGGCGCCCGGTCCACTGTGTCTTCGGCGTGGTGGCGGACAAGGACCGGGGGCCGATGCTGCGGGCGCTCTTCCCCGCGTGCGCCTCTGTGCAGTTGACGCCCCTGGAGACGTCCCGCTCGCTTCCACCCGCGGCCTATCTGGACGAGGCGCGCGCCCTGGTGCCGGACGTGACCTCCTGGCCGGACGTGGACGCGGCGCTCGCGGAGGCCCGACGGCGCGCGGGCCCGGAGGGACTGGTGCTGTGCACCGGCTCGCTGTTCCTGGTGGGCATGGTGCGGGCGCGACTGGGGACTCCCTGAGGGGGCGGCTCGCGCCACCTTCCCGACAGGGACCTGGGGCAGCGGGGTAGGGCGCGCCGAGGCCCGGTTCCAGCGGGCAACCTTCCAGGATGGGCCTTGCGTCCAGGACGGTCAAGACGCACGGGCCGAGGGGTGAATCCTTGGCGCGTTGCATCAGCCGCCGTAGATTCAAGGCATGCGCCTGCCGGACTGGAGAGCCGCGACCACCACGGGACCCGCCCTCCCGTCCATCGACGAAGTCGACTTCCGGGCGCTCTACACGAAGACGAAGTACGTGGTGGAGACGGCGGACGGCTGGTCGCTGGTCATCACGCGCTACCGCCCGGTGAAGCAGCCGTTCGCCCAGCCGCTGTTCGGCGAGCCCCTGTTGCTGGTGCATGGCTTCTCGCAGAACCGTCACACGTGGACGAGCGGCCAGTTCGTCAAGAACCTGCTCTTCTTCGGCGTGGACATCCACATTTTGGAGCTACGCGGCCACGGCAAGAGCTCCATCGCCTTCCAGAAGGAGCGCGCCGAGCGCTTCAAGCGCCCGCTGCCCCCGGACCTGGACTATGGCTGGGACCTGGACAGCTATTTCCTCTACGACCTGCCGGCCGCCGTGTCGGGCGTCAAGCGCATCACCCGCCGCGAGCGCATCTTCTACTGTGGCCACTCCATGGGCGGGATGCTGGGCTACGGCTACACGGGCATCCACGACGACTTCGAGGGCCTCATCACCATCGGCTCGCCCGCGGACCTGGGGCGGGGCTTCATGGCGCTGCGCATGCTCGCGCACGGTGCGCCCATGCTCGCGGGGATGATCGACATGACGCTCGCCGGGGTGAACCTGGGCGGCGACGTCAACGGCCTGGGCAAGAAGCTCTTGTCTCGCGGGGTGGGCGCGTTCAACGCGAAGCTGGGCCGCAAGCTGGTGCCGGAGGAGCGCCGCAAGCTGCGCTTCGACGCGGTGCCCGTGGACCTCATCCTCAAGTTCGTCGAGCGGCAGATTGGCAAGGCGGAGGACTCGCCGCTGTATCAACAGCTCACCACGCGGCTCAACCGGCTCATCAACCCGGAGCGCGTGGGCGCCGACGACATCCGGTGGCTCCTGCGCGAGGGCGGTGAGCGCGAGCCCCGCAAGGTCATCGAGCAGTTCGCCCGCTGGATTCGCCGCGGGGAGATGGTCTGCTACCGCACCGGCTACGACTTCAAGCGCGGCTTCGAGAAGATCCACATCCCCATGGCCATCATCTTCGGGGACATGGACCCGCTCGCCTCGGTGGAGTCCACCCGGAGCGTGTACCGCGCGGCCAAGAGCGAGTACCTGCTCTGGCGGCCCGTGAAGGGCAACAGCCACATCGAGCTGACGATGGGGCACGACATCCGGCAGATCTGCTACGACATCAAGAACCTCATCGAGTACGCGCGCACGCACCGCAACCGCGCGCCGACCCTGCCTCGCCTGCGCTAGGCCCTGTCTGATGGATGCAGGTGGCGCAAGTAGGAGCAGATGAGCGCCACCTGCACCATGGCGAGGTAGTTGACGGCGAGCTTGTCGTAGC
>NZ_FOIB01000009.1:300000-503231 GCF_900111765.1 Myxococcus fulvus
ACCGGCCGGGGCTCCCTCGTGGCCGGGCGGCGCTCGACACGCGGCGGCCACCTCCCCACCGGCCATGCGAGCGCGCCATCCGCCCCACCCCTCTCGGCCCGGTGCGGGCGCGGCGTAGCATGAGCGAGTGAATGCGCGGGTGCCTTGTCTCGTCCTCCGAGGCAACGCCCCATCGGAGCCAATTGTCTCGTATATGATGCTTTGGTAGAGGACCGCCGCAGGCAGCACCCGCCTTTCTTCCCCGCCATCATGGTTTTTTCCGTCCACCACTGGGCCGCGTGGGCTCCCGGGCTTGTCGGGCAAGACGCCTGGAGGTCCTGGCTCTCACAGCCCCATCCGCTTCCGTCCGAGGGAACCCCTCCGCTGACGGAGATGCCGCCGATGATGCGCCGTCGGGTGGACAGGCTGGGCCGCATCGCGCTCCAGGCGGCGTACACGTGCCAGGCGGACGGCCCCGCGTGTCCCCTGGTGTTCGCGTCCCGCTATGGGGACATGGGCCGCTCGGTGGACCTGCTGGAGCAGCTGGCGAAGTCCACCCCGCTGTCGCCCACGTCCTTCAGCCTGTCGGTGCACAACGCCATCGGCGGGCTGTACTCCATCGCCCGGGGGGACTTGACGGCGCAGAGCGCGGTGGCCGCGGGCGCGGAGACGGTGGAGGCCGCCTTCGTGGAAGCGTGCGGGCTGCTCGGCGAGGGCGCCCCGGAGGTCGTCGTCATCGTCTATGACGAGCCCCGCCCCGTGCCCTTCCAGCACTTCCCGGAGCAGGTGTCCCTGGCGCACGCCTGGGCCTGCAGCGTGAGGCCCGCGGGCGACGGCCCCCGCTTCCGGCTGTCCTGCCACGCCGCCGACGGAGCCGGGCCCGCGCCACTGCCGGAGGGGATTGCCGAGGAGCTGTCCGTGCTGCGCTTCCTCGCCCTGGACGACGCGCGCCTGGAGCGCGTCCTGGGCTCGCGCCTGTGGCGGTGGGAACGCGATGTCTGAGCGCCTCAACTACTACTGGCGCGTGTTCGCCACGGGCTTCTGCTTCGCCATCTTCGGGCTGGGCGGGCTGGCCCTGCGCATCATCTTCTTCCCGCTGCTGTCGCTGCTGGTGCGCGACAAGCCCCGGCGCACGCGGCTGGCCCGGCTGGCGGTCCATTACTCGTTCCGCTTCTTCATCGAGCTGATGCGCGGGGTGGGCGTGCTGGCCTACCACATCGAGGGCATGGAGAAGCTCGCGCGCCCCGGCCTGCTCATCCTCGCCAACCACCCCACGCTCATCGACGTGGTGTTCCTCATCTCGCTGGTGCCCAACGCGGACTGCGTGGTGAAGGCGAGCCTGGCCAACAACCCCTTCACCCGGGGACCCGTGGAGGCCACCGGCTACCTGTGCAACGACTCCGGCCCGGAGCTGGTCAAGGCGTGCATCGCGTCCGTGAAGGCGGGCAACAACCTCATCATCTTCCCCGAGGGCACCCGCACGCCGGTGACGGGCCCGATGAAGCTGCAGCGCGGCGCGGCCAACATCGCGGTGCGCGGGCCCTGTGACATCACCCCCGTCACCATCCGCTGCCAGCCGCTGAGCCTCACCAAGGGCCTGCCCTGGTGGCGCGTGCCCCCCTCGAAGATGAACTTCACCATCGTGGTCCAGGACGACATCCAGGTCTCGTCCATGGTCGACGAAGCGCACGGAGAGGCGCTCGCGGCCCGCCATCTCACCGAGAGATTGCACGACTACTTCTCCACGGAGTCACAACGCCATGCAGGTGCTTGAGCAGGAGATAAAGAAGCTGGTCATCGAGACGTTGAATCTCGAGGACGTCAAACCCGAGGACATCGACCCGGGTGCGCCGCTGTTCGTCGAGGGCCTGGGGCTGGACTCCATCGATGCCCTGGAGCTCGGCCTGGCGCTGCAGAAGACCTATGGCGTCGCCCTGGCGAGCGACTCCCAGGAGAACCGTCGTCACTTCGCCAGCGTGCGCGCCCTCGCGACCTTCGTGAGCGCCCACCGCAAGTCCTGAGCATCCAACAACCATTCGAGGGGGCCCCCATGCACCACATGACCAAGAACCAGCTCTTCGAGAACCTGCGCACGCTCCTGCAGGACACCTTCGACATCGACCCGGCGCGAATCACCCCCGAGGCCCGCCTCCGGGACGACCTGGACATCGACAGCATCGACGCGGTGGACCTGCTGGTGAAGCTCAAGCCCGTGACGGGCAAGCGCATCTCGCCGGAGGTCTTCAAGTCGGTCCGCACCATCCAGGACGTCGTCGACGCGCTGCACAGCCTGCTCGACGAATCCGTGGCGGCGTGAAGCACCTGCGTCCAGCGCTGCTCGGCGTGCTGAGCCTCGCGTACCCGCTCTTGATGTACAGCGGGCTGGGCCGGTTCGAGCCTCGCTGGATGGCGATACCGCTGGGGGTCATGGCCGTCTTGCGCGCCGTGGCCACGAAGGAGCGGGTGTGGCTGGTCACCGCCGCGCTCGCGCTCGTGCTCGCGGGCACCAGCATGCTGGGCAACCACGCCCTGCCGTTGAAGCTCTATCCGGTGCTCGTGAACTCGATGCTGCTCGCCGTCTTCGCCACCAGCCTGGTGTACCCGCCCACCGTCATCGAGCGGCTGGCACGGCTGCGCGAGCCGGAGCTGCCGGCCTCGGGCGTGGCCTACACGCGGCGGGTGACGCAGGTGTGGTGCGGCTTCTTCGTCGTCAACGGCGGCATCGCGCTCGCCACGGCCCTGTGGGCGAGCGACGCCACGTGGGCGCTGTACAACGGGCTCATCTCCTATGGGTTGATGGGGCTGCTCTTCGCCGGTGAGTGGCTGGTGCGCCGACGCGTGAGGGCGGGCCACGTCCATGGCTGAGAGCGTCGCCCTCGAACACCTCCTCACCCACGGCCGCCCCTCCGACTTCCCGGTGGCGCTGCGGGACGGCCACGTGCTGGGGTTCGCGGCCTTCCAGGCGCGAGCCGCCGGCTGGCGCGCGGCCATCGAGCGCCGCGAGGGTCGCAGGCTGGCGCTGTACTTCGAGGACACGTACGAGTTCGCCGCCGCGCTCCTGGGCGCCTGGCACGCGGGGCGATGTGTCTACCTGCCGTCCGACCTCCAGCCCGCCACGGTGGAGCGGCTCGCGCGCGAGGTGGACGGCTTCGCCGGACAGGTCCCCGCCTCGCTCTCCCCGCTCGTGCCCGAGGAGACCCGGCGCTCCGACTGGAGGCCGCTGTCCTCGGGGGCGCGCTCGCTGGTGGTCTACACCTCCGGCTCCAGCGGCGAGCCCGCGGCCATCCCCAAGCACCTGGGCCAGCTCACGCGCGAGGTCCACACGCTGGGCCGCCTGTTCGACGCGCGCGTCGGCGACGCCCGCGTGCTCGCCACCGTCTCGCACCAGCACATCTACGGGCTCCTGTTCCGGGTGCTCTGGCCGCTGACGGCGGGCCGGCCGTTCCTCGCGCGCAGCCTGCCGTATCCGGAGGAACTGCTCGCGGAGCTGACGAAGGGTCCGTCCGTGCTCGTGGCCAGCCCCGCCCACCTCAAGCGGCTGCCCGAGACGCTGGCGTGGGAGAGCGCTCGCGGGAACCTGCGCGCGGTGTATTCGTCCGGAGGGCCGCTGCCCACCGAGGCGCTGCACGCGTGTCGGACGCTCCTGGGTCAGGCCCCGGTGGAGGTCTACGGCAGCTCGGAGACGGGCGGCATCGCGTGGCGACAGCGCTCGCGAGAGGACGATGCGGGCTGGACGCTGATGCCGGGCCTGGAGGTCCGCTTGGAGGACGACGCGCTCGCGGTCCGCTCCCCGCACCTGCCGGACGACAGCTGGTTCCAGACCGAGGACCGGGCGCGGCTCCTGCCGGAGGGCTTCGAGCTGCTCGGGCGCAAGGACCGCCTGCTGAAGCTGGAGGAGAAGCGCGTGTCGCTGAGCGCCATGGAGCGAACGCTCGTGGCGGGCGGGCTGCTGGCCGAGGCGCGCGTGGTGCCGCTGCACGAGGGCCTGCGGGTGACGCTCGCGGTGGTGGCGGTGCCCACGGCCGCTGGCGGCAGGCTCCTCACGGGACAGGGCAAGCGCTCGCTGAACCAGGCCCTGCGGGAACAGCTGGCCCACGGCTTCGAGCCTGCTGTCCTTCCGCGTCGATTCCGGTATCTGGAGGCGATGCCAGTCAACAGCCAGGGCAAATCCACCGAGGCGGCGCTCACGGCCCTCTTCGACTCCCGCCGGCCGCCCCTGCGCGTGCTCGAGCAGGGTCCGGAGAAGGCCGTGCTGAGCCTGGAGACGCCGGCGAGCCTGCCCCAGTTCAAGGGGCACTTCCCCCAGAAGGCCATCCTGCCTGGCGTGGCGCAGATCGAGTGGGCTATCCAGCTCGCCCGCGAGCTGTTCACGCTGCCGCCCCACTTCCTCCGCATGGAGGTGGTGAAGTTCCAGCAGCTCATCGTCCCGGAGACGCAGGTGACGCTGGAGCTGACGTGGAGCGCGGCCAAGGGCAGCCTCCACTTCAAGTACACCTCCGAGGCCGGCACCCACGGGAGCGGCCGCATCCTGTTCACCGAGGTCCACGGATGAAGGTCTGCGCGGTGATTCCCGTCTACAACCACGGCGAGGCCGTGGGCGCGGTGGTGCACGCCGTGCGCTCGCATGGGCTGCCGTGCCTGCTGGTGGACGACGGCAGCGAGCCGGGCTGCGCGCGGGTGCTGGACTCGCTCGCGGAAGGTGACGCGGCCGGTGTCTCGGTGGTGCGCCTGCCCCGGAACGAGGGCAAGGGCGGCGCGATGATGGCCGGCTTCAAGGCGGCCCAGGCCGCGGGCTACAGCCACGCGCTGCAGATCGACGCCGACGGTCAGCACGACACGGGCGACATCCCGCGCTTCGTGGAGCTGGCGAAGGGCGCTCCCGACAAGCTCGTCTGCGGCACGCCCGTGTACGACGAGTCGGTGCCCAAGGGCCGGCTGTACGGCCGCTACGCCACGCACATCTGGGTGTGGATCAACACGCTGTCGCTGGCCATCCGCGATTCGATGTGCGGCTTCCGCGTCTATCCGCTGGCGCCCACCCTGGCGCTCATCGACTCGGTGCGCATCGGCAAGCGGATGGACTTCGACGTGGAGGTGGTGGTGCGGCTGTACTGGCGGGGGATGGGCATCCTCAACCAGCCCACCCGCGTGCGCTACCCCACCGACGGCATCTCCCACTTCGACGTGCTCTGGGACAACGTGCGCATCTCCCGCATGCACGCGAAGCTGTTCTTCGGGATGCTGGCGCGGCTGCCCCTGCTCCTCTGGAGGAAGGTCTCCTCATGAGGGCGCGGCACTGGGCGGAGATGGGAGAGAGCACGTTCGTGCTCGGCATCTGGCTCCTGTACTGGGTCCACCGGCTCCTGGGCCGCTGGCCTTTCCGCCTGTGCCTGTATCCCGTCGTCTTCGTCCACTGGCTGTCGCGCCCCGTGGTCCGGGACGCGTCGCTGCAGTACCTCACGCGCGTCCAGGCGGCCACCGGCGCCATCGGCCACACGCCGGGCCGCGGCGACAGCCTCAAGCACCTGGTGACCTTCGCGGAGACGATGCTCGACAAGCTCTTGGCCGTCAGCGGCCGCTACCGCTTCGAGCAGGTCAACACCGAGGGGCGTGAGCAGTTCTACGAGGTCGTGAAGCAGGGCAAGGGTGGCATCATCGTCACCGCGCACATGGGCTGTCTGGAGCTGTGCCGGGCCATGGCGGAGAAGCGCGGCGAGGTGAAGCTCCACATCCTGGTGCACACCCGCCACGCGGAGCAGTTCAACCGGCTGCTCAAGCGACTCAACCCCGACAGCATGTTCCAGCTGGTGGAAGTCACCGACATGGGGCCGGGCACCGCCGTCGCGCTGGAGAAGTACGTGGCGGCCGGTGAGTTCGTGGTGATTGCCGGGGACCGAGTGCCGGTGAACGCCAGTCAGACGGTGGACGTGGAGTTCCTGGGGCACCCGGCCGCCTTCCCCGTGGGGCCGTACGTGCTGGCCTCGCTGTTCAAGTGCCCGCTGTACCTGTTGGGCTGCATCCACGAGAACGGCGGCTACACCATCCACTTCGAGTGCCTGGCGGAGAAGGTCGAGCTTCCGCGAGGCAAGCGCGTGCCCGCGCTGACGGAGCACGCCAGGCGTTATGCCGGACAGGTGACGGCGCTGCTGAAGCGTTCACCGTTCGATTGGTTCAACTTCTTTCCCTTCTGGGATCAGGCGAATGTCTCCGCCAGGAATCAAGAGTGAGCGCGCGGTCCGGTTCGATGGGAGCCGGCTCGCCATCGAAGACGTGTCCGCGCTGTCGCGCCGCGAGCGCGAAGCCGAGCTGAGCACCGCCGCGGAGTTCCGGGGACGCATCACCCGGGGCGCCGAGTTCCTGGACCGGCTGCTGGCCGAGGACGGGCACATCTACGGGGTGACGACGGGGTACGGAGACTCGTGCACCGTCACCATCCCCCCGGAGCTGGTGGCCGAGCTGCCGCACCACCTCTACGCCTACCACGGCATCGGCGCGGGCCGCTTCCTGACGCCCGAGGAGACGCGCGCGGTGCTCGCGGCCCGGCTCGCGTCGCTGTCGCAGGGCGTGTCCGGCGTGGGCCTGGGGCTGCTCCATCAGCTGGAGCAGTTCCTGCGCCTGGACATCCTGCCGCTGATTCCGGCCGAGGGCTCGGTGGGCGCCAGTGGTGACCTGACGCCCCTGTCCTACGTGGCGGCCGCGCTGTGCGGCGAGCGCGAGGTCCTGCACCGGGGCGAGCGCCGTCCCGCGGCCGAGGTGCTGGCGAAGCATGGGCTCTCGCCGTTGAGGCTGCGCCCCAAGGAGGGGCTGGCCATCATGAACGGCACGGCGGTGATGACCGCCCTGGCCTGCCTCGCGTGGGAGCGCGCGGAGTACCTGAGCCGGCTGGCCACGCGGCTGACGGCCTTCAACGTGGTGGCGAGCGCCGGCAACGCGCACCACTTCGACGAGGCCCTGTTCGCCGTCAAGCCGCACGTGGGCCAGCAGCGCGTGGCCGCGAGGCTGCGGATGGACCTGGCCACCGAGCGCCCCAGCCGCAACGAGCAGCGACTCCAAGATCGCTACTCCCTGCGCTGCGCGCCCCACGTCATCGGCGTGCTCGAGGACGCCCTGCCCTTCTTCCGCGCGCAGATTGAAAACGAGCTCAACAGCGCCAACGACAACCCGCTCATCGACCCGGACAGCGAGCGGGTGCTGCACGGCGGGCACTTCTACGGCGGCCACATCGCCTTCGCCATGGACGGGCTGAAGAACGCGGTGGCCAACGTGGCGGACCTCCTGGACCGTCAGCTCGCGCTGCTGGTGGACACCCGCTACAACCACGGCCTGCCGTCCAACCTCTCCGGAGCGACGGGCCCCCGCGCGGCCATCAACCACGGCCTCAAGGCGGTGCAGATCAGCGTCTCCGCGTGGACGGCGGAGGCGCTCAAGCAGACGATGCCCGCGTCCGTCTTCTCCCGCTCCACCGAGTGCCACAACCAGGACAAGGTGAGCATGGGCACCATCGCCGCGCGCGACTGCCTCCGCGTCCTCGAGCTGTCCGAGCAGGTGGTGGCCGCCATGCTCATCGCGGCGCGTCAGGGAATCGCGCTGCGGCGACGAGTTGCTCAAGATTTGAATCTCACGGCGTCTCTGGCGTCGATGCAGGCCGAGTTGGAGCAGCGAATCCCATTGGTGGTGGAGGACCGCGCGTTGGACCGTGAGCTGCAAGTGCTGCTGGGGGCCATCCGCGCCCGCGAGTGGAGGCTCTATGAAGCCTGACCTCAGCCACGAAATCGAGCTGACGCCGCCCTTCCATGACATCGACCTGATGGAGGTCGTCTGGCATGGCCACTACGTGAAGTACCTGGAGCTGGCGCGGTGCGCGCTCTTGGCGAAGTTCGACTACGACTACCCGCAGATGCTGGCGTCCGGCTACGCGTGGCCCGTGGTGGACATGCGGCTGAAGTACGTGCGCTCGGCGGCGTACGGGAAGGCGCTGAGAATCCGCGCCGAAATCACCGAGTGGGAGAACCGGCTGCGCATCGACTACGTGCTGCGCGACGCGGCCACGGGCCAGAAGGTGAACCAGGCCCACACCATCCAGGTCGCCGTGTCCATCGCCACCAAGGAGATGCTGTACGTCTGTCCGCCGGTGCTCTGGCAGCGGCTGGGGGTGAAGCCCGAATGAAGCGCGTGCTCCTGCTCGTGGCGCTGCTCTGGGGAGCGGCGGCGAGCGCCCGTGACGTGGTGTCCCAGGTCCGCGAGCGGCTCGTGGATGTGCCCCTCTTGCGCGGCGACTTCGAGCAGAAGAAGACGGTCTCCGGCTTCAAGAAGCCGCTGGTGTCGCGCGGGGTCTTCCTCCTGTCGCGCGAGCAGGGCGTGTTGTGGGACACGAAGGCGCCCTTCGCCTCCACCCTCACGCTGACGCGCAAGTCGCTGAGTGCCGAGCAGGACACGGGAGCGGCGGCGTACCACCTGGACGCGAGCAAGGAGCCGGGCCTCGCCGCGGTGAACGAGGTGATGTTCGCGCTCCTGTCCGGCGACGTGAAGGCGCTCTCCAAGCGCTTCAAGGTCGAAGGAGAGCTGGTGGGCGCGCAGGGCTGGAAGCTCACGCTCACGCCCACGGACACGGGCCTGCAGCGCGTGTTCCGGAGCATCCACCTGGAGGGCGACCAGTACGTGCGGCGCGTGCAACTGGAGGAGGCCCGGGGCGACTCGAGCATCATCCTCTTCGACAAGCTGAGCCAGACGCCTCCTCCCAGCGACGCGGAAGCCGGACGCCTTGCGAAATAAGTGGGCCATCCTGTGGCTGCTCGTGGTGCTCGTCGTGGGCGCGCACCAGGTCCGGTTCTGGCGCTCGGCGCGCCTGGACACGGATGTGCTGGCGCTGCTGCCGGAGGACGAGCAGGCCCCCGAGGTCGGCGCCGCCACGCGCAAGCTCGCCGACCAGGCCGGCCGTGAGCTGGTGATGCTGGTGGGCGCGGCGGACTGGGACTCGGCCCAGCGCGCGGCGGACGTCGTCAAGGTGGAGCTGTCGCGCGAGGACTCGCCGCTGAAGGCCTCCGCGCTGGATGCGTCCTCGCTGGAGACGGCACTGGAGCTGTACCGGCCCTATCGCGACCGGCTGCTCACGTCCTCGCAGCGCGAGTGGCTGGCGAAGGCGAGCCCGGAGGAGCTGGGCGGCACCGCGCTGATGAAGCTGTACCAGCCCGCGGGCCCGAAGCTGACGGACTGGGAGGCGGACCCGCTGGGCCTGTGGCCCGACTGGTGGGCGGCGCGCGCGTCGGAGAGCACCGCGCGTCCGCGGGATGGACGCCTGTGGTTGTCGGGCGAGGGGCGTGAGTGGGTGCTGCTCGCGTGGCACAGCCAGGTGTCCGCCTTCGCGCTGGGCGACGAGGGGAACATCACCTCCGCGGTGGCGCGGGCGCGCGCGGCCATGGAGGCCCAGGTGCCGGGCAGCCGGATGGTGTCCGCGGGCGTGCCGCTGTACGCGGAGGCCGCCGCGTCCCAGGCCAGCTCGGAGATGTCCACCATCGGCATCGGCTCGCTCGCGGCGGTGCTGTTGCTCGTCTGGCTCACGTTCCGCTCGGTGCGGCCCATCGTCCTGGTCGGCCTGTCGCTGGCGCTCGGGTGCGCCGTCGCGCTGAGCGTCACGGCCCTGGTCTTCGAGCGGGTGCACCTGCTCACCCTGGTGTTCGGCTCCAGCCTGGTGGGCGTGGCGGAGGACTACGGCTTCCACTACTTCGCCGCGCGCCAGGGCAGGCCGCCCTCGGAGCGCTGGCCGCTGATGCGGGGCCTCTTGCCCGGCATGGTGCTGGCGCTGGCCACCAGCGTGGTGGCGTACCTGGCGCTGGGCGTCGCGCCCTTCCCTGGCCTGCGGCAGATGGCGCTCTTCTCCGCCACGGGCCTGGTCGCCGCGTTCCTCACCGTCGCGTGCTGGTTCCCCCTGCTGGATACGGGGGAGCTGCCGGTGACGTCCTTCGCCACCCGCTTCGCCGCGTCGCTGTCGCGCTGGCCGCGCTTCACGCACACGCCCGCGTGGTGGGTGGGCACGGCGGTGCTCGGCCTGTTCGTCGTCGGCGGCCTGTGGCGGCTGGGCACGCGCGATGACGTGCGCCAGCTCCAGAACGCGCCCGCGCACCTCGTCTCCGACCAGCGCGAACTGGGGCGCCTGCTCGGCCTGCCCAGCCCCGCCCAGTTCTTCCTGGTGGGCGGCGACGACTCGGAGCAGGTGCTGGAGCGGGAGGCCGCGCTCAAGGCGAAGCTGGACCCGCTCGTCACGCAGAAGGTGCTCTCGGGCTACCGCGCGGTGTCGGACTGGCTGCCCAGTCGGGTGCAGCAGCGCGCGGACGCGGAGCTGAGCGCGCGCGCTGAAGCCCAGGCGGTGGCCGCGGTGGCCGAGGCCACGGGCGAGGCTCCCACGCGCGCCCGCTTCGCCGACGACGTGCTCACCCCCGAGCGGCTGTTGGCCAGCCCCGCCTCGGCCGCCATCCGCCAGCAGTGGCTGGGACGACTGGGCGACAGCCACTTCAGCATCGTCATGCTGCGCGGGCTCAATGACCCGTCCGTGCTGCCGCGCGTGGCCGAGGTCGCGCAGGGCCTGGAGGGCGTGCGCTGGGTGGACAAGACGCGGGAGATCTCCAGCCTGCTGGAGCGCTACCGCCGGCTGATGGGCGGGCTCATCGTGCTGGGCTACCTGGCGGTGCTGATGCTGCTGGTCGCGCGCTTCCGACGACAGGCATGGCGGGCGTGGGTGCCCACGGTGCTGGGGACGCTGGTGACGCTGGCCTGCTTCGGCTGGGTCGGCGAGCCGCTCCAGCTCTTCACGGTGCTCGGCCTCATGCTCCTGCTGGGCATGGGGGTGGACTACGGCATCTTCATGTTGGAGCACCCCGGGGACAACTCCGCCTGGCTCGCGGTGGCGCTGGCGGGCGTGAGCACCCTGCTCTCCTTCGGACTCCTGGGACTCTCCGCCACGCCGGCGCTGCGCTCCTTCGGACTCACCATGTTGTTGGGCGAAGTCACCATCTGGGTGCTGACGCCCTGTTGCAGACTGCCATCAGGCAAGGACGTATCGTGAAGATCGAAAAAACGGAAGTCGTCATCATCGGGGCGGGTCCGTCGGGTTCAGTGGCGGCGGGCATCCTGCGCAAACAAGGCCGTCAGGTGTTGATCCTGGAGCGCGAGGAATTCCCCCGCTTCTCCATCGGAGAGAGCCTGTTGCCGCAGAGCATGCAGTACATCGAGGAAGCGGGGATGATCCGCGACGTCGTGGAGGCGGGCTTCCAGTACAAGAACGGCGCGGCCTTCGTGCGCGGCGACAAGTACACGGACTTCGACTTCCGCGAGAAGTCCTCCCAGGGCTGGGGCACCACGTACCAGGTGCAGCGCGCGCACTTCGACCACGTGCTGGCGCTCGCCGCCGAGCGCATGGGCGCCACGTTGCGCTTCCGCCACACCGTGGAGTCCGTGGACGTCTCCGGCCCCACGCCGGAGCTGACGGCGCGCGGCCCCGACGGTGAGCCGTACCGCGTCCAGGCCCGCTTCCTGCTCGACGCCAGCGGCTTCGGCCGCGTGCTGCCCCGCCTCCTGTCGCTGGAGACGCCGTCCGACTTCCCGGTGCGCGGCGCGCTCTTCACGCACGTGGAGGACCGCGTCGCGCCGGGCACGTTCGACCGCACCAAGATTCGCATCACCGTGCACCCCCAGCACGTGCACGTCTGGTACTGGACCATCCCCTTCTCCAACGGACGCTGCTCGCTGGGCGTGGTGGCCAAGCGCGAGTACCTGGAGCAGTTCAAGGGCACGGAGACGGAGCGGCTCAAGGCCATCGTCGCGGAGGATCCGTCGCTGTCCGGGCTCTTGAAGGACGCCGTCTGGGACACGCCCGCGCGCGCCATCACCGGCTACGCGGCCAACGTGAAGTCACTGTGGGGCAACGGCTTCGCGCTGCTCGGCAACGCGGGCGAGTTCCTGGACCCCGTCTTCTCCTCCGGCGTCACCATCGCGGTGAAGTCCGCGAGTCTGGCGGCGAAGTGCATCGCCCGGGAGTTCGCGGGCGAGAAGGTCGACTGGGAGGCCGACTACGCGGTGCCCCTCAAGGGCGGCGTGGACACGTTCCGCACCTTCGTCGAGTCCTGGTACCAGGGCGGCTTCCAGGACGTCATCTTCCACCCCAACGCCTCGCCCGAGGTGCGCAAGATGATCTCCGCCATCCTCGCCGGCTACGCGTGGGACAAGGAGAACCCCTTCGTGGCCGACAGCAAGCGCCGGCTCGGCGTGCTCGAGAAGCTGTGCGCGGCCTGATCGCCACCATCGCCCTGGTGGGGCTCGCCTCCTGCGTCACCCCGGCCCCGCGCCGGGGCGCGCCGGAGGTGGCCTTGCCCGCGCTCGCCCTGACGCCGGCCTCGCTTGGCGCCAGCGTCAGCCTGACGCAGCGGCTGAGCTTCGCCCACGAGATGGATCCAGGCGGACCGCGCTCGCTGGAGGCCCTGCTGGAGGTCGACCCGGCGGCGCTGCGCCTGGCCGGCTTCGCGCTCGGCCAGCGGGTCTTCACCATGGAATGGGACGGCGAGCGACTGGAGGAGCAGCGGGACGCGCGGGTGCCCGAGCAGTTCCAGTCGCGGACGGTGCTGCGCGACATCCAGCTGGTCTACTGGCCCGCCCCCGCGGTGCGGGATGCGCTCCCGCCAGGATGGACGCTCGAGGACGCCCCGGGCCAGCGAGTCTTACGGTATGGAGACAAGGAGTGGATGTCGGTGCGCTATGGTGGAGAGCCCCGCTGGAAGGGCCGCGCGGAGCTGGTCAACGCGGCGGAACACTACCGGCTGACCATCGACTCCCAACCCACGGAGGAGTGAGCCCGTGACGCCGCCCGTCTTCCTCAATCACCTCGGCGTGGTGTGCGCCCTGGGCCATGGCACCACGGAGGTGGCCCAGGCCCTCTTCGGAGAGCAGCCGACGGGCGTGGCCCCCAGCCCCGACTTCGCCTCCCGCGTGCTGCACGTGGGGCACGTCACCTCGGCGCTCGCGTCCACGGACGCGCTGCCGGTGCACCTGCGAAGCCGCAACAACGCGCTCTTGCTCACCGCGCTCGCCCAGGTGCGTCCCGCCGTGGACGAGGCCCTGCGGCGATATGGACCGGAGCGCGTGGCCGTGGTCCTGGGCACCAGCACCTCCGGCATCGGCGAGAGCGAGGCCGCCATCAAGGCCCGCGAGGCCACGGGCGAGTTGCCCGCGCACTTCGACGTGCGGCAGCAGGAGCTGGGCTCGCCCGCACTGGCGCTCAACCACGTGCTCGGGGTGAAGGGGCCCTCGTTCGTCATCTCCACCGCGTGCTCGTCCAGCGCCAAGGCCCTGGCCACCGCGGCCCGGCTTCTTCGCTCGGGCATCGCGGACGCGGTCATCACCGGCGGCGCGGACGCGCTGTGCGCCTTCACCGTGGCGGGCTTTGCCTCGCTCGACTCGGTGAGCGAGGCGCGGTGCAACCCGATGAGCGTGCACCGCCGGGGCATCAACATCGGAGAAGGCGCGGCGCTGTTCCTGATGACGCGCGAGCCGGGGCCGGTGCGGCTCGCGGGCTGGGGCGAGTCCTCGGACGCGCACCACCTCTCCGCGCCCGAGCCCGGCGGACGAGGCGCCCTGGTCGCCATGCGCACGGCGCTGGAGCGCGCGGGCGTGACGGCGGCCGACGTGGGCTACGTCAACCTCCACGGCACGGCGACGCCACAGAACGACGCCATGGAGAGCCGCGCGGTGGCCTCGCTGTTGGGGCAGGCCGTGCCGTGCAGCTCCACCAAGCCGCTCACCGGCCACACGCTGGGAGCCGCGGGCGCGCTGGAGGCGGCCCTGTGCTGGCTGACGCTCACGGATGCTCACGGGCGGCTTCCTCCCCACTGGTGGGACGGCGAGGCGGACCCGGAGCTGCCCGCGCTGGCGCTGGTGAAGCCGGGGACGGCGCTGGGGCGTCCGCCGCGCTATGTCCTGAGCAACTCCTTCGCCTTCGGCGGCAGCAACGCCGCACTCCTCCTGGGGACGGCCTGATGCGCATGCCCATTGCCTTCGACATCTCGGAGATTGTCCCCCACGCCGACCGCATGCGGCTGATAGACAGGGCGGTGGAAGGCGACGAGGAGGGCCTGGTGGCCGAGGTGACGCTGCGCGAGGACTGCCTCTTCCAGGAAGGGGGCGAGGTGGGCGGCTGGGTGGGCATCGAGTTCATGGCCCAGGCCATCGCCGCGTACGCCGGCTGGCGGCAGCGGCTGCAGGGACAGCCCCAGCGGATGGGCTTCCTGCTGGGCACGCGCAAATACGAGTGCAGCCGCCCGTCGTTCAAGGTGGGCGAGCACCTTCGCATCGAGGTCCGCCGACAATTCTGGACGGACGAGGGCATGAGCCAGTTCGACTGCACCCTGGGCGTGGGCGGGGAGACGGTGGCCACGGCGGCGCTGACGGTGTTCCAGCCGCCGGCCTCGGTGGACCTGACGAAGGTGGGCAAGGATGAGTGAGAAGACGGTACTGGTGACGGGCTCCAGCCGGGGCATCGGCCGCGCCATCGCCCTGCGGCTGGCGCGCGACGGCTTCGACGTCGTGGTGCACTGCCGCTCCAAGGTGGAGGAGGCGGAGGCGGTGGCCACGGGCGTGCGCGAGCTGGACCGTGCCGCGCGCGTGCTGCGCTTCGACGTGGCCGACCGCGCCGACACGGAGAAGGTGCTGCTCGCGGACATCGAGGCCCACGGTTGCTACTACGGCGTGGTGTGCAACGCGGGCATCGCCCGGGACAACGCCTTCCCCGCCATGCCCGCGGAGGACTGGGACGCGGTCATCCACACCAACCTGGACGCGTTCTACAACGTGCTCAACCCGCTGAGCATGCCGCTGGTGCGCAGGCGCAAGCCCGGGCGCATCGTCACGCTGTCCTCCGTGTCCGGCCTCATGGGCAACCGGGGCCAGGTGAACTACAGCGCGGCGAAGGCGGGCATCATCGGCGCGACGAAGGCGCTGGCGGTGGAGCTGGCCAGCCGTGGCATCACCGTCAACTGCGTGGCGCCGGGCCTCATCGACACGGAGATGGTGGAGCCGCACATCGTCGAGGAGGCGCTGAAGATGATTCCGGCGAAGCGGCTGGGCAGGCCCGAGGAGGTCGCCGCCGCGGTGAGCTTCCTGATGAGCGAGGACGCCGCGTATGTCACGCGGCAGGTCATCTCCGTGAATGGAGGGCTGCTGGGATGAAGCGGGTCGTCGTCACGGGCGTGGGCGCGCTGAGCCCCCTGGGCCATGACTGGCCGCAGGTGGAGGCCCGGCTCAAGTCGCTGCGCAATGCCGTGCAGGTCATCGAGGACTGGAAGCAGTACGAGGGGCTCAACACGCAGGTGGGCGCGCCCACCGCGCCGTTCGAGCTGCCGCCGCAGACGTACTCACGCAAGACGATGCGCGGCATGGGCCGGGTGGCGCTCCTGGCCACGCGCGCCAGTGAGCTGGCACTCGTCGACGCGGGGCTCCTCGGCGACGCGCTGCTCTCCAGCGGGAAGATGGGCGTGTCGTACGGCTCGTCCACCGGCTCGCCGCCGAGCATCGGTGACTTCGGCCGGATGCTGATGAACAAGAGCACCGAGGGCATCACCGCCACGTCCTACGTGCGCTCCATGTCCCATACGGCCGCCGTGAACATCGGCGTCTTCTTCGGGCTCACCGGGCGCATCATCACCACGTCCAGCGCGTGCACGTCTGGCAGCCAGGGCATCGGCTACGCGTACGAGGCCATCAAGATGGGCCGGCAGGTGGCCATGCTCGCCGGAGGCGCCGAGGAGCTGGATGCCACCGGCGCCGCCGTGTTCGACACCCTGTTCGCCACCAGCACGAAGAGCAACGGCACGCCAGAGCTGACGCCCCGCCCCTTCCACGCCCAGCGCGACGGCCTGGTGCTCGGCGAGGGTGCGTGCACGCTGGTGCTGGAGGAGCTGGAGCACGCGCGGGCCCGGGGCGCGCGCATCTACGCGGAGCTCATCGGCTACGGGACGAACAGCGACGGGCGCCACATCACCCAGCCGCACTCGGAGACCATGGCCGTGGCGATGCGGCTGGCCCTGGAGGACGCGGGCGTGGAGCCGGGCGCGGTGGCCTACGTCAACGCGCACGGCACCGCCACCGACACGGGCGACGTGGCGGAGAGCGTGGCGACGAACCAGGTCTTCGGCGAGCGGATGCCCATCTCGTCCCTCAAGAGCTACATGGGACACACGCTGGGCGCCTGCGGCGCGCTGGAGGCGTGGATGACGGTGGAGATGATGCGCTCGGAGTGGTTCGCCCCCACGCTCCACCTGGACGAGGCGTCGGTGGACCCCCGCTGCGCCCCGCTGGACTACGTGACGGGAAATGGCCGAAGGATCCAGGCCGACGTCGTCATGTCGAACAACTTCGCCTTCGGTGGCATCAACACCTCGTTGATCTTCCGCCGGTGGCAGTGACGGAGAACTCCATGAAGAAGGCAATGCTGCTGTCGCTGCTCGCGCTCACCGTCTCCACCCCGGCCCTGGCGCGCGACACCGTGGTCATGATTCCGCTCAAGGAAGTCCTGGCGATGCCCCAGGCCCAGGAGAAGCTGGACGGCACGGTGCGCTTCTACCTGGCCGGCGCGAAGACGCCCGACATCGTCAAGGAGTTCGGCGAGGACGTCACCAACAAGAAGACCAACGGCATCAACAAGTCCGACGAGGAGGGCTGCAAGTGGGCCACCCTCTCCGCGCTCATCGCCCTCCAGGAGGGCGCCAAGAAGCGCGGCGCCAACGCCGTGGTCGGCATCGTCAGCTACTACAAGAAGAACGAGCTGCAGCACGCGACCGAAATCGAGTGCCACGCCGGCACCTTCGCCATCGGCGTCGCCCTCAAGGGCACGTACGCGAAGGTCGCGGGCAAGAAGTAGCGCCTTTCCACAGGGGTCCCCGACCACCCCATGGGTTTGGTTTGAGCCCCGGCTAAGTCGTAATTCGCGAGGAGCGGGAGGCCTGGATTAGGCTCCCGCGTCGTGACGCCCTACACCATGTTGCATCTGGCATTGGCCGGCGCCTTCCTGGTGCTCGCGCTGGTGCATCTGGCGACGTGGGGGGCGGTCCGCTCCCAGCGGGTGCAGCTGTGGCTGGCCACGAGCTTCCTGGGCTTCGCGGCGCTGAGCTTCTCCACCGGCGTGACGAGCCACGAGGCGGGGCGGCTGTTCATCGACACGCGGCCCTGGTTGCTACTGGGGGCGTTGATGGCCATCCCCCTGCCCTACACGCTGCTGCGGGTGCTGTGGGCGCTGTTGGACCTGCCGCTCACGCCCTGGCGCAAGGTGTTGGTGGCGCTGGCGGTGGCCTTCGGTGGGCTGCGCATCGTGGACGTGCTGGGCTCGGTGCTCTCGAGCGCGAGCGTGCGGATGACTCCGGCGGAGCTGGGCCAGGCGACCTCCAGCCTGGGGCTGCCCATGTTCTGGCTGCTCGCCTTCACGGTGGGCGGGACGTGGGCGGTGGAGGCGCTGCGGGCGCTCAAGCGGCGCGGCGCCATGGCGGTGGCGGTGCTGTTCGCCGCGCTGTGCGCGCTCGGCATCCTGGGGCGGGAGCTGGCGGTGGACCTGGGGTGGACGGAGGGGCCGTCCTTCACCACGCTGGTGGGGATTCCCTTCCTGATGCTGGCGACGACGGCGCTCGCCATCCTCACCGCGCGCTCGCTGCGGGGCGCGGACCTGGGCACGGGCATCCACCGCTACCGGCGGCTCTCGCGGTTGGGGCGTGGCGGGATGGGCGAGGTGTGGCTCGCGGTGCGCACGGGGCGGGCGGGGTTCCACCGGCTGGTGGTGCTCAAGCGGATGGTCGACGAGGGCGGCGAGGACCTCGCGGTGCGGCTGCAGCGCTTCATCGGCGAGGCGCGCACCGCGGCGCGGCTGCATCACCCGAACATCGTCTCCGTGCATGACCTGGGACAGGTCGACGGCGCGTGGTTCATCGTCATGGAGTACCTGAGCGGGGTGAATGCGCTGAAGCTCGCGCGGCTGGTGCGGCGCGGGGGCGTGGTGCCGCTCGAGGTGGTGGTGGAGGTCTGCGTGCAGTCCCTGCGGGGGCTCGCGTACGCGCACGAGCGCGGCGTCATCCACCGGGACATCAGCGCGGACAACCTGGTGGTGACGTTCGACGGCGTGGTGAAGGTGGTGGACTTCGGCATCGCGCATGGGCTGGGCGCGCCGCAGGAGAAGTCCGTGTCCACCGCGTCCGTGCCCGCGCTGAGCCACCTCACCCAGGAAGGGGATGTCATCGGCAAGGTCGCGTACATGCCGCCCGAGCGGAGGGCGGGAGCCCCGGCGACGGTGTCCGGGGATGTGTATGCGCTCGGCTGTGTGCTGCATGAGCTGCTGTGGGGTGAGCTGCCGGGCATCGGCATGAGCCTCCAGCAGCGCGCGCTCTGGGATGGGCCCGAGGCGGCCGAGGTGAACCGGAAGCTGCGGGGCATCGTCGACCGGGCGCTGCACCCCATGCCCGCGCGGCGCTTCGAGGATGCGCGGCAGATGGAGCTGGCGCTGGAGGCGCTGAGACACGCGCTGCCGCCGGTGAACCTGGCGCGGTGGCTGCGCGAGAACTTCGCGGAGAAGTACGCGCATGAGCGCGCGCTGGCGGAGCTGAGCGACCCGACGCCCGAGCAGGTGCAGGCGCTCGAGTCACACACGCCCGTGGCGGCTCCGGTGGAGCTCATCCCCACCCAGCTCGTGGCGCCCGTGGAGGCCGCCCCCACGGAGCTCCAGGCCACGCGCAAGCTGCGCGCACCGATCTGAAGTGTCGCGGGGGCCCTACGACTCGGGGCGCTCCAGCACCGAGTAGATCCACCCCTCCCCTGAACGCACCACGGAGGCGGGAGCGCCACTGAACCCGGAGGCCCAGGCCGACGCGGCCGACAGCGCGGCGAGGAGCGCATCGAGCGCGTCGCCATCCGCATCGGACACCAGGGTGAGCTGGTCGCTGGTGGAGATGACCAGCCCCGTGGACTCACGGACACGTCGGAGGATGTCGCGCCGGCGCTCGTCGAAGTCTCGCCCCTTGTACGTCTTCGGCAAGCCCAGCCAGCGGACGACCTCGGCGGGGAGCACCTCCACCGCCGCCGGCCCGGGGTGCGTGCTCCACGGAGGAACGGCCCCGTGCCAGCCCTCGAGCGCACGCAGGCCCCAGTACGTCTGTCTGAACATGCGCAGGTTCGTGGGCGCGAACGGCGCCGAGCACCTCACGTCCGTGACGCGCTTCTTCTCCGGCCCCACCGCGTCCCGGAACGCTTCAGCCGAGGCATGGGCATCTCTCACCGCCGAGCCCAGCCGCGCGGGCCCCGTCACGGGCAGCCCCAGGCGCTGGAGCTGGCTCGCCTCCAGGCTGAAGCAGAAGTCGAGCCCGGCCACCTCGGCGCCCTGGGACGACAACCAGGGCCCCAGCCCCTCCGCCACCGCGAGCGCGCCTCCGGAGGAGAACGGACGCAGGAGCGACACGAGCCGCCCGCGTCCCGCCTCGAACTCCACGGTGGCGGCCCAGACCTTCCGGTGGGCGTGGACCGCGCCACTCCAGTCCACTCCCACCGCGCGCCCCTGCCGCGGGAGCCACATGCGGCGCGACGTCACGATCCGAAGCTCCCGAGCACGCTCACCCCAAGGGCCTCAGAAGTAGAGCCACCGCGCGCCCGTGGGCGAGCTCGAGGACGCCGAGCACAACAGCGCATCCGCGAAGCCACCGCCACTGCAGCACGCCATCTGCGTCCCAATCTGACTGCGGAAACAGGACTGGTTCGCGTACTGACTGCACGCGGGCAGACCCGAGCAGGCGGACGCGGAGCACGCGGTGAACACGCCATCACACGTGACGCCCTGCCCGTCCGTGCCCGAGCACGTCGTCCCCGAACACGACACGGACGTGGAGCCCGGACACGACACGGTGCAGACGGCGAACTGGGAATGCGTCGCGCCCTCGTCGGCCGGCGCCGGGACGAGCGGCTCCATGACCTCCGCGCCACCACAGCCCACGAGGACCGAACCGAACCACAAGGCCAACATGACTCCAGACGGCTTCATGCGCGTACCCCCGGATGGATGGACAACCCATCCACTCTAGGTGGGCTCGCCCGGAGTTTTCGCTGCGCGTCGCGGCAGGGAGTGCCCGAACCGACAGGTCACGTCGACGGCTCCCGAGCTCCCACCTTCAACCCGCGGAGCACCAGCTCGAGCATCTCCGAGAGCGCCGCGCGCTGACGGGCGCCCTCCACCGAGGTGAGGAGCATGCCCGTGATGCCGTGGAGCCCGGCCAACAACCCCATCGCGACGCTCCGGGGCTCACGCACGGCGAAGGCCCCCTGCGCCTTCCCCTCGACGATGATGGACTCCAGCAGCGCGAGCTCCCGCGCCCGGTCCTCCCGGAGGAACGGTTCGGCGACGGGGATGAACTCCAGCATCATGGTTTCAGGGAGCGAGAGCGTCCGCGTGACGCGCGTGAGCTGCGCCTCGCGCACCTCGATGAACGTGCGCAGCTTCGCCTCTGGAGTCGCCGCCCTGCGCACCGCGGCCTCCAGGTGGACGAGCACCGCGCCCCGGTTCCGGTCGATGACGGCGCCGAGCAGGGCCTCCTTGCTCTCGAAGTGGAGGTAGACGGTCCCCTTGCCGATGCCCGCGCGCTTCGCGATGTCCTCGATGGAGGTCTTCTTGAAGCCGAGCCGGGAGAAGCTGTCCGTGGCGGCGTCGAGAATCGCGGTGCGGTGCTCGGAGCTCATGCCCCGAGGGTAGACCGGAGGACCCATCCCCCCAAGCGATACGAAGGTCCCCGCGCCACTCGCACGGCCGGCCGCCCGGAGACGACCGGCGAGCGAGGGCCTCAGCGCTGGCTGTAGCGGTCGCAGGTGGCCAGGTACTCGTCGCTCGACATGTCGAGCGCGGCCACGCGGTACTGCTTGCCCTTGGGCTTCTTCAGCGTGGTCTTGATGACCACGAACTTCCCGATGGGGATGCCCATGTAGGACTGGTCGAGGTAGGTGTTCTCCTCGATGTGCTCCCAGGCGATGTGCACGCCATCCGCGAAGTGGATGCCGTCATGGCCGATGGTGAGCCCGGGCTGGTCCAGCCTGCCCATGGGCTTGATGCAATTGACCAGCATCACCAGACAGCCGAACAGGATGAGCCCGGCGATGGCGAGCACGGCGGCGCCCTTGTCACGCGCGGCGAACGCGAGGTAGCCGAAGAACGCCGTGGCCACCACCCAGATGACGGTGCCGACGATGAGCTTCGTGCGCGAGTAGTAGAAATGCTGCGGCTGGTTCGACTTCGCCTTCGACTGAGCGGATCGGTAGAGTTCCATGATGTGCTGCCTGACTGTGGGGTGAGGAAGAGAAGCTCAGCCGGCGAGCCGGTCTGAGAGGTAGGAGAACAGGACGGGCGCGTTGACGAGCTTCTCCTCGTCGATCTTGCGCAGCCGGCCGTTCGCGAGGATGTGCAGCTCCCGCGTGGAGACACCCTGCTCGAAGTCGTCCTGCAGCCGCAGTGACTCGATGTCCTCCCAGGCGATGAGCTGCTTCTTGAAGATCAGCCCGTCGGCGCAGACCGACACCGGGCCGAAGCGCACCTGCTCACCGCGAGCCACCTGACGACGGATGGCGGGCAGGAGCATGGAGATGACCTGCTGGGTGACCACGGCCTCCAGCTCGTCCGAGTCACTCCACAGGTGCAGCCGCAGCCGGTACTTGCTGCCACGGTGCGCGAGGATGAGGCACTCGTTGTTGTGCTCGCGCACGATGCTCGTCATGTCGCGCCACAGGACGGACGTCTTGCCCACGTGGATGCCTCGGGCGTCCAGCTCCAGCGAGCTCGGGGAGAGCAGCCAGACGAACAGGTCGCCCGCGCGCCAGAGAATCAGATAGAGCCCGCAGGGGATGCCGAGCAGCGCGAAGACGAAGCCCGTCTGACTGCGCACCATCCCCTTCACCATGTCCGCGGGCAGCAGATGGATGCCCGAGGGCGTGAGCACCATCGCGAGCGCGAAGTAGATGAGGACGAGTCCCCCCGCCAGCCAGTACAGGCGGTGCGTGGGGAAGACCAATGAGTGTGAGTACTTCAGGGGACGACTCCCAGCGGGCCGGCCGGGGCACGAGCCTCAGCGAACGTTCGGTCACCTATAAAGGAGTGCGGGCGATTTTTCGACTCTGAAACACTCGCCACCTCACGCTGGAGCCACGCTTTCCGCGCCAGTCCTGTTGAACGCGTGAGGAGCCCCAGCGCGACTCCGCCCGCCGTCTCACACGGTGAGACTCACCCACCGCGAATGTGCGGGTGACTCCAGGGGGCTCTGTCCAGGACATGCCGTGGACATGTCGCGGACACACGCCGCCAAGGTCCGCGTGTCGTCGTGTCCTCGCGGGAACGCGCCCACTGCGTGGCACATGTCCTGCTCTCGACAGGCTCGGCGTGAGCGACACGCCGGTCCCCAAATCCTGGAGAGAGCAATGGCTTCCTATCAATGGAACGACGGCCGCATCCTGACGTTGAACCCCGGCGACACCGCGAAATGCCAGGGTGAGCTCAATCAGCAGCAGCTCTACGCGCTCTTCTTCTACAACAGCGCGCAGAACGACACGGGGGCCACGCTCAACGTGGTGTGGAGCAACAGCCAGCCCCCGGTGCAGGTGCATGTCCCGGGGACCGCGGGGAGGCTGGGTCTGGCGTCGCTGCTCTTCGTGTCTGGCAATGACACGAACAGCGTCTCGCTGTCGATGGGCCAGAACCAGCCGGGCGCCCAGGTGCAGTGCTTCATTGGCAGCGTCAAGATGCCCACCAACACCGCGGGCATCAACAACACGCCACTGGAGGCGGATGGGCAGCTGCACCCGTTCAATGCCTTCACGCGGTACTTCGCCGTGCCCCAGTCCCACTGGTACCAGGGACAGCTGCAGAGCAACGTCAACCAGTTCATCTCCGTCCAGTTCACGCAGCAATCGGCGCTCGTCAACGTCGTGAACTGCCTGGTGGACCCCTCGCCCACCCTGTTCTACGCGGGCCCCACCGCGCCCTCGCAGGTCAAGGTGAACCCCGTCCAGAGCCAGACGCTGCAGTGGAACTTCCAGGGCAACGGCGGCCAGACGGTGTGGATCAACGCCGACAGCATCCAGAACTCGCAGTCGGCCTCCATCTCGCTGCTGTCCCTCGCCTCGCTCTACGCGGCGCACCAGCCTTAGCATCCGCCGACGTGCCTCGCGGGGGTGGGCCCTGGCATGACACGCCTCGCTCCGCTCCCGCGCCTGGGAAGCCGGCTACAATGACATCCCGTGTCCCGGCCCCCTCCCGTCTCCCCTCCATCGCCCCAGGTGTTGGCCGACGTCTCCACGGCCGCGGAGCCTCCACGCCGCGCGTCCGAGGCCGCCTCCCACCCGGTGGCGGTGCTGACGCTCGTCGCCCACCCACACCTGGCCCGCGTGGGTGAGCGGCTCGTGCTCGAGGACCTGCTCGCGGGTCAGGAGTGGGTCCTCTCGCGCAATGCCCCGGACTTCACGCCCGCCTCCAGCGCCTTCGGCGCGCCGCTGGGGGATCCGTTCCTGAGCCGCAAGCCCTTCCTCCGGTTCAACCGGACGGACGCGGGGATTCGCGTGAGCGTGGGGCCCGAAGGGAAGTGCACGTCGGACGGCCTGCCGCTGGGGGACGCTCGGGAGTGGAGCCTGGAGGAGGTCAGGGCGGGCATCCCCCTGGAGCTGGCCGGGCGGCTCGCCCTGCTGCTGCACCTGTCCGACCCCAAGTCCACCTCCGCGCGCTCGTTGCCAGGCATGGTGGGCGAGAGCGTGGGATTGCGCAGGGTGCGCAAGGACATCGAGCGTGTCGCGGACCTGGACTTGAGTGTCCTCATCCGAGGCGAGACGGGCACCGGAAAGGAATTGGTCGCGCAGGCGCTCCATCAGCAGAGCCCGCGCGCGAAGAAGCCCTTCCTGAGCATCAACCTGGGCGCCATCCCCAAGGAGCTCGCGGCAGCCGAGTTGTTCGGCGCGGCGAAGGGTGCCTTCACCGGAGCGCATCAGGCCCGCGACGGTTTCTTCCGCGCGGCACAGGGTGGCACCCTCTTCCTGGATGAAATCGGAGAGGCTTCCGCCGAAATCCAGGTCATGCTCCTGAGAGTCCTGGAGACAGGCGAGCTGTTCCCCGTGGGCGCCAGCACGCCGGTCCGCGCGGATGTGAGGCTGGTGGCCGCCACGGACGCGGACCTGGACACCCACATCCGCGATGGCCGCTTCAAGGCCCCGCTGCTCCACCGGCTCGCGGGCTATGAAATCCAGTTGCCGCCGCTGCGCGAGCGCCGTGAGGACATCGCCCCGTTGTTCCTCCACTTCGCCCGTGAGGCCTTGGAGTCCATCGGGGAGTCGCATCGACTGACACCGGGCGACCCCTACCAGGAGCCCTGGCTGCCGCCTGCGCTCGCCATCCGGTTGCTGCGCCATTCCTGGCCTGGGAACATCCGCCAGCTGCGCAACGTGGCCCGGCAGCTCGTCGTCGGCAGTCGGGGACAACCCCGGCTGGAGCTCGGACCGCGGCTCGCACAGGAGCTGGAGCCCCCCCTGCCCCGCGCGCGCCCTCCTGCCCCCGAGTCGCCCGACGCCGAGCCCGTGGCGCGACGCAAGTCCACCGACGTGACGGAGCCGGAGCTGCTTGAGGCCCTGCGCGCGCAAGACTGGGACGTCAAGCGCGCCGCGGACCACCTGGGCATCCCCCGCTCGTCCATCTACAACCTCATCGAGCGCAGTCCTGTCATCCGGCTCGCCGGAGACTTGAGCGTGGAGGAACTCACCCGCTGCTTCCATGAGTGCCAGGGCGACCTGGACGCCATGGTCCGCCGCCTGGAAGTGTCCCGCCGCGCGCTCAGCCGTCGCATCAAGGAACTGGGGCTCGGCTGACCCGACGACGGGGCCCGTGGATTGCAATCACATCGAGCCTCTCTCGAAGTGGAGGTTCGAATGAGCACCGCCCCCCTCGGCGACATTCCCCAGCGTTCCACCAACAACGAAGACACCCTCGAAGCCGTGCCGGATGGCTGGTGCTTCAATGGCAGACCCTTCAGCTGTGGTGCGACCATCGACATCGGACCTGGCGACACGATCGATCTCGAGGCCGCCCCTTCGCTCCTGCACCCCGCCTTCTATCTCGACGGCAGGCTTGTCCAAGGGGCCATCAGGCCGTCCAGCGGTCATCACTCCATCGAATGCAGGTACACGGAGAACGGAGGCGAGACCGCCGGAGACATCACGGGGACGCTCAATGTCGGGACCGGCACGGAGGACTCCCGCCAGCCATCGCACTCGGAATGGAGCCAGGCATGAGCAACAAACCCCCACCGCCGGACCAGGAGTTCATCATCACGGCCACGCGCAAAGGATGGCGCCTCAACGGTGCGGGCTGCGAGGAATCCATCACGATCGCGATGGACGCTAGACAGAGGGTCAGGTTCGAGATCGAACCCGAGCCCAAGCCCGCCCCGAGCACACGCCCCGACTACATCTTGATTGGACGCGCCAGATCGCGTTCGCGCTTCCGAGTCCCCGTCGTCTTGAACACCTTCCTTCCCGAAGCCCTGCCCGCTGGGAAGTACCACCTCGTCTATCTCTTCCGGGAGGGGCCTTTGGGGGGAGAGTTGAGCGGAACGCTGAACGTCGGAACAGGCGCGGAGGAGGACGACGGGCTCCTGAATCAACCCCCAGACAGAGGCCACCACGAGCGCGCAACAATAAGGGCAAGCACCAAGCCTCTTGAGCTGGCAGGTGTCGAAGAAGGGCCCAGGGATTGCAAATCCTGGGCATCTCTCTCGCAGCGGAGGAATGCATGAGCATCTCACCCCATCAGGGACAAGACTCGACGCATGATGAACTCGACGTCATCAAGGCCACACGGTGCGGATGGACCCTCAACGGGCACCTGGTCAAGGACAACATCATCAACGTCCCAGCGGGCATCACCAACGTGCTCCTGTTCGAGACCGCTCCCGACCTCGTGGACCCTTCCATCCATCTGCGGACGACGGGCGCTCCGCCGCGTCTGCCCATCGACCTTTTCGTCCCGACGGACGTGCCCATCCACGACTTCCTGCCCGCGGGGCAATACATCCTCATCTGCCGGTTTCGTGACATCCTGGCTGGCGACATCAACGGGACGTTGAACGTCGGAACAGGGACCGAGGATCCCCGCGGCGACGCCAACGTCAGCGTGTAAGCGTGGCGCCCGGAGTCTCCCGTCCGTTCGACCAACGTGGGGCAAGATTCGGGTTGCGGGAGAGCGCCAGATTCAACGCCTCCCGCGCCTGAAGCCGCTCCCTCCGGGCGTCCTCGCTCCCTCCTGACGTGAGCTCCGCTCGCGCCAGGAGCAGCCCCGCGCGGTGGGCCTGCGCGTTGGCCCATCCGGGCCTCGCCGCCAGCGCCTCGTCCACACGGACGAGACCGCGCTCCAGGAGGACCTTCGCGTCCGCGCCCCGCCCGGCGCTCCACGCCGCCCAATCCAGACAGAGCCGGACGAAGGCCAACCGGAAGTCATGGCGCTCGGGCGCGAGCTTCAGGGCCTCATCGAACGCTCGCGCCGAGGCCTCGAAGTCCTCGTCCGCCCCCTGCCCCTTCGATGCGCCCCAGCGCGCACGGACCGCGAGCAGCTCCCCCTGTCCGCTCCAGGCCTCCGCCAGCCGGGGGTTGTGCTTCAGGGCCTTCTGGAGCGCTTCCTCGGCGCGCTTCAACGCAGGGCCCGGATCCCTGCCTCGCGCCAGGTCCTCCGCGGCCCCGAGCGCCTCGCTGGTGCCCAGGTTGGACCAGGGTTGGGCGTGCTCCGGCGCCAGCGCCACGGCCTGCTGATAGGCCTCCAGCGCCGCGCGGAGGCTCACGCCCGGGTCCTTCCCCGCCTCGCGCAGGTGCAGGGTCCGCACGGCGTGCACCTCGCCCAGGTTGTTGAGCGCTGGGAGCCACTTGGGCGCCACCTCGAGCGCCTTCTCATAGCTCGCCTGGGCCTGGGCCAGCAGCGGCTCCGAGGACTCGCCGCGCTCCCACGCATCCTCCGCCTGACGACGGAGCACCCTCCCCACGCCGTTGTGGAGATGCGGCAGTCGCGGATTGATGCCCAAACCCTGGCGATACAACTCGAGCGCCGCGTTCAGCTCCGGCTCCGGGTCTCCGCCCGAGTTCCGTCGGCGCGCGGCCAGGAGGATGTGGGCCTCGCCTCCATAGAAGAACGTCACCACATGTCTGGGGTTGATGCGGCGGGCCTCCGCCAGCGCATCGCGCGCCCGGGCCAGGTCCGCCTCCTGCTCCGCGCCATGCAACCCCTCCGCGCGGGTGATGTATGCGATTCCCAGGTTGATGTACGGCTCGGGCAGCCGAGGGTCGAGCGCGATGGCCTCGCGATAGGCCTCCATGGCCTTCCCACGGGCCTCCCGCGAGGACAGCCCCGCCAGCTCCTCGTACTCCGCCCATTCCTTGTGGAGCAGCCCCCGCTGGTTGTGGAACCCGTGGTCCCGTTGCTCGGGAGCGATTCCCTCCAGCATCGCCAGGGCCTCGCGGAAGCGCTCGCGCGGGTCGCCGCCGTGCTCACGGCGGGACTGTCCCCACTGGAGCAGGACATTGGCCAGCTCGAGCCGGGCCTCGGGCCGCTGGGGTGCGAGCGCCAGCGCGGTCCGCAGGCGCTCGGAGGACTTCTGGAGCAGCACCTCCAGGTCCACGCCATGGCGGCCCCGGTCCTCCGCCCAGCGACGGTGGAAGCGCGCCTCCAGGACGAGCGACTCGTAGTCCTCGGGTGAGGCGGCCAGCGCCCGCGCGACGGAGGCGAGCCCCCGCTCATAGGCGGGCCCCACATCGCCCTTGTCATACAGCTCCATCAACAGCACCGCGTACTCGAGCCCGGCCAGGGCGCGATGCGACGCGGGAAGACTCTCCGCGATGGCGATGGCCCGGGAGTAGGCGCCGCGAGCGGCCTCGAAGTCGCGCAGCGCCTCCTCACGCGCACCGGAGGTCCCCTTGCGAGTCGCGCGGGCCACCAGGATGTCCCCGCGCAACATCGGCGCCTCGTGGAGCCAGGGCTGCTGGGTGCCCAGCGTGTCCAGCAGGCCGAGGGCCTCTTCCAGACGCCCCTCGTAGAAGGCCAGCAGGGCCGTGCCGTACTCGGGAGCGAGCCCCTCCGCGCCCTGGCTCTGGCGCAGGTACGCGAGCGCCGGGGCTCGGTAGTCGCGCTCCAGGTCACTCAGGCGCGCCTGTCGTTGCTCGGGAGAGCGCAGGCGCTCGGCCTCGAGCAGGTGTGCCCGGTAGAGCTGCCCCATCACCAGGGCCAGGGACTGGGCCACGCGGGGCTCTCGGAAGTCCGCGCTCCACGCGGACTCCAGGGAGCGGCGGGCCTGGGCGATGTCGCCCAGCGCGAGGGCACCTCGTCCCAGCGCGTAGTGTCCGGGGCCCCGCGCGCTCGGCCCACCGGTGTCGATCTCAGCGGCGAGCAAGTCCATCCGCTCGCGCAGCCGGCGCTGGTCCTCGCGCGTATCGTGCAGCGGGGCGAGCGCGGAGTAGCGCGCCAGGGCCTCGATGCGCTCCACCTGCTCGGTGAAGCGGCGGGCCAGGCGCTCACGCACCGAGGCCTCATGGCGGGTCAGGGCCACCTGCCCGAGCGCGCTCGCGACGACCAGCAGCATGGCGGCGACCACGGCCACGCGGCGCCAGTGTTTGCGCAATCGCTTGCGGAGCTGGTAGCCGGCGCCCCGGTGCGCGCGCACGGGCTCGCCCGCGAGATAGCGCTCCAGGTCCTCGGCGAGCGCGCGCGCCGAGTCGTAGCGAGCGGAGCGGTCCTTCTCCAGACACTTGAGGGTGATGGCCTCCAGGTCCTCGGGGATGGCCTTGTCCAGCATCCGGGGTGGCCGAGGCTCCGCGGTGCGCAGTTGCTCCAGCACCTCCAGGGCCGTCTGCCCCTCGAACGGAGCATGCCCGGTGAGGAGGAAGTAGAGGCTGGCGCCCAGGCTGTAGACATCCGCGCGGCGGTCCAGCGAGGCGTGCTCACCACGGGCCTGCTCGGGGGCCATGTAGTGGGGCGTGCCCAGCAGCGTCCCATCCAGGGTGGTGCTCGCGGACCAGTCACGGGCGAGGCCGAAGTCCATGACATAGGGCTTCAGCGTGCCGTCATCGGCGCGCTCCACCATGATGTTGGAGGGCTTCAGGTCGCGATGGATGAGGCCCACGCGGTGCGCCTCGTGCACGCCGAGCGCGGCATCCCGGAGCACCATCACCCGCTGCTCCAGGCGCAGTGACGGCGCGAGCGCGCCGAGCGGCTGGCCGTCGATGAACCGCATGGCGATGAAGACCTTGTTCTGGACCTCGCCGACCTCGTAGACCTCGCAGACGCGCTCGTGACTCACGCGGGCCTGGGCGCGGGCCTCCGCGATGAAGCGGCGCGTGAGCCATGACGACTCGTCGCGGACGAACTTGAGCGCCACCTGGCGCCGCAGGCGCGGGTCCCACGCGAGGAACACGCGCCCCATGCCGCCCTGCCCCAGGAGTCGGACGGGCTGGTAGCGGTCCCACCCGGGAACGGGGAAGTCCTCGGGCGCTATCGCGCTCCGTGCCTCGACGGGAGGCGGCACCGTGACGGTGTCGTCGGGAGAAGGGCCCGCTGTGGGGCTCGGAGCCGCGTGACTGGACAGGTCCTGACGCAGCGCCGCGAGCGTGTCCGCGGAGAGCCGTCCACGCTCCAGCAGGAGCTGGAGGGGGCGCTTCCCCATCCGGAGCGCCTCCTCGCGAATCGCAGCCACTTCGTCCCGGGTGAGCATGCCTTCAGCCAGCGCCACTCCGAGCAACGGCTCATCACCATCCTGGACAGCCATGGGACCCCGCGGTCAGGAACAGGCAACACGGCTCCCTAGCATGTCCTGACGGGGTGAGACCGGGGAGCGGGTCACGAACGACATACCGCCCCCGCCATCCCTCGCCACCGCGTTCACTCCTGGACCACGAGGCCTTCAATGACGCTCGGCGAGAGGTGCCCACGAAGTGGGCATGACACCCGCGCACAGGCCTCATGCCCATCGACACACACGCGAAACACCCAGAGATGCTCAGTCGGTGTACAGACAGTAACCACTGTGAAGGTCGGGGCGATTGGGCCCCACATAGACACCGCCGTTCGAGCAGGTCTTGTTCGTGGTGCAGAACGTGTACAACGCCGTCCCGCGAGAGTCGGTGAGGCAGACCCCGCCATGGAGGTCCGCCCGATTGGGCCCGGCGTAGACCCAGCCGGATCCGCAGTTCTTGTTCAGCGTGTAGCGAGAGATGAGTCGGCACTGGGGGCCAGAATAGAGGCAGATCCCTCACTGGCAGCCAGGAACAGCACAGACAGCATCGACAGATGCACGAGCATGCAGGCCTTCCAAAGAGAGAAGCGCATTCCAGGCAAGAACTCCAAGACAACCAGCCCAAATCAACACCCCCAGTGAATGGACTGAAGACAACCCAGTCCCGGGTCGGGTCGACCCTCTTCGCAACGCGTCCCTTCCTCACTGCCTGCGCAGCTCGTTCATGCCAAACAGGGACACGCGGCCATCCGGGATGAGCGACACCTTGTACACGTAGGTGTCGGTGCCGAAGTCCACCAGGTACGTGTAGACACGGTCATCGCCCACCACCTCCCTCTGGGCGAGCCGCAGCTTCCCCGTGGGCCCCAGCGTCTTCAGGCGCTCCGCGAAGTGCGGCAGCGCCTGCGAGGCGAGCCACGGCGGCGCGTAGGCGAACCGGGCCTCGTCCACCTTCCCCGCCCTCACCTCCTCGAGGAACGCCGTGAGCTGGGCGGTGACCTGCGGCTCGGTGTCCTCGATGGCGACGAGCTTCGGCGGGCCGAGCGCGGGGTTGACGATGGCGGCGATGCCCTCGGTGAACCGCCCGGGGCTGGCCTGCGCCGTGTTCGCCAGCACGATGATGGACAGCGAGTCCCCCACGTAGTGGGAGTAGTTGGCACGGAAGCCCTGCCACGCGCCACCGTGCTGGTGCAGTGGCTTGCCATTGCGCTCCAGGAGCTGCCAGCCGAACCCATAGGGATGCGTGGCGCCGCTGTTGAGCCGCACGGGTGAGAGGATTTCGCGCCAGCTCTCCTCGCTCAAGAGAGCGCGCTTCCGCACGGCGGTGTCCCACGCCAGCATGTCCTTCACGGAGAAGTAGAGCGCCCCGTCTCCCGTCGTGTTGAGCGACGGGGACACCCAGGTCTGGTGCTTCGGGGCGCCCTTCACCAACTGATAGCCGGACGAGCGGTGGGGGATGATGTCGGCCTCGCTGATGCCGCGCGCCGTCTTCATGCCCGCGGGCTTGAAGACCTTCGCGTCCAGGACCTCGACATACGACGTGCCCGTGACGCGATTCACCAGCAGGCCCAGCAGGACATAGCCGGAGTTGCTGTAGCTGAAGCGCAGGCCCGCCGGGAACTCCAGGGGCAGCGTGTAGATGAACCGGGCGAACTCCTCGTCCGTGTAGTCCTTGCGCTCGTCGAGCTTTCCCTCCAGGTCCTGGATGCCGGACGTGTGCGTCAACAGGTGGCGCACGGTGATGGCCGCCCAGGACGCGGGGGCGTCCGGGAAGTGCTTCGAGATGGGGTCCGACAAGGACACCTTGCCCGCCTCCACCTGCGCCATCACCGCCATCGCGGTGAACATCTTCCCCACCGAGCCCGACTGGAAGAGCGTGTCCGTCCCCACGGGGACACGGTGCTCCAGGTCGGCGGAGCCGTACCCCTTCGCGAGCACGACGCGCCCCTTGTGCACCACGCCCACCGCGAGCCCCACCACGCCCTGGCGCTTCTGCTCCGCCTGGACGAACGCGTCGATGCGCCCGCTCAGCGAGCCCTGCGCCAGCGCGGGCCCAGCGACAAGACCTCCGAGGAAGATGCCGATGACCACGAGGGACCACGAACGACCTTGCATGAGAGCTCCCACCACGCGCGAAGGACCCGCGGGAGGATAGCCCCAACTCACGGGTCGGTCGTCCGATGGCGCTCACAGACGCCTTGATTCCGACTCCCTCAGAACCGGCCGCCCAGCCCCAACATCATGCCTCCCTGGCTTGCCGACACCAGGGGTTGAATCTGGACGTCCGAGGGGGCCGGGGGCGCGCTGTTGGCGGCATGAGACAGCTCGTAGCCCACGAAGGACCCCAGGAGAGAGCCCGCCAGCGCGACTCCAGCCCCCGCGCCCAACCCTGCGCCGAGAAGCGTTCCACTCCATGTCCCCTTCCCGCCCAGGATACGCGCTCCCCACATGACGCCGATGGGTGCCCCCACGGCGGCGCCCACCAGGAAGCCCGCCGCGGCTTCGTTGAGGCATGCGCCGAGCCCCGCGTGGGATTGACAGGACCCATTGCCCACGAAGTAGCCAGGGAGTCCCATCGTCAACGAGGTCACGGACATGGCGCCGATCTCCACCGCGATGCGGGCACTCGTGCGAAGCGCCGCGAGCGCCGCTGCGTCGGATGACGGGGCCGACTCCGGAAGGGGCACCTCGGGGCCACCGGAACTCTCGCTGGACGCGAGCGCGAGACCCGGGGCCAGGAACAGCACTGAGAACAGCAAGGACCCCGTCGACAGGTGTCGGACCGTGATGACATTCATGCGCCCGCGCCACTGCAAGCCGGGAACCCCTCCGCGCACGCGAGGAGTTTCCAGGGGATGCACGGCGCGCCCCCGCGACGAGGCCGCTGTCGTGTGCAGTCCGGTGCACAATCCCGTCCAGGGCGCGAAGCCCGTTGTGCGGCGCCAGCCCGCCCATTCGAGGCCATCGCGCTCGCGCAGTCGTGGGCGGCTCGTACGGACAGCGCTTCAGGACGTCTGCAGGAAGAGCGTGGCGTAGGTGCCCGGACACTCGAGCGCATACAACTGCTCGTTGCCAGTCGACAGGACCGTGCAGGCGCGGCTCGGCGGCCCCAGGCGTTTGCCCGAGAAGATGTTGTTCGCGTTGACGCCCTTGGCGAAGGTGCCGAAGAGCGTCTTCCAGCCCTTCTCGGGGACGAACGCATTGAGTTCGAGTCCACGGAGGAGTCGGGTCCCCTGGGTCCTGTGGACAATCACCGAGGCCACGAAGTGCGCGAAGCTCGGCAGCCGCTCCATCCCGTAGACATCGATGGAGAATGAAGCATCGCCATACATGACGATTCCGGCCTGCTTCGCCTCCGTGAGGCCCATGTGGCTGAGGGTCTGCCGTCGCCTTTCGAGGTCGGGAAACGCGTCCAGGATTCCGCCGCGCTTCGGCAGCACCTCGAAGGTGGCACCGTGGGTGATGTCCAGATGAGGTGCGAGGAGCCCCAGCACCTCATCTCGAAGGGGGTCGTGCATGGCGGCTCCAGCCTACACCGGAGCGCCTGCCGTTACTGGAGGCACTCCGAGCAGGAGCCGGACAGCCGGGTGTTGGCGATGAAGGCGTTGAAGTCCGCCTGCGAGGTGACGACGGCGGAGCCGAAGTCCGCGTAGACAGCCCAGAGCGAGGGCGTGGCCGCGGCGGACTCGAAGGTCCCGCGATAGTAGTCCACCCCATTGTTCGTCTGGAAGAAGCCCCACCCGTGATTGCGATTCCAGGGCAGGCAGCTGGCATGGGTCACCATGTAGCTTCGCGTGGGATTGCCCCCACGTCCCTTCCACAAGTAGCACGCGTTCACGGGCGCGGTCTGCGCCTCGGCGTCGGTCATCAGCAGGCTGCAACCCAGGGAAAGGCACATCACGAATCCGCGCATCCGCATCGGTCATCTCCAGTCGAGGCCCGCGGTGGTCGGGCGGGGACCATCACTGCAAGCCTCGCGCCTGGAAGCAGCGCCTCCTGGGAGGAGACACACCCGCGCCCCTGCTGACGTGTCAATGGAAGCCCATGACGCGTCCGTTGACGTGTCTGCCCCCAAAAGCGCGATGGAGGCTCGAAGCTCCACGCAACCGGTGTCCAGCATGTCACAACGGACCCGCCCTCCAGCGTGATTGCAGTCGCCCTCCAAGTCGCCTCTCACATCGCGTTCCAGACAATACATCTCACGAAACATCAACATCGCCACAACTCCACACTTCGCGACGACATTTCCACGCCGAGCATGATTCCATCACTCCACCGCAAGCCGTTCCTCGGTCCCGAGGAGCATGCCGATGGCAGACAAGGACACCCAGCACGAACGAGACGGACGGCTGACGGGGAGATGTATCAGCGAATCAAGACTCCCCGGCCCCGCCACAGCATGGTGGAGCCGGGGCAGCACCTCCGCATCCGCCGAAGACGACACTGCCGCGCTCGACAGCGAGCAGTCCGGCACCAGGATGTCTGTCTCAGCACCTGAGAAACAAGGTATTCCTGGAAAGAGGACAGATGATGCGCTATGAGCTGCTGGCTCCCTCCGAGCCACGCACGCAAGTTGGGCTCCTCGCCGGGTCGTGAAGCGCCCGCCGCGCTCACATGTCCGTCCAGCCCGGCAAGCTGGAGAGGCGGCGATGTCGGTCGTTGACATGTGTCCATGACACTCGAATGCATTTCGGCTGGAGGCCGGAGGACGTCGGCCATCCATGTATTGCGCGGCCATCTGTCGGTCGCGAGAAGTGGTGTCGTTCATTCCACGAGGGGAGAGCGGTCCATTCCGGGCTTCCTCTTGCTTCTCGGGAGGAGTCAATCGATGCGAAGTGGTCCTGGTGTGCAGTGGTCGTGGCGGCTCGGCGTGATGCTGGCCCTTCTGCTTTCGGCGTGCGGTGTGGAACCCCTGGAGGAGGCGGGCGACGGGGCTTTGACGCATGAGCAGTCGGTGTCCTCGCTGACGTGGGACCCGTATGCGGACGCGGTGGCGCCGGGCACCAATGCGGCGGTGCTCAACGCGAGCGCGTCACTGGGCGCTCCCGACGGGAGGGCGGCGACGCTGCTGGGACTGCTCAACGCGGCGCTGGTCCTGGACCTGGGCCAGGGCGAGGAAGGCACTGGAGATCTGCGCGTCTATTACCAGGGCCTGTCGCTGGCGCTGGTGGCGCAGGTCGACTTCCTGAAGGCGGATGGGACCTTCATCGGCTCCAGCCCGTTGCACCTGGTCGAGCTGGGCCTGGGGACGCATATCGCGGTGGCGACGTATCCGGGGAACGTGCCCTATCGCTACGTGCGCATCAAGGGCGCGCTCGCCGTGTATCTGGTGGACGCGGTGGAGACGTCGCTGCGAGTCATCTGTGGGGACGGAGTGATTGGTGGGTCCGAGATATGTGACGACGGCAATCAGCTCTCGGGGGACGGCTGCAACAGCATCTGCGAGGTGGAGCCGGGATACACCTGCACGGGGCAGCCGAGCATCTGCGACAACAACCGGGCCCCCACCGTCGAGGCGGCTCACGCGACGACTCCCGAGGACACCGCCGTGAACATCACGCTCACGGCGTCGGACCCGGATGGCGACGCGCTGACGTACGCGTTCACCCTGCCCGGCCATGGAACGCTCACGGGCACGGGGGCGTCGGTGACGTACACCCCGAACGCGGACTTCAACGGAACGGACACCTTCCAGGTCACGGTCTCCGACGGTCGGAAGCAGGCGACGGCCACCGTCACCGTCACCGTGACGCCGGTCAACGACGCGCCCGTGGCGACGTCTTCCTCGGTGACGGTGAGCTACAACACGTCGACGCCCATCACGCTGGCGGCCACGGACGTGGACGGGGATGTGCTCGGTTTCACGGTGACGGCGCCTCCCGCGAACGGCACCCTGTCCGGGACGGGTGCGCAGCTGCTCTACACCCCGAACGCGGACTTCCAGGGGACGGACTCGTTCACCTTCACGGCCAGCGACGGCGCGCTGACGTCGAACACGGCCACGGTCAGCATCACCGTCCGGGGGCCGCCGGTCTGCGGAGACGGCATCGTCGACTCGGGCGAGGTGTGCGATGACGGCAACCGCGCCGCGGGGGACGGCTGTCGAGCGGACTGCCGCGGCGTGGAGGTGTGCGGAGACGGCCTGGTCGACAGCGCGGCGGGCGAGCAGTGCGATGATGGCGGCACGACGCCTGGGGATGGCTGCGACGCCGATTGCCAGTTGGACGCCTTCTCGAACGTTCCTCCCACGCTCATCAGCGGGACGCTGACCTGCACCACGGCCAATTCGAACACGGGCCGCAAGGCCGCGGTGGATGCGCTGGGGCGCTTCTACGTCGTCATGAACTGTGGTGGCGCGGTCCATGTCAGCGTGAGCCTGGACCGGGGCTTCACCTGGGTGGGCCCGACTCCACTGGGCATCACCAACGCGGCGGAGGTCGCGATCGAAGGCGGACCCACGGGGACCGCGTATGTGGCGGCCACCAGCGCGGGAGCGCTGCTGTTCACCCGGACGGTGGACTCGGGAGCGAGCTGGGAGGCGCCGCGAACGCTCAGCTCCGCGGCCAATCCCACCGTCAGCCTGGATTCGACGGGTGACGCGGTCTACATCGCCGTCTCACGAGGCTCCGCGGGGGTGCGCGTCCTGCGGAACTTCGCACGCGGCGCGGGCGACTTCAGCGTGACGGACGTGGACCAGAACAATGCCTTCTTCGACGTCCTCGTGGACAAGATCAGCGGAGATGTCTTCTCGGTGAGCGACGACCCCTCGTTCCGCATCCGTCGCAGCAGCGACCAGGGGACGACCTTCGGTCCGCAGAGCTCTCCGCCGGGGCAGGCGTTCTTCTCGGACTGGACGGGCTCCAACGGCTTCATCTACGTCACGGGCACGTTCGGGGATGACAACGTGGACGTCATCCCGGTCTCCGCGCCGGGGACGAGCACCCAGGTGACAGGGCTCCCCAATGACGTCCCTCCCGGATCCGTCCGTTCGATTGACGCGGACGCGCTGGGCAACGGCTACGTCGTGTCTCAGCGAGGGACGGGCAACATCCAGTTGGACCGGATGCTCGTGGGGGCCACGGTGATTCAGCCCACGGATGCCAGGACCATCGGGCCGGGCACCGTGCCCGCCGTCGCGGCGCTCCCGTCGAACGGCGGCGCATTGGTGGCGTATACGAACGGCACCAGCGTCTACGGCTCGGTGGTGGTGTACTGAGTTTTCAGCCGCGCGCCTCCTGGTTCGAGCGGGAGGCGCGCGGCGAGCGGAGGCTCACGCACGCAGGAAGGGCAACACCTCTCCCGCGGCATTCCAGACGGAGCCGGGATAGACAGGCCCGGTGGAGTTCTCGGGCCCGGCCCAATCCGGGACGTCGTCGTACTTGTAGTCGGGGTAGCCCGGGCACCGCGAGGTGTTCTCCCAATCGGAGCGAGGGATGCCCATGGATTGCAGCACCGTGCCCAGCCACTGGTGCCACAGCAGTCCGAACCAGCGGGGCTCACCGGCGGGGCCCATCCCGGTCTTCTTCGCCAGGTTGCGGTAGTCGCAGTACTGCCCCGTGCGGAAGAAGCCCTCCGCGCCGCCGAAGGCGACAATCGGCGCGCTGGTGTGGTCGTGGGTGTAGTTGCCTGACTCCTGTCCCCAGGCCAGCAGGGTGTGGTCCAGCAGCCGGGTGCCGTCACCCATGTCCACCGCCTCCAGCTTGCTCGCCAGGTCCAGGAAGACGCGGCGGAAGAAGAGGTGGTGCGCCGCGAGCAACGTGCTGTACGCCGGCTCGCTGCTCGCGGCCTGATGGGCAATCTCCTGGTGCCAGTCGCCCGCGTAGGTGCTGAAGGTCTCCGTCGCGCCGGCCACCACGATGCGCGACACGCCACACGACAGCGCCAGCGTGTACACGTCGTTCCAGAGCTGGTGCGACAGGGACTGCGACTCCGGGTCGCGTCCGTACGTGGGCTGCTGGGTGTACTGCCCCGTTGACGTCGTCGGGCGCGTGGGAGTCTGACAGCGCGCCACCGTGGACAGCTTGCGGTCCAGTTCGGCAAGCCGCTCCATGTGGTCATCCAGCCGGCGGCGGTCCGCGGACGACAGGCGCCGGTTGCCATTGCGCAGGCGTCGGTAGTTCTCCAGCACCGCGCCGCTGATGAGCGGTTGGCCTCCGGTGACATCTCCGAACAGGCGGTCGAAGAGGTGCTGGTTGGAGCCATTCACGGTGTCCCCCACCCGCTCCACCGGCCCCTGGCGCAGGCGAGGGTCCGAGTGCGCATAGGAGAGCGCCCCCTGGATGATGGCGCGCTCGCGCACGCCCGCCGCGTTCCCATAGAAAGACGGAGACCAGGCCATGATCTGGTCGATGGTCTGCCGGATGCCGTCCTGCTTCACCTCGTCCGGCGCCTGGTCGCTCGCGGAGAAGTTGCCGAGCGTCCCTCCCCGGTGGTGGCCGATGTAGAACGGGATGTCCAGGCCGTTGAGCACCCACAGCTTGCTCACCATCGACGCGGTGAGCTCGCTCGACGGAGCGCGCAGCACGGCCGACAGCCGCGCCTCGCCTCCCGCCACGGTGGCGCTCAGCGTGCCCCGGCGCACGGGATGGCCCGCGTAGGACAAGGACTCCGTCAGCGTGGCGTCCGCGGGGAACATGTCCCGCTGGAGGATGCCGCCGTGCTCCGTGCGCAGCATGACGAAGCACTTGTGGGACGGCGCCGACTGGGCGCGGGCCGTCGAGGGCAGGAGGCTGGGGAGGAAGGGCAGGACGAGTCCCGTCCCGCCCAGGCGGAGCATCGTTCGGCGCGAGATGGGGGTGCTCATCGGAAGTCCTTGCGCTGGAACTCGGGGCGCAGCGCGACGGAGGCCAGCACGGCGCGCAGCGACTGACGGCTCCTCGCCGCCGTGCTCAAGGCCTCCAGGACGGCGCCGTCGGACGCGTCGCTCTCGGGCCGGGCGAAGGTGTAGCGGAAGTACTGTCGAGCGAAGCACTCCTCGAACTGACCGCTGTCGAGGATGAGCTGGGTGACCTCCGCCGCAGAGGACACCGAGCGCGTGTCGCCCGGGACCACGGTGGGCACCGTGTCGGTGCGCACGGGCCGCTCGCCCACCAGTTGGCCGGTGGTGTCGAAGAGGCGCTGCGTGGAGCGGAAGCGGCCGAGCGCATCGAAGTTCTCGGTGACGAACCCCAGGGGGTTGAGGCGGGTGCGGTGGCAGGAGGGGCAGGAGCCCTGCGTCTCGGTCAGGCGCTCGACGACTTCGCGGGTGGTGAGCTCGGGCGACAGCTCCACCCGCGTCATCATGGCGTCGGCGGGCGGCGGGGGGATGCTCCCGCACAGGAGCGCGTTGCGGATGCGGTAGCCCTTGATGATGGGGCGGGTGTTGGCGGAGCCGGTGGCGAGAAAGGCGATGCGCGTCAGCAGACCGGAGCGCTGGGGCTCGGAGAAGGTGGGAGGCTGCGAGGCGCCATCCCATCTCGGCACACCGTAGAGCGCCGCCAGTTCGTCGCTGCGGGCGAAGGCATGCCGGTCGGTGAGCACGTCCTGCAGGGTGCCGTCGCGGGAGACCAGCCAGGTGACGAGGTCGGCGACCTCGCCGTTGATGCGCTCGCGGGTGTCGCGCGTCGGGGTGAAGTCACCGCGAAACGCGTCGAAGATGGGGTCTCCGACGCGCGTGTCGAACTCCTCGAGGTCGTCCAGGCGGAACCACTGGCTGAAGAACTCGCCCAGGGCCTGGTGGGCGCGTGCGTCACCCATGAGGCGCTCCACCTGCTGGCGATAGCCGGCGTCGGTGAGCAGCGCCCCTGAGTCCGCGGCCTCGGTGAGCAGCTCATCTGGGAGGGTCTGCCAGAAGTGGTACGACAGCCTCGCGGCCAGCTCGTGTGCCGTCAGCCGGGTCAGGGTGCCCTCCGCGTCGGGCTGGCCGTGCTCGACGAAGTAGAGGAACTCGGGCGCCGTCAGCATCAGCGCCACCACCTTCTGCACGGCGAGGGGCGAGACGGGGGGCTCGCTCACGGCCTCGCGGTAGAAGGCCACGTCGTCCGCGTCCAGGGACCGGCGCAGGGCCAGCCGTCCGAACCGGGAGATGAAGTCGACCAGGCAGGTCTCGTCATTGGCCGTGCTGGCGTCCGTGGCACAGGGGCCCAGCAACAGCCCTCGCCGCGAGGTGTTGCTCCCCAGCAGCTCGCCGACGCGCAGCCCGAGCGAGTACACGGTGTCGATGTGCCCCTGTTGCATGCCCTGGTCCATGCGGAAGAAGCCGCCGTGGGACTCGCCGGGGATGGAGACTCGCAGGTCCCTGGGGTAGCTCTGGAGCTGCGACGCCACCGTGCCGTCCTGCAGGACCACCTGAGCTTCCGGGGCGCCGAGCGTGCGGGTGAGCACGTCGCGCACCGTGTTCTGGAGCTGGACGGCGGACAGCCGCCGCAAGGGCAGCTCCTCGGGCACCACTGGCTGCGGGGGCTCGCCGGGGGGCGGCGGCTGGGAGGGCGGCCCGGTGATGTCACCCTTGCAGGCGCTCAGCAGGGTCGCCGAGACCATGACGAGGGCGCGTGCGAATCGAAGTCGTCTCACCTGGCACCTCCACGTGGAACCGCCCACGATGCCATGAGCGAGCCGGGAAAGACCAGATCCAATGGGAGTCCCGAGGATGCGGGTTACACCGTCGGCGCAGATGGCCAGACAGGACGCTTTCGCCACCAGCCAGAAGGAGGAATCGCTGCATGGTTTTCCGCCCAGACGCGTCTTCATCCAGGAGGGTCCACCATGAAGCGAGCGCGACGTTGGCGGGTGATGAGCAGTGCGGCAGCAGGGACGATGCTGGGGCTCATCACCCTTGGGGGCCCCGACGGCCCATGGCTCCGGAGCTGAGAATGAGGAGCCCACCATCGCGGAGGCACCTCGATTGCATTTGCTTCAGGTCCAGGCGCCGCTGGATGTGGAGCTCAATGACCACCTCCTCTCGATCTGCGTGAACCGCCCGCTCGTCGCGAACTGCGACTATCGGCTGACTGGAAGTTCTGGTGCGGTGCTCGTTCCCCTTCAGGGTTCGATTTCCATCGCCAGCAGCCTCATCTTCGATGAGCCATCCATCGCACAGCTCAGGTTGGTTCTTTCCTATGCGGGCAATGGCCGTGACGTCACCCAGGGGAATACGCTCTCAGCGAACATGGCGCAGTTCTGGAACAGCGTCAGCCGTTCGTCTGACAGGCCCACCCATTGCCGGAACAATCAATCTCCGACGATCATTGCAGAGCCGTCAACACGCATCTACCGCTTCGGCTCGTTGTACGACGCATTCTCCACAACAATCTCTATGCAGTTCCCGTACTCATCCCCATGAAAACGAACATAGCTCGACTCGCCGACGTGCTTGATTGCCTCCACGAGATTGGGGCTGTTTGTTGAGCAGGAGTACGCCTCACCCTGCGCATTTGTCGCAATGCAATAGCCGCTCATCGTGGTGGGCGTGGCAGAGATGCCGCACTTCAATGCCTGATTGTAATCGGACGAATTCCGAGCCGCGCCAATCGCCCCAAAAGCGTACCGAAGCGCAGTGTCGACATGCACATTCTGGCCATACCTGGCTCCTGCCAGAGATGTTCCGGCGAATGTCAAAATACACACGGCGGCAGCAATGCGGGTTGAATTCATGGTCTTCTCCATGTGTTCGTGGACCCCAAAAACTCGAAATCAAGCAACTCTTGATCAAGCAGCATTGCTCGTCAAAAAAGACGCCCAATCCCGCCGGGCACTCCCTGCTCGAAGTCGCGCTCATCCGCATGAATGAGGCTTCAAGGGCAACTCGGCCATCGCCGAGCTGAAGGTCCGCGAGTCCGAGCCCCTGCCAGGTAACGAGTCCCCCAGCCGCGTGGGCGAGACGGTCGACTCCATGGAGAACCTCAGCGACCAGAAGAAGGGCGACGTCTTCATGCGACATACGTGCAACATGCGGCCGGCTCCTGAACGTGCGGTTCGGCACCGGCGAGCGCCCGATTAGTGGGTGCTGGCCTCGTCGGAGACCTCGACCCCACGGGGTCGCCGAATCCCCAGCTCGGCCATCGCGCTGCCCGCCTTCTTCATGAGCACGAGCAGCTCGGCCTCCGCTTGCGCCTTGCCGAAGACTCCCTCGCCCCCAAGCCATCGACCCAGGTCCGTCGCCAGCGCTCTCGCTGAGGGGTAGCGGTCATCCGGCGACCGTTGAAGCAGCTTGAGCAACGTCAATCCCAGCCCCTGCGGCAGTTTCGCCATCAACGCCACCAGGTCCGCCTGCGTGTAGGTCGCCGCGCGCCAGATGGCGTCCCCCACCAGGGGATGACAGTCGGCGAGATGCGCCCGCTTGATGGCACGCCGGACGCGGACCCGCTGACGCCTCGACAAGGAGTCCTTCACCGCATCCGTCACCTCGTCCGGAGCGTCAAGAAGGTTCTTCCCGGTCGCGAGTTCGAGCATCACGACACCGAGCGCGAACAAGTCCGAGCGCGCGTCGACCCGCCCCGTCAGAAGCATTTCCGGAGACGAATAGAACGCGTCCCCCTGCGGTCGGTGCACCGTCGACGAAACGCGGCCCGGCAAGCTCGATAGGGCGAGACCGAAATCGGCGACCTGCACCCCACCCTTCCAATCAACGAAGAGGGTTCCGAGGTCGATGGCTCGGTGGACGATGTTGAGGGGTCTCCCCTGCTCGTCCTTCGCTTCGTGGGCATGCTCCAGCGCCGCGGCAACCTGCGCTCCCAGGTAGAGCACGAACAGAGGAGAGAAGGTGTGCCCACACTCCCCTGCGAGCGCCAGCAGCTCCCGCACCGAATGCCCGGACGGGTGCTCCGTGATGACGTACGAAGCGCCTTCAGCCTTGTGCAGTCCGTGGACACGAAGGATCGCCGGGTGGTCGAGGAACATCGCGAGGCGCACCTGCTCCTCGAGCTTCTGCCTCGCCCTTTTGACGCGCCTCACATCCTGGCTCGTATGCGCCGCTACGGCCTTGAGCAACACCCGCCCCCGTGGATGGTTGCCCTCCAGCGTCCGGCGCCTCGCGACGAACAGGCTCAGCCCGTGATGAGCCTCCCCCAAGCTGTCACGGAACTCGTACTTGAAGCCGTCCTTCTCGAAGAGGATCGCGCCCCGTGGAACGCCGAACTCGATTGCCGCCATGCGTGTCCCTCCACTTGCGCGAGGCCCGAACGCCACGCGCTGCGGAGGCCATGCTACCCATGAGATGGGACATCGAAGGAAGGCCCTGGTAGGTCTGATATCGTCCGTCGACGACTCTGGCGAAATCGACCACCTACCTGTTACGTCCTGCACGCAGACTCAAGGCCATCGGGCTACGACGATGCCGCCATTCCAGTTCCGCGCTTTCACCCGACCATCCTTGTAGGCCAGCACGGTTCCCTCCACGACGAAGCAGATGGGTTGCTCGTCCTGCCCAGGCAGCTTCACCCGGTCATACCGAACGACGAGCGCAGGACCATCCGCCCTCCCCATCTTGTCGGACAGGTAGTAAGCCTTCCCGTAGAAGCGCGTTCCGACAGGCGCGACTTCCCGCTGCCGATCGTCGTTCATGCCCTTCGGGACGACGCCCACCACATCCCCGCCCGCAGTGAACCAAACTTGATCCCCCTGCCCATGGCGGTCATCGAGGACAAGCGTGAACCGGTCACCGTAGGTCCAACGAAGGTCTCCCAGCATTGCCTGCTCGGCACCGGTAGGACAGGTGAACGACTCAGGCCGTATCTGGGCACCAGGGCAACCCGCCGCCAGCGCCGCGACGAGCGACAACGACGCGCACTCAGCGGCAGCAACGAACTTCTTCGACATGCGGGCTGCGCGGCCCTGGGTTGGCGACTCGGCCGGCGGGGTCATCACGGTTGAACCTTCCTTCTGTGCAGCGACAAGAGCCAGCCCCGGGGTATCCAAAGAATAGGGGGCCGAGAGTGACATAGCAGGGGGGCCCATCCTGGGCGGCGAAGAATCTGGAGCGGTGGGAGCACGAGGCACCGAAGCAACGTCCAGCCCCACTGGGGGTTCGCGCTTCGCGGCCGGATAACGCCACAAGGCAACGCCCACGACGAGAGCCACCGCACCGGCTATCGAGACGCCCCACCTCCCTGCCCAGCGAGAGCGAGCAGTAAGGCCGCCTTGCCACCTGCGGGGGGCGTACTCCGGAGGCAACGAATCGGCCGCTCCCTCATGCTCGGCAAGAGCGAGCTGACGCTGCTCCGAGGGCGCATGTGCCGGAACGTCGTAGCCAGGAACCGGGTCGTCGCGGAGTTCCGCCAGTTCACGCCGAAGCGATTCGGTATCAACCGGACGCCGCGACGGGGACCTGGACAGAATGCCCTCGACGAGTTCGCTCAGCGCCTCGGGGATACGCGCATTCACCAGCCGAGGAGCCGGGGGCGCATAGCGCGGGTCGTTCAGGTCGAAGCGCGCATGAAGCTCCATCGGGCGAGGGTCGGTCAGCAGTTCGTGCAGCATGACTCCGACCGCGAAGATTTCATCGGCGACCTGAAACGCATAGCGGGCCCGATGCTCGTCCTTGTGCTCTTGCAGGAACTTGAACTGCTCGGGCGCACGGTAGCGGTCGGTGCCTGGAGGAAGCCCACCGTCCGTCAGCTCTTCGGCGAGCGTGTAGGTCGCACAACTGAAGTCGATGATGACGGGCTCTCCGTCGCTCTTCCGGACGAGCACGTTGGACAGCTTCAAATCCCGATGCAGCACGCCTCGGCTGTGCATGTACGACAGGGCACTGGCTACATTCTCGAAGACACGGATGATTTCGCGAAACGTCGGATGCTTGCGCTCAGCCCACTCCGCGAGCGTCCAGCCGTCCACGTAGTCGAGCGCAAGGTAGACATTGCCAGTCAACGTGTAGCCATACCCTTGAGGACGGACAACGTTGCGATGCTCCAGCATCAGCAGCGCCGTCAACTCCCTCAATGTCCGGGCATGGGTTTGCTTGGAATCACCACTGGCCTCGCGGTGCCGGGCCACCTTGAGCGCCGCACTCTTGCCGTTCTTCTCGCCCAGGAAGACGAATGCAAACCCTCCACTCCCAAGCTCCCTTGAAACTTGCCATCCATCGATAACCGTTTCGAGGGGAGTCATCGAACCTCCCCTGCACCCGACTTGGGAAAGCGCACGTTCGGAATCACGAGGTGCCGGCCGCCATCGCCCCGAACGTCCACGGTGAACACGAGGTTTGCTTTCGGCTCGGGCAGCTCAACGACGGCAAGCACGCGTCCGTCCTCCCCGGGAAGAATCGCACCTTTCTTTGCTGATACAAGTCGTGCCCGAAGAGGCATGCCCACACGACCGACAAAAGTGGCCTCTCGCGGCGTCCACGCCGGTCGGTCTGGGCTATTCCAAACGGTCACATCAACCAGTGCCCAGCCCTTACCATTGTAGGAGAAGGTCAGGCTTGAGGAGAGCCCCTGAGCCTCGTCGGCCACGTCCTTGACCTTCGAAGCAGTAACGCCGCTGTCGTCCACGAAGCCAAGCAACACGAAGTCCTCCGGCCTCGGCGCTGGCATTGGCGTGTCCGGATGACAGGGCGAGTTCAACGACTCGGGCCGCTGCGCATCGATGCGCGAGTCCACTTCCGCTGGGTCGGTCACGAGGACGAAAGCGGCCCGTGCTGGCGAACTGCCATCGGCGAAGAAGACGCCCATCTCCTGCCGCTCATCGCCCCGCAGGTCGGCAAGGGGCTGGACGATGACCGACCGCTCCCCTACGTCCAGGACACGGAGCCGCGTCTCGTCGAAAGTCAGGGAGCTCTTCTGGATGGGCGCGGAGAAGAGGATCACCGTCGAGGTGTCCCCCGCGACACGAATGACGGGGGGAGCCTCGGAGGAAGAGCGAGCGACAGTCACGGAGCGCTCCCGCCTGACCCGCCCCTTGGGAATGGGCTCAGCCGCGGCGGCAACCCCCGACACGAGAATGAGCGAGAGCGCCAATCTGAAAGGTTGGAGCAACGGTGCGTGACCTCCCAAATAGGGAGACTACCACCGTGGACGTGCGCGCAGTCGGTCTCTTTCCCACAGACGAAGCTCTTGTCCCTACCGAGCACACGGTGCGAACCCAAGACGACCTTGGCGCCCTCCCCTCATCGCCGCGAGCCGCGCCCCGGCTCCAACCTCTCCGTGTACGTGGACGCGGCGCCTGATTCACCGCAGGCGTTGGAGCACCTCATCGAGCGCCTTGTCGGCGGGGACCTGGATGTCGGGGGTGATGCCAACACCCTCCCAGTCTTTTCCCGTGTCGGGGTCCACGGTCCGGCCCACGGGGAGGACCACGGACAGCGAGTCCCCGAGCGGTTGTGGACAAGCGAAGTGATTGGCTCCCGCCGTGGGCTCGCCGACCAGGGTCGCGCGCCCCGTGCGCTTGAGGGCCATCGCCAGGTGCTCGGCCGCGGACGCGGTCCGCTTGGAGACGAGGTAGAAGACCCGCGCGCCAAAGAGGCGTGACTCCGTCGTGTTGGGGTGCACGCGGTGCTCCCGCCGGTGGATTCCCTCGGGCCCCTCGCCCTCGGGCATCATGGCGTCCTCGGGCGGTCCGCATTCGAGCGCGAGGTTGCGGCGGGGGGTGTCCATGTACGCCAGGAGCGCCTCCTGCTCGAAGAGATAGGACAGCAGGACGTTCATCTCGCGGGGCCCCCCGCCGCGATGGGTCCGCGCATCGAGGATGAGCGCCTTGGCTGTCGCATGCTCCGTCATGAACTGGTCCACCGCATCGACAGTCCGCTCGTCGCCAGGAAAGGCATTGATGCGGAGATAGGCGACCCCGTCCGCGAGCCACCGGGCATCCGCGATGGGCTCCAGCCCAGGAGGACCACGAGGGCCCCTGGGGCCGCCTTCCCTTGGGCCCCTGGGTCTTCCATCGGAGGGAATGACTCGCAGGTGCCCGTCGGCCGAGACGGCCTGGAGGTCCGCCGTCAATCGGCTGGCAAGCTCGGTCTGGTCCACGTACGCGCGGTAGGCCCCCTGGGCGAGATTGGCCCGCAACATGGCGGCGTACCGCTTGCCGGTCTCGGGATGGACGTAGCCGGCCTCCAGCATCTCCGCGAGGGTCTCGACAGGTACGGCAAGGACTCCCGAGTCCGGGGCCTGCGCCGCCGTCTTGCATCCCAGTCCCGCCACAGCACTCATCCACAGCGCGAGCAGCCACATCACTCCGACTCTCATGAGTCCTCCTGGACACAGGGACCGGGCTGGCGACGCCCTGGATGGGCGATGTCAGTCGTCGAGCCACGACGCGGGGAGGAGAACGTCCGCCACCACGTCGGGCCTGCCCTATGTCGCAGAGGACGCACGAGGCCGGCCGGCGGCATACCCATCCGCTGCCCCTGGACAACAACGCCGCGGAGTGGACGCTGCGCGCCCTGGTTCTGGGCAAGAAGAACGACCTCTTCGTCGGAAGCGATGGGGCAGGTCAGCCCCTGGCGGGGCTCGCCTCACTGGTGGACACCTGCGCCAATCCCGAGGCCTACCTCGCCGACGTGCTGATGCGGCTCGGCAGTCACCCCGCGGCTCGTCTGGACGAATTGTGACCTCACCGCTGGCGACCGTCCCCCGGCTCCGCATGAAAAGCAGTCTCTTGTCATCATGCGCGAACACCGAGACCATCATCCCGTCCCAGTCTCGCCTGAGATTCAACGCTCGGCCGAGCAATGCCGCGCAGGCGCAGTCCATCTCGTCAGCATTCCGCCGCTCACTCCGCGTCACGCGTCGGGCAGTTGCCGCCACTGGGGCCCGTCACACGCTCAAACGACACGCCTAGGTTCCCGACTTGTTCGAGCGCGTCCTTGATCTCCTCCGAGACGATGAGCGCAACCAGGAACTTCTTCAGCCGAAAAACATGGGCTCCCTCAGTCTTCGAGGGGTCGATTCGCAACCCGTAGATCCACCGATACTGCCCCTCAAACTCAGGGATGCTGTCGTCTTCGTCGTCATGCTGGATCTCCAGGCATTGAGCTTCATCAATGCAATCAACCGCCTTGGTTGCATTGACGACGAAGAAAGGCTCGGGCTCCCCTTCTACCGACACCGGCATCACCTGCACGTCGTCAGGCGCTAGATCCCTGAAGACGCTCGCGACGGCCCCACTCACCAAAGGAGCCTTCTCGATGACGGAGAACACAAACGCGAGCTTATCTCCCGGGGTCGAAATCCGAGCCATCATCCCCTCCGGGTTCTCGAGATGGCGGCCGTCCGCGAACATCCAGGGCTCATCGAATGCCTCACCCGACTCCCGTGTCGGGGTCTCGATGAGCCATTGCGGCACGTCAGCCCGCCGTACCCAGTAGAAATGGCGCTCCACGTCACCCACCCTCCTTCACGATGAAACTCCGCAACGGAGAGCCTGGCGTCAGAAGCTCGTTGGCGATCTTCGCAAGCTCCCGTTCCAGTTTGACCCGACAGGTCTCAGCCGTCCGGCACCGTTCAACGACACGCTCCAGACGCTCCGTCACCTCCCGATGATAGCGCTCAGGATGCGGCCCCTCGTGCCCCTTGAGCCGAACCTTGTTCGCGACGTCCTCGAGCGTCATCCCAGCCTTCTTGAAGATCTTCTCGCACAAGGGCGTCCACGGACCACCTGTCACCTCCGAAATCGGGTTCTTGTTCGTACAGATGTGATGCACAGGCCCCACGTCGTCGCCAGGGAACCTCCCTTCCCCATACATCGCAAGAGCTGCCGCAGCGCCAGGCGCCAAGGCGACATTCAGCACTCCAGCGGCGGGCATCGCGATTGAAGTCACACCGCCATTCATGGCCGCATGGAGCGGAAACCCCGCCTCGGCCTGGGCTCGGAGCGCGGCTTGAGAAAAACCCGGGAGTTTGGGGCCCTGTGCCGCCATCGCGCTCTTTCCACCAAGCGCCGCCATGACGACAAGAACCAAGACACGCGTGCCGTTCGTTCCCAGCACACGTCCGAAGCGATGGCCGATGTCCTGAAGCGCGATGACGCTCGTCGCCATCTCCGCCTCATCCCACAACTGTACGAAAGCACGCCCAATCTCCCAGACCAGAACCACTCCAAGGTAGGCGACCATCGCCGCTGTCAGCGCGACCGCGATGACCTTGGTGATCGGCTCAGGCAGGGACATCGTGAGGAGCACCGTCAGGACGGCGGAGGTCACCATCGCCTTGAGGACCGTGGGGTTCAGCACCATCCCGACCTCCGCCTCGACGCGCTCCCAGACGGTATCGAGCGCGAAGGACAACGCCATCAACGTCCGGTCCTTGCGCGAGAACGTCAGCCCCGTTCCGCCCACCAGAGACAAGCACTCGTCACCATCAGGGCAGATCCTCGATGACAGGGACTCTGGTGACGCGCCATCTCCCGAGTCCGCAAAGCCCTTGGAGGATGCGAGCAGCGTCCTGGACCGCACCCATCCTCGCTGGTCAACTGCATCGGCTTCGCGGAAGGCGACGTCCATCCTCAACTCAAGGATGAGCCGAGCAAGGGCTGTCTTGAACTCCCCCTCGCTCACGTCGACTGGGGCGACCTCCACGGACTCGTGCAGCACCGGCCTGCCACCCACGTCAACGTGGACGACACGAGACGTCGCGCACGCACTGGCGAACAGCAGCAACGCGACGGACCACACGATGCGCATAGAGCCCCCCAGGTGACGCCTCCTGGAAGGAAGAAGGCACGGCACCGATGGACTGAGGAGCCTATCGGGCGCCCCTGACCGGACGCCGACCTCGTCCACGCCAAGCGCCACGGCCACATGACCCGGAGGCCATCAGCTGAAAATGAAAAAGCCCCCAAGTCCTAGGGACTTGGAGGCTCTTTCGGGTTGCCCAGGGCGGGATTCGAACCCGCACACCTTTCGGCGCCACCCCCTCAAGATGGTGTGTCTACCAGTTCCACCACCTGGGCGTTGCTGCGCGGACCATCTACAGGACCGCTTCGGATCACGCAACGAGATTCTAACCGCTGCGTGCTCCGATTTGTTTCAACCGGCCCCTCAGGGAGCCGGGGTCGGCGCGGGGGCCTGCTGGCCCTCGGCCGGAGCCGCCTCACCGCGCGGCTGCTCCACCGTCCCAGGGGCCGCCTGCTGACCCGCCGGAGACGACGTCTCACCCGCCGCAGGAGCCGGCGCCGCGGGAGCCGCCGGAGCGGGCGCCGCGATGGAACCACCCGCCGCCACCGAGGACTTCAGGCCCACGAAGGACAGGCCCAGCGACGTGAAGAAGAACATCGCCGCGCACACGCCGGTGAGCTTGCTCAGGAAGGTCACCGCGCCACGACCACCGAAGGCACTCGTGGCCGCGCCGCCGCCGAGGGCCGAGCCCATGCCAGCGTCCTTACCCGGCTGCAGCAGGATGACGAAGATCATGAACACGCACACGAGGACGTGCACGATCGTGACGAAGGTCAGCATGTGGAGTTTTCCGAACGTTCCGTGAAAAGAGGGCGCACCTTATTGCAGAAAACAGTGCGCCGATAGCACCAAATCGCGCGCACTACCCTACCGGGCCGCCTGGATGATGGCCGCGAAATCGCCGACCTTCAGGCTCGCCCCACCCACCAACGCCCCGTCCACGTCCGGCTGCCCCAGCAATTCCGCGGCGTTATCCGGCTTCACGCTGCCGCCGTACTGGATGCGCACCTGGGCGGCCGTCTCCTCGCCGTACAGCCGGCCCACCAGCGCCCGGATGGCCGCGTGGACCTCCTGCGCCTGCGCCGACGTCGCGTTGCGCCCCGTCCCAATCGCCCACACCGGCTCGTACGCCAGCACGAAGCTGGCCACGTCCTTCGCCTCGAAGCCCTCGAGCCCGCCCCGGACCTGGCGCTCCACCACCTCCAACGTCCGGTTCGCCTCGCGCTCCGCCAGCGTCTCGCCCACGCAGAGGATGGGCGTCATCTTCGCGGCCAGCACCGCCTTGGCCTTCTTGTTCACCGTCTCGTCCGTCTCGCCGAACAGCTGCCGGCGCTCCGAGTGCCCCACGATGACGTAGGCACACCCGAGCTCCGCCAGCATCGGCGCGGACACCTCGCCGGTGAACGCACCCGACGACTCCCAGTGGCAGTTCTGCGCCGCCAGCTGCAACGGCGCGCCTTCCAGCGCCACGTGCACCGCCTGCAGCGCCAGGTACGTCGGCGCCACCACCACCTCCACCACATCCCCCACGGAGGTCACCGCCCCCCGCAGCTCACGGACCAGCGCCAGGGCCTCCGGCACCGTCTTGTTCATCTTCCAGTTGCCGGCGACGATCTTCCGACGTCGAGACGAGACGGCCATGTGTCACTCCCCCAGCGCTGTGGATGTGGTGGTGCTGCTTGGGCGCGACGGAGACTACCGCGTCTCCAGCGCCTTGATGCCCGGAAGCTCGCGGCCCTCCAGGAACTCCAACGAGGCCCCGCCGCCCGTGGACACGTGGCTGAGCTGATCCGCCAGCCCCATCTGCTCCACGGCCGCCGCGCTGTCCCCGCCGCCAATCACGGTGATGGCCTGCTTGTTGTTCGCCATGGCCGTGCCCACCGAGCGCGTGCCGTCGGCGAACTTCGCCACCTCGAACAGGCCCATGGGGCCGTTCCACACCACCGTGCGCGCGTCGCGGATGTGCTGCGTGAACAGCGAGCGCGTCTTCGGACCGATGTCCAGGCCCATCATGTCCTTGGGCACCGCGTTGTCCGGCGTCTCCTGCTTGGAGCTCTTCTCCGTCGGCTCGGTGCCGACGATGTGGTCCACCGGGAGGACGATCGGCGTCTTCAGCCGGTGCGCCGCCTCGAGCAGGCGCGTGGCCAAGGACAGCTTGTCCTCCTCGACGCGGGACTTGCCCACCTCCACGCCCTGCGCCTTCAGGAACGTGTACGCCATCGCCCCGCCCACCAGCAGCGCGTCCACCTTGGGCAGCAGGCTCTCGATGACCTTGATCTTGTCGCTCACCTTCGAGCCACCCAGGATGGCCACGAAGGGCTTCTCCGGGTTCTTGAGCACGCGGCCCAGGTACTCGATCTCCTTCTTCATCAGGAGGCCCGCCGCCTTCTCCTTCACGAAGGGCACCATGCCCGCCGTGGAGGCGTGGGCGCGGTGCGCGGTGCCGAAGGCGTCGTTGACGTAGACGTCCGCCAGCGCGGCCAGCTCGCGAGCGAAGGTCTCGTCGTTGGCCTCCTCCTCCTTGTGGAAGCGCAGGTTCTCCAGCACCACCACCTGCCCCTCCTTCAGCTCCTTCACCTGCTTCTTCACGCCGTCGCCCACGCAGTCATCCGTGAGGATGACCTCGTGCTTGCCGCCGAGCAGCTCGGCCAGCCGCGCGGCGACCGGCTCGAGCGACAGCTTGGGGTCCGGCCCCTTGGGACGCCCCAGGTGGGAGGCCAGGATGACCTTGCCGCCCAGCTCCAGCGCGCGGCGGATGGTGGGCAGCGCCTCACGGATGCGGGTGTCGTCCGTCACCTTCCGGCCGTCGAGCGGGACGTTGAAGTCCACGCGGATGAAGGTGCGCTTGCCCGTGAGTTGCAGCTCGTCGATGTAGCGGATCATCTTGGCTCTCCCTGGACCGGAAACGGACTACACGCCCTTCGACACGAGGAACTTCGCCGTGTCGACCATGCGGTTGGAGAAGCCCCACTCGTTGTCGTACCAGGCCATGACCTTCAGCATGTTGTCGCCCATCACGAAGCAGTTGGTGGAGTCGAAGATGGCCGAGTGCGGGTTGCCGTTGTAGTCCACCGACACCGTCTGCGCGTCGCTGAACTCCAGGATGCCCTTGAGCGGGCCGGCGGCGGCCGCGCGGTAGGCCTCCACCACGGCCTCCTGGGTGATCTTCTTCTCGGTGTTCACCGTCAGGTCCACCAGGGACACGTTCGGCGTGGGGACGCGGACGGCCAGGCCGTGCATCTTGCCCTTGAGCTGCGGAATCACCTCACCGATGGCCTTCGCGGCGCCGGTGCTGGTGGGAATCATGGAGAGCGCGGCGGCGCGGGCGCGGCGCATGTCCTCGTGCGTGAGGTCCAGGATGCGCTGGTCGTTGGTGTAGCTGTGCACCGTCGTCATCAGGCCCTTCTCGATGCCGAAGTTGTCCACCAGCACCTTGGCGATGGGCGCCAGGCAGTTGGTGGTGCACGAGGCGTTGGAGACGATGTGGTGCTTGGACGCGTCGTACTCGCCGTGGTTGATGCCGTAGGCGATGGTCAGGTCCGGGCCCTTGGCCGGCGCGGAGATGAGGACCTTCTTGGCGCCCGCCTTCAGGTGCTTCTCGGCGCCCTCGCGGCCGGTGAAGCGGCCGGTGCACTCGAGCACCACGTCCACGTTCAGGCTCTTCCAGGGCAGCGCCGTCGGGTCCTTCTCCGCGGTGACGACGATCTCCTTGCCGTCCACCACGATGCCCTTGTCCGTCGCCTTCACCTCACCCGGCCACGTGCGGTGCACGGAGTCGTACTTGAACAGGTGCGCCAGGGCGGCGGGCTTGTCCAAATCATTGATGGCGACGATCTCCAGGTCTTCCTTGCGGCTGAGCGCGGCGCGGAGGATGCAGCGACCGATGCGTCCAAACCCGTTGATGGCGATGCGAGTGGCCATGTGCGTGTCTCCTTAGAAGAGGTGGGCGCGAAAGGCGCGCCCACGAACGGTTTTCACGTCAGAAAACGAGGGCCGCCGACCGTAGGCACGCGGCCCCGCTGAGTCAACGCTTCACCTCGCTCGTGCGACGGCGCGCGCGTCGAAGCTGAACAATCACCCCGACCAACAGCCACAGCCCCGCGCCCGTTCCCCCGCCGGCCCCACAGCCACAGCCCGAGTCGCCGAGCGGATGGTAGAACTGCGGCAGCGCGTCCAGGACGATGGGCTCCGGGGGCTCGGGAGGCTCGGGCTCCTCGGGAGGATGCGGGTCCACTCCGCGCGGCGCCACGCACCCGCTCAACAGGCCGGGCCCCGTCTCGCCGGAATCCCCGACGGGCGGCGAGCCCGGCGCGGGGAAGCCCGCGCGCACCAGGAACGCGGACAACAGCCGCGCCCGCGCCGCCCGGTCCACCACCGCCTCGAAGGGGACACCCAGCAGGAGCACCTGCCCCGCCGGCATGGAGAACACGCCCGCCCCCAGCTCCGTGCCCGAGTACCGCACCACCGCCGAGCCTCCCGAGGCCGGGGTGAGCAAATCGGTGGACCCCACCGGATAGGCGCCCCGGGTGCCGTCGTCCAGGGCCACGCCCGTCCAATCCGCCAGGAAGTCTCCCGGCACGCCCTCCACGCTCCGAGGCGGCGCGCCGGTCCCCACCGACGCCCGGAGGATGTCCGTGAGGAAGGCCTTGTCGTCCGAGTCGCCCACCGACAGCGCGGACGCGACCTGGCTGCCCGACAGCATCAGATGTCCACCGCTCATCACATGCGCGCGCAGCGTGTCCTGTTGCGCGCGCGTCAGTCCGGCGCCGGCCTCGCCACCCCGCCCGGTGAACCAGTCCACCACCCGGTAGCCCGCTCCGACGGACACCAGCCCCGCCGCCACCGCCCCGCTCGTCGCGCTGTCGAAGGCCACGCCCGACTGGCTCATCGCGTCCCCGTGCCGGCGCACGTAGGTGCCGTCGTTCATCGTCTCCAGGAGCACTCGCAACGGAGCCTCCAGGTCGTACGCGTCCAGCGCCTCGCCGCACGCCAGCGCGGAGTCCAGCCGCTCGAAGGCATTGACCACCAACGCCGGGGGCGCGTCCCCCGAGCGCACGCCGACGATGGCGGACGGGAAGCCCTCGCCGCCCGCGCTCACCGCCGCGACCCGGAAGTAGCGCGAGAGGCCCGCCGCCAACGGCACGCTCAGGCTCGTCCCCGACACCTCCGTGCCGTCGTCCCAGGCCTGGCCGTCCTCGCTCTGGTAGACGCGGTACGCGGTGGGCGCGTCGCGTCCCTGCTCGTCCGGGTTCGCCTGGGGCGCGGCCCAGCGCACCTCCACCGTGCCGGCCGAGACGTTGCGCGCCACCACCGCGTCGGGCGCCTCGGGCGGCAGCGTGACCGCCACGCCGTCCCGCGCGGCGTAGTACTTGATGAGCCCCTGGAGGATGGCGCGCGCGGCGACGCGGCGGAACGCCGGCTCCTTCAGCCGGTTCGAGTCCGCCACCGCGTCGTGGTAGGCGATCTCCAGCAGCACCGACGGCATCTCCGGGTTGTGCATGGGGTTGACCTCGCCCAGGTTCGCCGAGCGCAGGCTGCGCACGCGCCACGTCGGGTCGACCTCCCGCTTGAGGTCCGTGCCCAGCTCGTCCAACAGCGCCCGCCCCAGCACGTCGCTGCCGGGAACGCCCTCGAACTGGAGCGTGCCGTCCACCGGGTTGCGTCCATAGACATAGGCCTCGGTGCCCACCACGTTGCCGGTGGTGGAGGCGTTGGTGTGCCAGGCCACGTACACCGCGTCCTCACCCTCCTCGTGCAGCCACGCGGCGAAGCGCGCGCGCGCCGTCACGTCCGCGTTGCGCTCGTTGGCGATGGCGTTGGCCCCGGTGGGCGCGTACACCGTCAGGGGTGCGCCGCTGAACTGCACGTGGTAGCGCGCGGCCTCCTCGTAGCGGGGACGCGGCAGCGCGGCCATCTGCGCGTCGCCGATGACGCCCGAGCCTCCTCCGAAGCGCACCGCGTCCACGGACACCGTGGCGCCCTCCTCCGCGTCGTTCATCAGCACCACCGCCGCGCGCTCCGGCCCCGCGTTCGCCTTGAAGAAGAAGCGGCCCAGCAGCACCCACGTCCCGCCGTGGCGGCGCTGGTTGACGCGGAAGTGGCTCTCGCCGCCCGCGTGGCGCACGACGTAGTGCGCGTTCTCGGTCCGCGTGGGCGCCGCGCCATACGAGACGTACACGTGGTAGTTGCCGTCCGCGGGCACCACCGGCGCCCACGTGGCCGACGCGGTGGACGCCTGCGTGGTGAGCAACTCCCGCGTGGTGCCTTGCGTGAACGGCTCGACACCGTTGCCCATGGGGAAGACAGGCGTCGCCCAGCCCTTCTGCTCCGTCGCGCGGAACAGCCCCGTGTCCCCCGCCTCCGAGTAGCCCGCGCCACCGTCGTCGACGATGACCATGCGCGAGTTCAGGTCCGCCTCGCGCACCGGCACCACCGTGGCGCCCGCGCCCATCAACATGGGCAACAGGTACTGGTTCACCACCTCGGCGGAGATGAGGTCCTCCACCACCGCCCACGTGTTGGGCCGCTGCGTGGCCCAGCGCGACAGCGTGGGCGCCCGGTAGAAGCCGTGGCCGGGGCTCAGGTAGATGACCTTCCCGGACAGCGCGCCCGCCCGCGTCCGCGTCTGGGGAACCCCCGCGAGCGAGGCCTTCGTCGTGCCATCCCGCTGCTCGCGCCGCACCACGGGAGCGTCGGAGGCGCTCAGCTTCCTCGACTCGTGCGCGCGGCGGGTCGGCGCCGGCAGGTACACCGCGTCCGGGGGCTCCAGGCCACAGGCGCCCACTTCGCCCTCGTGGGTGTGCACGGGGGCCTGGGCGGCGGCGAGGGTGGAGGTCAACAGGAGGGCCAGCAGCACGCCACCTGGACGCGCCCGGAAGAAGTCGGTGCTCATGGCCGCCGACCTTACCCATTCACATCTCCACGGCAATCGAACCCGTGAGTGCTAGCCTGCCCCTCCCTTCAGGTTCCGATGACCGTACCTGCCCGGCCACCTCCCAGCTTCCCTCCCCGTCGCGGCTCGGGGTTCCTCGCCTCGTTCGGCCATGCCTGGGCGGGCCTCATCCACACCGTCGTCCACCAGCGCAACATGCGCCTGCACCTCATCTCCGCCGTGCTGGTGGGGCTGGTGGGCAGCGGCATCCCCCTGGGGCTCGCCGAGAAGGTCACCCTCATCTTCTGCGTCCTGCTCATCTTCTTCGCGGAAATCCTGAACAGCGCGCTGGAGCACCTGGTGGACCTGGCCGTCCAGCAGTTCGACGAGAAGGCCCGGCTCACCAAGGACGCGGCCGCCGCGGGCGTGCTGGTGCTCGCGCTGGGCACGGTGGTCATCTTCGCGGCCATCCTCGTGCACAACTGGGAGACGGTTCGCACGAGCACCGACGCCATCGTCCGCCAGGTGGCGCTCGGCCTGCCCTTGACGGCGTGCGTGGTGGTGCTGGTGCTGCCCCAGCGCCGGCCGGTTGGCGTGGACGTGGGCGCCTTCGTCGCGGGCGGCGTGCTGCTCGCGTTCCTCGCCCAGTACACGGCCAGCACCGTATTCACCGCGATGACGGCCGGGCTGCTCTTCGTCGCGGGCTCGGCGGCCTACACCCGCCGACGCGAAGCGGGCTCTCCAGGGGCGCCAGCGGGCGATTCGGCGGTCAACCGGACATAAAAAAACCGGCTGACGCCGGTCCACCACCACCTCAGGGGGCGGGAGCCCCGGAACCCGTCCGGAGCTCGCTCACCCGCCGAGGGTCGCTAGGGGTGAGTCTCGCACGCTCAGGCGCGCTGACGCCACTCGGAGCCCTGCTCTGGGGACGCAGGCACGGCGACGGCCTTGTCGCCTTCCTTCAGGTCCGAGGTCACCAGATCGAGCAGCTCCGTGGCGATACCGATGACCTGGTGCGGCGTGTAGCCGCTGGCGCGAAGCTGGTTGAAGAAGGTGCGCGCCAGGATCCGGGTGCCCTTTTGATCGGTGCTCACAGTCAATGCCTCCAAATTTGGGGGCGGCGCGAACAACGAGGGCCGCCGGCTAATCACTCGAGCCTTGTTCTTCAACCCCCGTGCCAGTCGTTCTCTTCCAAACGGATTCACCAGCAGTTCCCAGGGGTTGAAGAGCCGCGCGGGTCGGCATGGGGTGAATCGGGGTGCGAAGGAGGCTACGCACCCGGGGGAACCCCCGAGGGAACTGGATGGCCGGGTGCATCACGAGGTACGCACCCGTTCCGCGGCCGCGAGCCCCTCGTGGTTTCAAGTGCTTGCAATCTTTCAGCGGGGTGGAGCAGAACGCGCCCCCCACCAGGAGCGAATGGCAATGGCGTATCGGGTGAACAACATCGGGCTGTGGCTGGACGAGCCGGAGGAGCTGCTCGGTCAGCGGGCCGCGGAGAAGCTGGGCGTCACCCGCTCTGATCTGGCCTCCGTGCGGGTGGTGCGCTCCGTGCTGGATGCGCGCAAGAAGGGCAGCCCGCGCTACATCTACACGCTGGAGGTGGAGATGGCGCCGGGGCGCAAGCCCAAGCAGCTGCCTCCGGATGTGGGCGAGGCGCCGCCGCCTCCCGAGCCGCTGACGTCGGTGAAGCCGCCCGAGCAGTGGCCCATCATCATCGGCACGGGCCCCGCGGGGCTGTTCGCCGCGCTGGGGCTGCTCGAGCGCGGCGTGAAGAGCATCCTCATCGAGCGGGGACGCGAGGTGGTGGCGCGGCGCAAGGACGTGGCGAAGCTGATGCGCGACGGCACGTTGGACCCGGAGAGCAACATGAACTTCGGGGAGGGCGGCGCCGGCGCGTACACGGACGGCAAGCTGTCCACGCGCATCAACCACCCCATGGTGCGCAAGGTCATCGAGGCCTTCGCCCGCTACGGCGCGCCGGACGCCATCCTGGTCGAGGGCAAGCCGCACATCGGCTCGGACCTCTTGCCGGGCGCGGTGGCGAAGCTGCGCGAGGAGCTCATCGCCGGCGGCTGCGAGGTGCACTTCGGCCAGCGCGTGGACGACCTGCTCTACAAGGACGGCCGCATCGCCGGCGTGAAGCTCGCGGACGGGCGCACGCTGGAGAGCGACCGCGTCATCTTGGCCCCCGGCAACTCCGCGCGCGAGCTGTACGAGCGCTTCGCCGCCGATGGCCGCGTCAGCGTGGAGGCCAAGCCCTTCGCGCTGGGCTTCCGCGCCGAGCACCCGCAGACGCTCATCAACGGCATCCAGTACGGCAGCGCCGCGAAGAACCCGAAGCTGCCCCCCGCCGACTACAAGCTCGCGGAGAACCTGGACGTCGATGGCGAGGTGCGCGGCGTCTACTCGTTCTGCATGTGCCCGGGCGGCATCGTGGTGCCCACGCCCACCGAGGACGGGCTGCAGTGCACCAACGGCATGAGCAACTCGCGCCGCAACGCGCGCTACGCCAACGCGGGCATCGTCGTGTCCGTCTCCGTGGCGGACTTCGAGCGCGAGGGCTTCCACGGACCGTTGGCTGGCTTGCAGTTCCAGCGGCACTGGGAGCAGAAGGCGTACGAGCTGGGCGGCGGGAAGTTCTTCGCCCCGGCGCAGACCATTCCGGACTACCTGGCCGGGCGCGTGAAGAAGGACCCGGGTGGCACCAGCTACCGTCCGGGCCTGGCGCACGTGGACCTGAACCGGCTGTTCCCCGAGCGGCTCACCACGTCCCTCAAGCAGGCGCTGAAGACCTTCGACCGGAAGATGCGCGGCTTCATCAGCGACGAGGGCAAGCTCATCGGCATCGAGAGCCGCACGTCGTCCCCCGTGCGAATCACGCGGGGCGAGGATTTGCAGTCGGTGTCCTGCAAGGGCCTGTACCCCGCGGGCGAGGGCTGCGGCTATGCGGGCGGCATCGTCTCGTCGGCCATTGATGGATTGCGCGTCGCGGAGCAGATTGCCACCGAGCTGGCGTGAGCCACGCCAGTCCCCCGAAGAGGGAGCCCTGCCATGCGTTACGTCGTGCGCACTCCGGATGGTGAGCTGACCTACCCCAGCCTCCTGGACGTGGAGCGCGCCTACGTCCAGGGCCTGGTGGACGCCGACGACGAGGTGCGGGAGGAGAGCTCCCAGACGTGGCGCAAGGCGGGCAGCCTGCCGGTGCTCGCGCGCGCGAAGTCGCCGGCCTCGGGGCTGGCGGCGCGGGGCCAGTGGCTCACCGTGGCGGGCGCGGTGCTGGTGGGCGCGCTGGCCCTGTCGCTGGTGCTGCGCGACTCCTGGCACCTGCGCATCGTGGGAATCGTGCTGGCCCTGGTGGTCAGCTCGCTGCTCACGCGGGTGACGTTCAAGGCCTTCAAGCGGCCTCCGCCCCAGGCCTGAGGCCCGCCTCCTCCCCTGCTCTCCAGCCGGAGGGCCCGACGCCCGCCGACATCGGCAAGCGCACGGCCCATCTTGTCCGCTGGAAGTCAGCCACGCGAGAGGGGAGGACGCACTTGCTCAGCACCTATCTGTCCAAAGATGCCGCCCGCCGTCTGCGCCATGGAGCCCCCTGGCTGCGCCGGGAGGACATCGTCTCCATGGAGGGAACGCCCCAGCCCGGCGAGCCCGTCCAGTTGAGGGACGAGGACGGCGCGGTGCTCGGGCTGGGGGACGTGGACCTGGAGGCCTCGCTCGCGGTGCGGCGGTTGGGCATGCCGGACGAGGCCGTGGAGGGGCTGATTCCGCGCCACCTGCGCCGCGCCTTCGAGCGCCGGGGCCGCATGGTGGACGACCCGCGCTTCTGCCGGGTGGTGAACGATGACGGGGACGGGCTGCCCGGCCTCATCGTGGACCGGTACGACACCCACTTCGTGGTGCAGACGCTGACGCGCTCCATGGACGCCCGGCACCAGGACATCACCCGCGCGCTGGTGGAGGTGACGGGGGCCAGCTCCGTGCTGCTGCGCAACGACTCCCCGCGCCGCAAGGCCCTGGGACTGTCCACCCAGCGACCCCATGTCCTCTACGGCACCCCGCCCCGCTGGTGTCGGCTGTTGGAGCTGGGCGCCAGGTTCACCGTGGACCTCACGTACGGCCAGGGCACGGGCTACGCGTATGACCAGCGGGAGCTGCGCCGCGTGGTGGGCCGCATGGCCTGGGACGGCCGGGTGCTGGACGCCGCCTGCAACGTGGGCGGGCTCTTCGTGCACGCGGGCCTGCATGGCGCGCGGCACATCCTCGCCTTCGACTCGGACGCGGACGCGGCGGACCTGGCGCGGGAGAACGCCGAGGCGAACGGGCTGCTCGGGCGCGTGGTGGTGGAGAAGGGCACCGCGCTGCAGGCCCTGCGCGCGGTGCGGGAGACGTTCGACCTGGTGCTGCTGGACACACTCCGGGTGGCGACCGAGGAGGAGTTCGTGGAGCACCTGCGGTACGCGCTGCGACGCACCCGGCATGGGGGCCGGCTGATGGTGGTCGGCTATCACCCACCCCTGGCGTTCGGCGGCTTCGACGAGCTGGTGGCCACCGCGTGCGAGGCGGAGGCGCGAATGGCCACCCGACTGGCCCGGCCCGGGCTGCCTCCGGACCACCCGACGCTGGTGGGCTCCCCGGGCGCGGAATACCTCGACACGGTGGCGCTGGAGGTGAGCTGACGAGGGAAAGCACCGCTCAGCCGTGGGGAATGCTAGTGTCCGCGCCCGCGATGACCAACGAAAACGCCCCCCAGACCGCGACCTCCACCCCGGCGGATTCCGTCGAGACCGTCCGCAAGGTGTACGCGGCCGACCTGCGTGAGAAGGACCGCGTCCACACCGTCTTCCGCGTCACCAAGAAGGAGAAGGTGACGGCCCGCAGCGGCAAGGTGTTCCTGGCCCTGACGCTCGTCGACAAGAGCGGCGAGGTGGACGCGCGCGTGTTCGACAAGGTCGACGCGCTCGAGCCGTCCTTCCAGTCCGGCGACTTCGTGCTCGTCCAGGGCAACGTCATCCAGTTCCACGGCCGCACGCAGGTGGTGGTGGAGGGCCTGGAGCGCCTGGACCCCGAGCCCCTGGACCCCAAGGAGTTCGAGCCGCCCCCTGCCCCGCCCGCCGAGGCCAAGGCCTCCCCGGAGGCGAAGCCCGCCGCCGAGCCGCGCGCCGAGAAGGCCGACAAGGGTGAGAAGAGCGAGAAGAGCGAGCCCCGTCACGACGGCGGCGGTGGCGCCCGGGCCGCGGGCCTCATCCGCGAGCTCATCAACGAGCGCATCAACGACCCCTTCGTGAAGCAGCTCCTGATTGCGTTCCTGGACGACCCGCAGGTGTCCGCGGGGCTGCCGGTGGCGCCGGCCGCCAAGGGCATGCATCACGCGTGGCGCGGCGGCCTGGCCGAGCACCTGCTGTCGGTGATGCGGCTGACCCTGCGGGTGGCGGACCACTACCCCATGGCGGACCGCGACCTGCTGCTGGCGGGCGCGTTCCTGCACGACGTGATGAAGGTGGCGGAGATCTCCCCGGACAAGGGCTTCGACTACACCGACGAGGGCAAGCTCGTGGGCCACCTGGTGATGACGGCCCAGAAGATCCGCGAGAAGACGCTGTCCATCCCCGGCTTCCCGCCGCTGCTCGAGAACCACCTCACGCACCTGGCCATCTCGCACCACGGGCAGCTGGAGTACGGCAGCCCCAAGGTGCCGATGACCATCGAGGCGCACATCGTCCACGCGCTCGACTCGCTCGACTCGCGCATCGCCTCGTGGCTGGAGGCCATGCAGCGCGACTCGAACGAGAAGTGGACGGACGTGCAGCGCCACTACGACCGTCAGCTCTGGAAGGGCCCCCTGCCCACCGTGCGCGGCCGCGGGCCCGTCGAGGGTGGCGGCGGTGGTGGCCAAGGCCGCCGCAAGTCGCGCGAGGAGAAGCGCAAGAACCGGGGCGACAAGGCTCCGCAGCAGCAGCAGGCTCCGGCGCAGGAGGGTGGCGCGCCGGTGGTGGCGCGTGAGGAGCAGCAGCCGCAGCAGCGTCCTCCCCGCCGCGAGCGTCCGCCTCGCGAGGACCGTCCGCCCCGCGAGGAGCGTCCGCCGCGCGAGGAGCGCGCCCGGGACGAGCAGCGCGCGCCCCGTGAGGAGCGTCCGCCGCGTCCGCCGAGGGATCCGAACAGCCTGCCGAAGGAGCTGACCTTCAAGCCCTTCAGCGCGCTGACGACGCTCTCGGGCGACAAGAGTGGCGAGGGTTCGTCGGAAAGCTGAGTCGTCATGGCGAAGAAGCTGGGTGAGCGCCTCATCGAGGCGGGGCTCGTCAACGCCGGGGCCGTGGAGCAGGCCCTGGAGCACCAGAAGATCACCGGCCACAAGCTGGGGGACTGTCTGGTGGAGCTGGGGCTCCTCCAGGAAGCGGCGCTGCTGCGCTTCCTGGCCGCGGAGTTCCAGACGCGCTTCGTGAGCGCGGACAAGCTGGCCAAGGCGAAGATCGCCACCGAGGTGCTCGACAGGCTCCCGGTGCGACTCGCCGAGGCGCAGAACGTGCTGCCCCTGGCGGTGGACCCGGACCGCAAGCTGTTGTCCGTGGTCGCCGCCGAGCCGCAGAACAAGGCGCTGATGGACGAGATTGCCCTCGTCACGGGCATGTCGGAGGTCTACGCGTACGTGGGCCTGCGCGGCGCCATCGCCGCGGCCATCCGCAAGCACTACTACGGCGACCCCACCGCGTTCGCCGCGCTGCTCGAGGCCGCGAGCGCGCAGTCCGGCCCCGCCGAGTCCACGTCCCGCACCGGCGCGCCGGAGCACAACCGCACGTCCACCAGCAACCGCAGCAGCCTGTCCTTCCGCATGGAGACGGACCCGCGCATGCGGGTGCAGCGTCCCAGCGGCGGCACGCAGGTGGCCGGTCGTCCGTCCTCCACGCAGCGGCGCGAGCCGGGGGGTCCTCGCGGACTGGTCAGCGACATCGACTACGTGGAGACGCTGGGCATCCTCGTGGGGCTGCTGGAGCAGGACCGCCAGCGGCACCGGGGACACTCCGCGCAGTTGGCGCGTCAGGCGGGCATCGTCGGTCAGCGCATGGGAATGCCCCACAAGGAGCTGGCCGCGCTGTCCATCGCCGCGTACCTGCACGATTTGGGCAAGCCGTCCGAGCGGCACTTCTCGCTCGCGAGCAACGCCATCAACTCGGAGTGGAAGGCACAGGCCCGCGCCGCGTGCCGCGCGCCCACGAAGTTGTTCGAGACGGTGCACCTGCCCGCGCAGGTCAACACCATCCTCGCGCAGCTGTATGAAGCCTGGGATGGCTCGGGCACTCCGCAGGGCGCCAAGGGGGAGGAGATCACCCTGGGCGCGCGCATCCTCGCGGCGGTGGACAGCTTCCTGGAGCTGACCAAGAACCCCGGCAACGCGCTGGGCAAGGCACTGCCCAAGGAGCAGGCCCTGGAGCACCTGCGCACCAACGCAGGCGTGCTCTACGACCCGGTGGTCGCGGACATCGTCATCCAGTTGCAGAGCGGCGAGCTGCTCCGTCACCGGCTGGAGAGCGAGGGACGGCAGGTGCTCGTGGTGGAGCCGGACGAGACGGCGCGCGGCGAGCTGCTGGAGGCCGTGCTCAAGCAGGGGCTGGTCGCGCACGCGCTGTCCACGCAGGAGGGCGCGCAGGACGGCCTCGCCCGGCAGGACTGCGACGTGCTGGTGGTGAGCCTGCGCTTGGGTCAGCAGGAGGTGCTGGACTTGCTCCAGCAGGCTCGCTCCACGCCGGAGACGGCGGGGCTGCCCATCGCCGTGGTGGGCGAGCCGGATGCGCCCACGCGCGAGCGGCTGATGATGGGCGGCGCGACGGAGCTGCTGCCTCCCGGGGACAAGTCCCTCATCGCCAAGGCGGTGCGCGCGCTGCTCGAGGACCGGGTGCTGCACAACGGCCCGGGGCGCGTGGTGCGTGGCAGCTTCGACGAGCTGCCTCCGAAGGAGCTCTTGCGCACGCTGGGCAGCGCGAGGAAGAGCGGCAAGCTCAACCTGCGTCAGCACACGCTGGAGGGCTCGATGCACCTGGAGAGCGGCCGCGTCGTGTTCGCCTCGTTCGGCGGACACACGGGAGAGCCCGCGCTCCAGGCGCTCTTGAAGCTCAAGCAGGCCGACTTCCAGTACGACCCGGACGCGCTGCTGCTGGACGTGCCGCAGATGGACCAGGACCTCCAGGCCCTGGCCGGCGGCGTCAGCGCAGGTTGAGGTTGAAGAGGGCGGCGGCGTTGGCGGTGGTGACCTCGGTCACCGTCTCCAGCGTCACGCCCTTGAGCTCCGCCAGCTTCCGCGCCGTCTCCACCACGTGCGAGGGCTCGTTCTTGCGCCCCCGGTGGGGCACGGGCGCCAGGTACGGGCTGTCGGTCTCCACCATCAGCCTGTCGAGCGGCGCGAAGCGCACCGCGTCCTGCAGCGCCTCCGTCTTCTTGTAGGTGATGACGCCCGAGAGCGAGAGGTAGAAGCCCCGGTCCAGGTAGCGCCGCGCGGCGTCGGTGTCTCCGGTGAAGCAGTGGATGACGCCCTTGGACACGCCCACCTCGCCGAGAATCGCGTCGCAGTCCTCGTGCGCGTCACGCACGTGCACCACCAGCGGCTTGCCCAGCTTCACGGCCAGCTCGCACTGGTGTCGGAAGATGCGCGCCTGCGCCTCCCGGGGCGAGTGGTCGTAGTAGTAGTCCAGGCCGGCCTCGCCGACGGCGCGGACCTCGGGCCGGGCGCAGGTGCGCTCCAGCGTGGCCAGGTCGTCCTCGGTGGCCCGCGCGGCCTCGTGCGGATGGATGCCGAGCGTGGGCGAGAGGAACTCCGGATGCGCGGCGGCCAGCTCCAGCGCGTTGCCCCACTCGCCGGGGCCGCGGAACTGGCCCACGACGATGGCGTGGATGAGGCCCGCGGCGCGCGCGCGCTCCAACACGGGAGCCGCGTCAGCGAAGTCCTTCACTTCCAGGTGGCAGTGCGCATCCACCAGTCTCATGTCCCCTCCTGAAACAGGTCGTCCAGTTCCTGCCGTGCCTCGGGTGAGGTGAAGGTGCTCACCGCCGCGCGCACGTGCTCGCGGCCCTCGGGCACGCCCAGCCTCCAGAGGCCGTCCGCCGCGTCCAACCGGTCCTCTTCCTGGGCGTTCACGTCCCGCAGCAGCGCGAGCAGCCAGGGCAGGGCCCGCTCGTCACCCAGGCGTCCCAGGCCGCGCGCGGCGGCGCCGCGGCAGGAGTCCTTCGGCTCATCGAGGATGGCTTTGAGTCGCTCCAGCGCGCCGGGTGCCTTCACCTCGCCGAGCAGCTCCACCGCGAGCGCGCGGTCCTGACTCCACTTCTTGCGCGTGCGCTGGAGCAGGTGCGCCGCGCCGTCGGCGTCACCCAGTCGGGCGAGGACTCCCGCGGCCTGCGTCTTGTCGAAGGCGGGAAGCAGCCAGCGGCCGAACAGGCGCTTCACCGCGGGCAGCGCGCGAGCGTCCTCGAGCTCAGCCAGGGCGCCCAGGGCACGGAAGCGGAGCAGGTCCGCGTCCAGCGCGTCGATGAGCACCTCGAGCCCCGCGGGGTGCTTGAGGGCGGCGATGCCTCTCGCGGCCTCGAAGCGCACCTCCGGGACGGAGTCCTCCAGCATGCCCGCGAGCGCACCGCGCAGCTCGGGACGGGCCATGTCCGCCAGTCGGCCCGTGGCCTCCAGGCGCACCAGCGACTCCTCATCGCGAAGCCGCGAGATGAGCAGCGCGATCGCCTCTTCTTGAGGCAGCACCACGGTGGCCAGCGCGATGCCCGAGCGCTTCACCTCGGGCTGCGCGTCCGACAGCATCCTCGGCACCACCTCCGTGAACTCGGGCGCGCGCGAGGGCACCTCCGCCGCGAGGTGATGGAGTTGCTCGGCCGCCTCCGCGCGAAACGCGGGGCGCTTCTCGTTCTCGAGTGCCAGCAAGGCCCGGTCCCGCTCCGCACGCCAATCCGTCACGTCCCATCACCTCGCTTGCCCGACAGCGTCCGCTTCGAGCACCTCGAGCGAACAGGGGCAGGGGGTTCTCACCCTGCCCCGTCCGCGCCGACTACTTCACGTCGCTGCCGGGCGGGACGTTGCCCGGATCCAACAGGGACAGGTCCTTGCCGCCCGGGCCCGCCGTCAGGAGCATGCCGCGCGACGAGATGCCCTTGAGGCTGCGGGGCTTCAGGTTCGCCACCACCACGACGTTGCGCCCCACCAGCGTCTCCGGAGCGAACGCCTCGGCGATGCCCGAGACGATGGTGCGCGGCCCCGTCGCCTCACCCACGTCGACCGTGAGCTTCAGCAGCTTGTCCGCCTTCGGAACCTTCTCCGCCGCGAGCACCTTGCCCGACTTCAGCACCACCTTGGCGAAGTCCGCGTAGTCGATTTCAGCGGACGCCTCCCCGGCTCCCGCGCCCTCCGAGGCCTGCGTGACGGGAGCGGCCTCGGCCGGCTTCTTCTCGGCCTTCTTCTCCTTGCCACCCTCGGCCTTCTTCACCTCGGCGGCAGGAGCCGGCGCGCCACCCGCGGGCAGCGAGAGGATGGCGTTGACGCGCTCCTCCTCCAGGCGGGGCAACAGCGGCTCCGGCGTGCCGATGGGACGGCTGCGGTCCAGCAGCGGATACTTCGCCCCCTCCAGCGCCTGGAACGTGAGCGGCGGCGCGCCCAGCTGCGCGAACAGCTTCTCGGACAACCTCGGCGTCACCGGCGCCAGCAGCGCGCCCAGCAGGTACACGACGTCCGCCGCGTCGGAGAGGTCCGCGCGCGCCGCCTCCGCGTCCTTCTTCACCAGCGCCCACGGCGCCTGCGCCTGCACGAACGCGTTCGCCGCCGACGCGATGTCCGTGATGACGCGGATGGCGTTGCGGTACTCGAGCTTCTCGAACGCCTCGCGCACCTCGCCGACCCGGGCCAGCACCGACTCCACCAGCGCACGTCCAGGACCCTCGGCCCGGCCCGGCGCCAGCTTCCCGCCCAGCGGCCCGGCCAGGAGCGACAACGCACGGTTGGCCAGGTTGCCCACGTTGTTGACCAGCTCCCCGTTCACCCGCAGACGGAAGTCCTTGAGGTTGAGGTCCAGGTCCTCCACGCCCGCGCCCAGGTTGGCCGCGTAGAAGTAGCGCAGGTAGCTGGGGTCCAGCTGGGCCAGGTAGTCGCGCGCGGAGACGAAGTTGCCGCGCGTCTTCGACATCTTCTCGCCGTTGAGCGTCAGGTGCCCGTGGACCTTGATCTCACTCGGCACATGCAGGCCCGCCACGTCCAGCACCGCGGGCCAGAACAGCGCGTGGAAGTAGACGATGTCCTTGCCGATGAAGTGGACGATGCGCGCGCCGCTGTCCTTGCTCCAGTAATCCAGCGCGCTCTGCGCCTTGCCCGTCTCCTTCGCCCACTTCTCCGTCGTGGCGATGTAGCCGATGGGCGCGTCCAGCCAGACGTAGAAGTACTTGTCCGTCTCGCCGGGAATGGCGAACCCGAAGTAGGGACCGTCGCGGCTGATGTCCCAGTCCGCGAGCCCCTTCTCGAAGAAGCCCTGCAGCTGCGTCGCGAGCCCCGGGTGGAGGAAGCCCGGCTTGCGCAGGAGCGCCTGGAGGAAGTCCGCGTGCCGCGACAGCTTGAAGAACAGGTGCGCCGAAGACTTGCGCACCGGCGGCGTGCCACACAGCGAGCAGTGCGGGTCGATGAGGTCCGTGGGGCTGTACGCCTTGCCACACTTCTCACAGACGTCACCGTACTGGTCCGGCGACTTGCAGTTGGGACAGGTGCCCTTGATGAAGCGGTCCGGCAGGAACCGGCGGTCCTTCTCGCAGTACGCCTGTTCGACGTCCTTGCGCTCGATGTCCCCCTTCTCCTTCAGCCGCCCGTAGATGAGCTCCGCGTAGTGGCGGTTCTCCGGCGAGTTGGTGGAGTGGAAGTAGTCGAAGCGCACGTCCAGGTCGTGGAAGTCCTTCTGGTGCTCGTCCTGGAAGCGGGCGATGAACTCCTCGGGCTTGAGCCCGTGCTTCGCCGCGTTGAGCTCGATGGGCGTGCCGTGCGTGTCGTCCGCGCAGAAGTAGACGACGTCCTTGCCGCATGAGCGGAGGAAGCGCACGTAGATATCGGTCTGGATGTACTCGACGGCGTGCCCGAGATGGATGGGGCCGTTCGCGTACGGAAGCGCACTGGTGACGAGGATTCTCTCCGCCATGGACTCTCCTGGGGGCGGCGGACATTAGCCGCTCGGGGGGCCGAGGTCATCGACGGCGTGGGGCCGCGCGCACGAATGCACGACGGAGCCGGGGATGTTATCGACCGGATACGAATGTGCACCATCGTCATCCTTCGTCAGGTCCACCCCGAATGGCCGCTGGTGCTCGCGGCCAACCGGGACGAGTTCTACGCACGTCCCACGACGGGCCCCCAGGTCCTGCTCGAGTCCCCTCGCGCCGTGGGGGGCCGGGACGTGGAGCGCGGCGGGACGTGGATGGGAGTGACTAACGAGGGCCTCTTCGTGGGCCTGACCAACCAGCGCGGCGGACAGGGGAAGGGCCCGGCCCCCCGCTCGAGGGGAGAGGTGGTCCTCCAGGCGCTGCGGGCCGCCAGCGTGGAGGGCATCGAGCGCTACCTGGACACGCTGTCCGGCGAGGACTTCCTCCCCTTCAACCTCCTCTACGGCGACGCCCGGACGCTGCGGGTCGCCTACGCCAGGACCGGCCAGGCCGAGCTGCGGCGCGAGGACGTCCCTCCGGGCATCCACGTGCTCCCCAATGACGTGCTCGACAGCCCGGAGCTCCCCAAGGTGGCGCGCGCCCGGGTGCTCGCCCAAGCGCTGCCACACGAGCCCTGGCCAAGGTTCGAAGCCGGCCTCAAGCACCTGCTCGGGGACGACCTGCTGCCCCCGGAGAGCGGGACGCCGCTCCCCGCTCCCGGTGAGTCGCTGCCCCCGGACTTCCTGCGACGCCTGCAGGCGCTCTGCATCCATACGCCCGCCTACGGCACGCGCTGGTCCTCCATCGTCGCCCTGGCTCCAGGACGCGTGGGGCATTACCTGGTGTCGCAATCCGCGCCGTGCGAGGGCCCGTGGGAGGACATCACGGCGATGCTCGATGCCCCCCCTCCCACGACGCGCTGAGCCCACCGCGCCCCTCGCGCAGGCGCGCCAGCAACCGTGAGAGCAGCGGCCACAGGTGCGCTCCCGGCTCGGCGCCGAGCCCCCGCAGCGCGCGGTGCAGCGCCACGAAGTCCCGCGCCACGTCCGGGTCGTCGAGCACCGCGCCCCCTCCGGGAAAGAGGTCATCGACGAACGGCGGGTCCTCCTCCTCCCAGGAAGGGCGCGACGGCGGCCTGAGCAAGGCCACCGGCACGAGCATCCCGCACAGCACCCCGGGTCGACCGCTCTCGGCGTGCAGTGCGTGGACCTCGCCTGGAGGAATCACGACGAGGCTTCCGGGCGGCGCCATCAGCCGGACCCCTCCACAGCACACCTGCTGGACATGCCCCGCATCCAGCGTGAGCTGGAGGTCGTCATGGACATGCAGGGCCTGCGTGGTGGCGCGGCCACTCACCCGATACAGAACCAGTCCCGGGTATGTGCCGGGTCGCCAGACCTGCGCCGTCGCATGCCCGTCCCACTCCGTCACCATCTCCCGCTCCCCGCGTCGATGTACGGGAAGCTAGACGCCGATGTGGGTTCGAGACATCCAGCCCCCGGGACACGGGCCGTGTCGTCGAGCCGGCACTCGCCTCAGGCCGGACTGGCGGGCGCGGGCTCGCCCACGAGGACGCGTGCCCGGCCGTCCATGGAGAGCTTCACCTCCTCGACAGTGCCGAAGCCGGACGCGCGCGCCAGCTCCGCCAGGTGACGCATCCACGGGTTGTAGGGCATCCCGTTGTCCGAGCAGCACGGCACCACGGCGAACGGCAGCCGATGTCTCGCCGCGTACTCGATGATGACGCGCGTGGCGCCGTCAGGGTGCATGCCCACCACCAGCTCCGCCTCGCACGGCTCCTCCAGCGTGAAGATGCGCTGGGCGTACGCCACCGGCAGGTGCTTGTGCCGCAAGTCGAAGGTGGTGACGGCGCGGCCCCGCCGCGTCAAAGCCTCGTTGAGGCGCCCCTGCCCTCCCGCCACGTCGAAGACGCGAGGGGCCACGAAGCGCGACACGATGAAGTCCGCGAAGAGGTCGAAGCGACGCTTGTCCGCCATACGCGGCCTCCTCTACCCGAGCCGGACTCCGAGTGCACGTCCCAGTGTGCCCGCCCGCTCGCTCAGGCGCCGAGGCACACCGTGGCCAGGAGCCGCTCGATGACCAGCCGCCCGTTGCCCGAGGACTTCAGCGCCAGGTCCGCCTCCGCGCACGCCACCAGCGCGCCCAGCAGCTCCTTGCGCTCGTAGCCCGCGGCCGCCTTCATGCTGAAGGTGAGCGCCCACGCGTTGGGCATCTTGCGCTTGGTGCCCTTCAGCTCCGCCTCCAGCTTGGGGAACACCCGGGCCTCCACGTCCTTCGCGGTGCGCGGCGGCGTGCCTCCCGCGTAGCGCGTCAGCCACTCGTGGCTCTCCAGCAGCGTGCGGACGATGGAGGCCACCGCGCCCAACAGCTGCAGCGCGTGCGTGCCCTGCCCCATCGCGTCCTCCGCGTAGGACAGCGCGCCACGGAAGTCGCGCTTCTGGAGCGCCTCCGACAGCTCGAAGAACTCCTCCTCGCGCGCGTGGTGCACCAGCATCACCACGTCGGAGCGCTCGATGGCGGGGCCCTCCGAGTACGTGGCGAGCTTCTCCAGCTCCGACTGCAACAGGCGGATGTTGCCGCCCACGCGCTCCTTGAGCTCCTCCAGCGCGCCGGGGCCCAGCTTCTTCTTGAAGGGCGCCAGGAACTCCTTGGCGATGTCGGAGAGGTCCAGGTCCTTGTGGCGCGCGGCCACCTTGCGCTCGACGACGTGGCCCTTGTCCTGCGCCAGCTTCACCAGCGGGTTCTTCGCGTCCACCTCCGTGGCCGCCATCACCAGCGCGTGCCCCGCCGGAGCGCCCTTCTGGAGGAGCTCGATGAGCGCGGAGGCGTCACCCTCGGGGGCGCTGATGCGCTCCTCCTTGCAGAAGGCCGCGGCCTCCTTCAGGAACGCCACGTCCGCCTCGGCGAGGTCGACGTTCAGCTCCTCCTTCCACTGCTCCACCGACGGCGCCCTGGCCGCGGAAGGGTCCAACTGGTCCACGCCCCAGCCCGCGCGCGCCGCCAGCGCCAGCAGCCGCCGCGCGCCCTCCTTGCGCTTGCCCGCCTTCCACGCCTCGCGAGCCTTGGCCAGCGGATCTCCCCGCCCCTTCTTCGGCGCGAGGAACTCCGGATCCCTCACCACCACGACCTTGCGGCCGGGGAACAGCGGCATGGTGGCCAGCTCCTGCGCCACCTCGCGCGGGCTGCCCGCGTCCAGCGTGACGAGGTTGAGCCCCACCGCCGCGTCGGGCACCAGCACCTTGACCAGCTCGTCGGCGCCCTTGCGGACCAGGAACTCCTCGCCCCACAGCAGGTACAGGGGCGAAAGCTTCCCGGCCTTCACGCCCGCCAGCACGTCATCCAGCTCCGAGCTCATCGGGACGTCTCCGTGAACAGGTCGATGAGCATCCGCTCCAGCTGCAGCCGGGGCGCGCCGTTGCGGGCCACCGCCGCGCGCGCGCCGTCGAGCAACGCATGGCGACGGTGCAGCCACGCATCGGACAGCCGCGCGCCCACGTCCACCGCCAGCTGGCGCAGGTCGCGGTTCGCCAGCGCGTCCTCGCGGCCCGCCTTGGCCAGGGCCACGTCGCGCGTCCAGAGCGTCAACAGCTCCAGCGTCGCCTCCGCGTCCTCGCGCGAGCCGCCGTGCTCGTCCGCGAAGCGCAACAGCCCCACCGCGTTGTCGCCGCGCAGGTTCTCGAAGGCCGTCACCACGTCCTTGCGGCGGGCCAGCGCCTCCACGTCCAGCGACAGCGCGCGGCCCAGGCTGCCTCCGGCCATGATGGCCGCCAGCTGCGCGGTGTCCGCGTCCAGCTTGCGCTCGGTGCGCACGCGCTCGGCGACCAGCTCCACCGGCAGCGGGCCGAAGTGCACCTTGCTGCACCGGCTGCGGATGGTGGGCAGCAGCTTGTCCATGGCGCTGGCCACCAGCACCAGCGTGGTGTCCGCGGGCGGCTCCTCCAGCGTCTTGAGGAACGCGTTCTGCGCCTGCACGTTCATCGCCTGCGCGGAGACGAGGATGGCCACCTTGCGGCGCGACTCCAGGCCGCGCAGGGCCAGCCGCTCCTGCAGCTGCCGGATCTGCTCCACGCGCAGGTCGCGGCTCGGCGTGCCCGTGAAGTCCGAGCGCCCCGCGAGGCCTCGCGACACGCGCTCGTCGTCCGGCATCACCCACGTGACGTCCGGGTGGAGGCCGCGCGCCACGCGCGTGCAGCTGGCGCAGGTGCCGCAGCCCACATTCGGCTGCTCGGGGCAGGTGAGCGCCTGGGCCAGGCCCACGGCCGCTCGCTCCTTGCCCACGCCCTCCGGCCCCGCGAAGAGATACGCGTGGTGCACCGCGCCGGAGCGAAGTGCCGCCTGAAGTGAATCAATCGCGCGGGGCTGTCCCAGCACCGATGCGAGGGTCATGGCGCGTGTATCCCCGCTTGCGCGCCACGCGTCAACCGCTGCCTTGACCCTCCCTGTACGCGCAGGAGAGAGTCAGGGGGCCTTGCTGCCTTTCCTCCAGAGCAATCTGTCCCTGGCCGTCGGCGCGATATTGGCGCTGGTGCTGCTGGGAACCCGGGCCTCCAGCCAGGACGCGGACCTGAAGCGGGACCTCACCGGGGCCCTGCGGCTGATGGTGATGTTCCTCATCCTGCGCGTGGGCGCCTGGGCGCTGCCCGCCACCACGCCGCCCGGGCCGATGAAGGCGCTGCAGGTCGCCTGGATGCTGACGTTCGCCTTCGGCGTCATCCGCGCGGGCGTGGGCTTCGGCCTGAAGCTGGCGAGGCTGCGCTCCACGTCGGTGGCGACGCCCAAGATTCTCCGCAACGTCATCGACTTCCTGCTCTACACGCTCGCCGCGGTCCCCATCCTCCAGACGCAGCTGGACCTGGACCTGACGGGCCTGGTCGCCACGTCCGCGGTGCTGTCGGTGGTCATCGGTCTGGCGCTCCAGGAGACGCTGGGCAACCTCTTCGCGGGCCTGTCCTTGCAATTGGACAAGCCCTTCGAGGTCGGCGACTTCGTGCGCATCGGCGAGCACGTGGGGCGCGTGGCGCAGGTCAACTGGCGCTCCATCCGCATCATGACGTTCCGCCGCGAGCTGGTGACGCTGCCCAACTCCATGGTGGCCAAGGAGCAGCTCAAGACGTTCAACCAGGACCGCGAGCCGGTGGGCGTGGACACGCAGGTGCGCGCCTCGTACGACACCCCGCCCAACGTGATGAAGGCGGCCCTGCTGGACGTCGCGCGGGAGATTCCACAGGTGCTCGTGGACCCCGCGCCCATCGCCCGCACGCTCGCGTTCGACGAGCAGTCGGTGCGCTACATGCTGCGCTTCTTCGTGAACGACTTCTCGCTCGCGGACGCGCTCATCGCGGAGGTGCACACGCGGCTGTGGTACCGGCTGCGCAGGGATGGCGTCGAGCCGCCCGTGCCCCACCGCGTGGTGCGCATGCGCGAGGACGCGGCCCGGCCGGAGCTCCCCGCGCACACGGTGCTGCGCCTCTTGCGCGCGGTGGACCTGTTCGAGCCCCTGAAGGACGCGGACCTGGAGCGGCTGGGCCAGGAGGTCCACGTGCGCCGCTTCGGCCGCGACGAGCACATCATCCAGGAGGGTGACGACGGCCGGACGTTCTACGTGCTCGCCTCCGGCGAGGTCAGCGTGCGCGCCGGCAAGTCCCAATCCGAGGTGACGCGGCTGGGCCAGGGCGGCTACTTCGGCGAGATGTCGCTGCTCACCGGCGAGAAGCGCGCCGCCACGGTGGTGGCCCTGGAGGACTCGCTGCTGCTCGAGGTGGACCGGCCCACCTTCGCGCGGCTGTTCGGCGAGCACCCCCACCTGGCCCGGCAGCTCTCCTCCATCCTCGCGCAGCGGCGCACCCAGCTGCGCGCCGTGGCCCAGGCCAGCGGCGCCACCGGGGACCCCATCCCCGCCGAGGTGGGCCGCATCCTCGGCCGCCTGCGGCAGATCTTCGGCCTGCACGGCGCCCACCACGAGTAGCCCGCGGCGGGCCTCCTGGAGCACCCTTTCCACCCCGGTCGTGCCCGCCCGCCCTACCTGCCAGGGGGTGCGTTTTCCGGGGCCTCCGGGCCGCCTGGCCCCCGAGGGAATGTCAGACCCTTCCGGTAGTCTCTCTTCATTCCCGCTACCGGAAAGGAAGTCGTCGACATGACCACCCCTCGTGAGAACCCGTGTGTCTCGGTCAACCAGCTCGGCCAGTACCTCACCGGAACGCCGTCGCTGCGAAAGCGCATCATCCAGGGGCAGAAGAACCCGGTGGACCCCCAGTACCTGCGCTACCCCGCGGCGGCCCAGGCCATCACCGAGTTCCTCTGCGAGGGCCGGGACGAGGTCATCCTGCGTTATCACCAGCGCCGGCTGCTCAACGCCCAGGCGGACACGGACTTCGACGCGCACAGGCTCGCCCTGTGCGCGGAGGCCCTCCAGCGCTGCCTCGTCGCCACGGATGACCTGGCCACCCGCGCCGTGGCCAGCCCCGCGGACCCGGACCTCGCGCCCCTGGACGTCGCGGGCGTCGCCGTGAAGGTGCGCCCCGAGGTCCTCCTGCGGGGCGTGGACGCGCGCGGGCAGATGCGCTCGGGCGTGCTGAAGCTCTACTTCTCCAAGCACACGCCGCTCGACGAGCGCGCCGGCCAGTACATCGCCACCGTGCTCCAGCTCTTCGCCGAGGAGCGCCTGGAGCAGCAGGGGCCCGTGGACCCGCGCCTGGTGGGCGTCTTCGACGTGTTCGCCGGCCGCCTGTTCGTCGCGCCGAAGGCCCGTCAGCGCCGGCTCCAGGACGTGGTGCTCGCCTGCGAGGAGATCGCCGGCCGCTGGAACTTCCACTGACGGCCCTTGGGGGGCCCGTGTCCGCTTCCGGGACACGGGCTTCCCGCATCCGCGAACGGCGCGGCGCCCGGGGCGGGCCTCCCTCCAGGGAACTTGGGGGGTTGCCTCGCCCCAGGCGGGCTGGCATGGCCTTCGCTTCGGCGGCCCGCCATGGACTCGCTTCGTCAGGACTTCCGCTACGCGCTGCGCACGCTGAGGCACACGCCGGGCTTCACCCTGGCCGCCGTGGTGACACTGGCGCTGGCCATCGGCGCGAACACCGTCCTCTTCAGCGCCATCCACGCGATGCTGCTCAAGCCCCTGCCCTTCCGGGAACCGGAGACGCTCGTGCGGCTGTGGTGCGAGCAACAGGACTTCCTGCACGCGTCGGTGTCTCCCCCCGAGCTGCTCGGCTGGCGTGAGCATGGCCGGTCCTTCGAGCAGCTCGCCGGCTTCACCCGCAGGGACCTCAGCCGGACGGGAGCAGACGCCGCCGAGCGCGTCCGTGCGGCCCGCGTCACCACGAACTTCTTCCAGACGCTCGGCGTGACGCCCGCGCACGGGCGGGACTTCCAGCAGGAGGACGCGCAGCCGGACAACCCTCCGAGCTCGGTGGTGGTGAGCCACGCCTTCTGGAAGAAGGCGCTCGGCGGGGCCTCGGACGCGGTGGGCGGGACGGTGCAGCTGGATGGGCGCACGTACACCGTGGTGGGGGTGCTGCCGGAGGGCTTCAGCTTCCCGGACTTCGGCGAGGACGTCGACGTGTGGCAGCCCCACTGGCTGAACCCGGAGGCGCATGGCAACCACTACATGGGCATCGTCGGGAGGATGGCTCCGGGCGTCACGCTCGAGGCGGCGACCGCGGACCTGGAGCGGGTGGCCCAGCTCATCGCCCGCCCGGGCGCGCCGGGCGACAAGCACCACGGCGTGACGACGGACCTGTGGCAGCGCCACCTCACGTCCAGCTCGCGGCCGGTGCTGTGGGCGCTCTGGGCGGCGGTGGGCTTCGTGCTGCTCATCGCCTGCGCCAACGTGGCCAACCTCCTGCTGGTGCGGGCCCTGGCGCGGCAGCGGGACAGCGCCATCCGCGCGGCGCTCGGGGCCAGCCGGGGACGGCGCATCCAGCAGGCGCTGGCGGAGAGCGTGCTCCTGGGCCTCGTGGGCGGGCTGGTGGGCTTGCTGCTCGTGATGTGGGGAATGGAGCTGGTGCGCGCGCTCCTGCCGCCCTCGATGCTGCGCATGACGCCGGTGGAGCTGAGCGTGCCCGCGCTCCTGTTCAGCGTGGCGCTCTCGCTCGGCGCCGGGTTGCTCTTCGGCCTGGCGCCCGCGCTGCACACCTCCGGCGCGGACGTGCTGCCGCTGCTCAAGCAGTCGGGGAGCGCGGTGGGGGCGCGGGCCAACCACCCGCTGCGCAACGCGCTGGTGGCCGTGCAGCTCGCCCTGGCGCTGGTGCTGCTGGTGGGCACGGTGTTGATGGTGCAGACGCTGCGCAACATGCAGGCGGTGGACCCCGGCTTCGACGCGGAGGGCGTGCTGCACGTGCGGCTGGCGCTGCCGGACCTCAAGTACGGCAGCCTCGACAAGCAGCGCGGCTTCTTCGCCGACTACCTCGAGCGCCTGCGCGCGCTGCCGAATGTGGAGGCCGTGGGCATGGTCAACGACGCGCCGCTGGGCGGGAGCAACACCAACGGCGACTTCGTGCTGGAGGGGGCACCCCAGGACCCGGGCCGGCGCTATGTCACGGAGTTCCGCGTGGCCTCCCCGGGCTACTTCCAGGCCCTGCGCGCCGCGCTGCGCGAGGGCCGCGACTTCGACGGCCGCGACTCCCAGAAGGGCGCCCCCAGCGTCATCGTCAACGAGGCCTTCGTGCGCAAGTTCCTCGGAGGCGGCGAGGCCCTGGGTCGCAGGATTCGCGTGGACTGGAGCGACAGCCAGCCCTTCCGCGACATCGTCGGCGTGGTGGCGGACGTGCGTCACAATCGCCTGACGGAGCCCGCCCAGCCGGAGGTCTACCTGCCGTACGAGCAGTACCCGGTGCCCACCATGTCCCTCCTGCTGCGCACCTCGCGCGAGCCCTCCACTTTGGTCGCCGCCGTGCGCCAGGAGCTCAAGGCGGTGGACGCGGAGCAGCCCGCGTACGACGTGGCCCCGTTCGTCGACCGGATGGACCGGCAGGTGTCCCGGCCCCTGGCGACGGCGCGGCTGCTCGCGGCCTTCGCGGCGCTCGCCGTGGTGCTCGCGGGCGTGGGCGTCTATGGCGTCATGGCCTACGCGGTGGGCCAGCGTACCCGGGAGCTGGGAATCCGCCTGGCATTGGGCGCCCACCCCAGACAGGTGCTCGGGCTGGTGATGCGTCAGGGCCTCATGCTCACGCTGCTGGGCGTGGGAGTGGGCCTGCTGGCCGCCTTCGGCTGCATGCGACTGCTCGCGACGCTCCTCTATGGTGTGAAGGCCAATGAGCCGGTCGTGTTCCTGGGAGTCGCGGCGGCGCTGGGGTTGGTGTCGCTCTTGGCCACGTGGATTCCCGCGCTGCGCGCCAGCCGGGTGTCACCGTCCGTGTCACTGCGCGCGGAGTAGCGTTCCTCCCTCGCGGAACGCCCTTCCCCGGCAGCGTCAAGAGCCCGCCACGAGCCCGCGCTGGCTCGGCGGGCAGGCATGGGGTGACTTCGCCCCAGCCCTTCCATCCCGCGCGTTTGCGGGCACCAGCGGACGTCCTGCTCGGCTGCCCTTTGACGCTTGCCGACGGAAGGGTTTAAGAGTCCGCATGCACTTCGACTGGACGTTTCTGGTTCGCGTGAGCGTGCTGGCTTTGCCCGCCATGCTGTTGATGGCGTTGCACGGCACGGTGGCGCAGGCCTCCGCGCCGAGCGCTCCGCTGGAGAAGCTGTCGGGTCGTCGCATCTTCTTCGGCCACCAGTCGGTGGGCGGCAACATCCTGGACGGCGTCAAGGCGCTGCCCAACTCGGCCCAGGGCGTGGTGCCGCGCGTGGTGGAGGTGCAGAGCCCCACGGAGTCGCTGGCCCCGGGCACCCTGGCGCACGCCATGGTGGGACAGAACGAGAAGCCCGAGTCGAAGATCGCCGACTTCGAGCGGCTGATGGACGCGGGGCTCGCGAAGTCGACGGACGTGGCCTTCTTCAAGTTCTGCTACATCGACATCAACGGGGCCACGGACACGCGCGCGCTGTTCGAGAAGTACCGCGTGGCCCTGGAGGGCCTGAAGGCGCGCCACCCCAACACCACCTTCGTGCACGTGACGGCGCCGCTCACCACGGTGCAGCGCGGCGCCAAGGCGTGGCTGAAGGAGCTGCTCGGCCGGCCCGTGTGGGGCGTGGCGGAGAACGTGCAGCGCGAGACATTCAACGAGCTGATGCGCAAGACGTACGCGGGCAAGGAGCCCCTGTTCGACCTGGCGCGCCTGGAGTCCACCGCGCCCGACGGCTCGCGGGAGACCTACGAGCTCAATGGCCAGACGTGGCCGGCCATGGTGCCCGGCTATTCGGACGACGGCGGCCACCTGAACCCGGCGGGACAGACGCGCCTGGCCACCGAGCTGCTCAACTTCCTGGCCAGCCTGCCCGCGCCCGTGGTGCAGCCCCCCATCCCCGCGGTCCAGGCCACGCCGTGACATGAGGCCGTTACATCAATCACTGTCGCGCGAGTTGGGGAAGCTCATGGCGCGCCTGAAGTTGAGGCGCTGTCAGGAGATAGGGGACTCGCCCACGGTGCTGGGCCGCGTGTGGATCCACGGCGCGGGCCGGGTGCTGGTGGGACACCGAGTGGTGCTGGATGGACGGCTGGCGCCCATCGAGCTGCACGCCATGTCGCCCCAGAGCGTCATCATCCTGGGGGACGACGCCCACATCGAGGGCGGCGCGTCGCTGGAGGCGCTCAGCTCGATTTCGGTGGGACGGGGCGCCAGGCTGGGGCCGTTCAGCAAGGTGATGGACAACCAACATCACCCGCTGAGGGGAAACCGCCATGAGCGGCCTCCGTCGGTGCCCCTGGTCATCGAGGAGGGCGTGACGGTGGGCAGTCGTGCCATCCTGTTGCCGGGCGCGCAGCTGCAGAAGGGCTGCACCGTGGCGCCCGGCACCGTCATCTCGCGTCGGATTCCGGCGGGGGTGACGGTGGGGGGCGCGCCCGCGAGGGTGCTGCGCAGGGAGGTGATGGGATGACGTCGCGTAGCCCATTCGTCCGGATTCCCGAAGTGGTCGCCCAGCTGGAGGAGATGGGTCGGGCGGCCCGGCCTCGCGCCGAGCGCGCGGTGGCGATGGTGCGCGCGCGCTGGCAGTTCCGCGCCGTCCAGTCGCTGGGCCGCAACGTGGCGGCCTACGGGCCGGTGAGCGTGCACAACGAGGGGGAGATCGTCCTCGGGGACCGGCTCACCTTCTCCGGCGGGATGCTGCCCAGCTCGCTCGTGTGCCACCCGGGGGGGCGGCTCGCCATCGGGAACGAGACGCAGTTCAACTACGGGGTGTGCCTGGAGGCCTGGCACTCGGTGAGCGTGGGGGCGCGGTGCATGTTCGCGTCGTTCGTGCGCGTGGGGGACCGGGATGGGCTCCACACCGCGCCCATCATCATCGAGGACGATGTCTGGGTGGCGCACGGCGCCATCATCATGCCCGGCGTGCGCGTGGGAGCGCGCTCGGTGGTCGCCGCCGGGAGCATCGTCACCCAGGACGTGCCGCCCGATACGCTGGCCATGGGCAACCCCGCGCGCAACATGAGCCTGGAGCTGGTGGCCCGCGACACGGGCAGCTGAGCACCTCAAGCCTTCGTCCCGGGCGCGTCTTGCTTCACGCCCGGGTTGTTCCATCACTTCACCACCGCATTTCCAGACAGGACGTCCTACCGTGAGCATTCGTGAACGCATCCGTACATTCATCGTCGACACGTTCTTCGTGGACGACTTCGGCGATGACGACTCCTTCCTGCGCAAGGGGCTCATCGACTCCACGGGGATGATGGAGCTGGTGGCGTTCCTGGAGTCGGACCTGGGCATCAAGCTGGAGGACAAGGAGCTGGTTCCGGAGAACCTGGACTCGCTGACGCGCGTGGTGGCGTTCGTCGAGCGCAAGCAGAACCAGCGCCTGCCGCAAGCGGGCTGAAAAGAGCGCGCCATGTGTGGCATCGCGGGATTCACCTACCCGGCGGGAGGGGGCGCCGGGGCCGAGGCGGGCGAGCGGCTGGTCCGGATGACGGCGAGCATCCGTCACCGGGGGCCGGACGCGCAGCGGGCGCTGGTGTTGAACGGGGTGGCCCTGGGCCACACGCGGCTGTCCATCGTCGACCTGGAGGGTGGCCACCAGCCGATGCGAGACGCGGCGACGGGGCTCACCGTCGTCTTCAACGGGGAGATCTTCAACCACGTGGAGCTGCGCGAGCAGCTCGCCGGGCGGTATGCGTTCCGCACGCGCTCGGACACGGAGGTCATCCTCGCGGCGTTCCTCACGTGGGGCATCGACTGTGTGCGCCGGTTCGAGGGGCAGTGGGCCTTCGCGCTGTGGGACCCGCGGGATGCCACGCTGTGGATGTCTCGGGACAGGGTGGGCATCTGCCCGCTGTATTACGCGGAGCTGCCGGGCGGGCAGCTCGCGTTCGGTTCGGAGGCCAAGGCGCTGTTCGCCAGCGGGCTGGTGAGGCCGGCGCTGGACGCGCGGGGGCTGAAGCAGACGTTCCAGCTCTGGTCGCCGGTGACGCCGCGCACGTCGTTCGAGGGGGTGCGGCTGTTGCCGCCCGCGCACTCGGCCCGGTTCCGCGCGGGGGTGCTGGAGACGTTCAGGTATTGGGACCTGGATTTCGGCGTGGAGCCGAGCACGGCGAGTGACGCGCGCATCCAGGAGGAGCTGGGCGAGGCGCTGGAGCGCGCGGTGCGGCTGCGGCTGCGCGCGGACGTGCCGGTGGCGGCGTACCTGTCGGGCGGGTTGGACTCGAGCCTGCTGTGCGCGCTGGCACAGGGGCAGCTGGGTGGGACGCTGCGGACGTTCTCGGTGGGCTTCGCGCACGCGCGCTTCGATGAGCGCGAGCACCAGGCCGCGGTGGCCGGGGAGCTGCGCACGGAGCACCGCGTGGTGGAGATGCGCGACGGGGACATCGGCACGCTGGTGCCCGGCGTCATCTTCCACGCGGAGCAGGCGATGATGCGCTCGGCGCCGGCGCCGTTCCTGCGGCTGAGCGAGTGGGTGCGGCAGAACGGCATCCGGGTGGTGCTCACGGGGGAAGGCTCGGATGAGATGTTCCTGGGCTACGACCTGTTCAAGGAGACGAAGGTCCGGCAGTTCTGGGCGAGGCACCCGGCGTCGAAGTGGCGGCCGCTGCTCTTGCGTCGGCTCTACCCCACCCTGTCGGTGAGCCAGCAGAACGTGGAGCTGCTGCGCGAGTTCTTCGGCATGGGGTTGGAGGACCCGGGCAGCCTGGGCTTCTCGCACCTGGTGCGGTGGGCGAACAGCGGGCGGATCTCTCGCTTCCTGGCGCCGGACTTCGCGGCGAGCGTGGCGGACGAGGAGCCGACGGCGTCGGTGCTCTCGACGGTGCCCGCACACGTGGCCCGCTGGAGGCCGCTGGCGCGCGCGCAGTACCTGGAGGCGAAGACGCTCCTGTCGGGATACCTGCTGTCGGCGCAGGGCGACCGGATGCTGCTGGGCAATGCGGTGGAGGGGCGCTTCCCGTTCCTCGACACGTCGGTGATGGAGCTGGCGGCGCGCATCCCCGAGCGCATGCGACTCAAGGGGCTGGACGAGAAACACGTGCTGAAGCGCTACGCGAAGGGCCGTGTTCCGGCGTCCATCCTGGAGCGCAGCAAGTTCCCGTATCGCGCGCCCATCGCCGGAGCGCTGGTGGGACCGGAGGCGCCCGCGTGGGCGAGGGAGCTGCTCGCGCCCGAGGCGGTGGCGAAGGTGGGCGTGTTCGACGCGCGAAAAGCGGAGCGGCTGGTGGCGAAGCTTCGCGCGCCCAACGCGGCGGAGAGCGAGGCGGACACCATGGCGCTGTTCGCCATCGCATCGACACAGTTGCTCGCGCACCACTTCCTCACGCCGCGCGCGCCGCCGCAGGCGGACCTCGATGCCGTGGTGCTGGAGGCGGCATGAGCGGCAGTGATGATCACGTGCGGAGCGCTGGTGTGTCCGCACATATCCTGCATCGGGAGGTCGCGTGAACACTCGCGATGGTCTCGCACCTCGCCGCAACCGCAGAGGTCCCGCATCGGGAGGTCGCGTGAACACTCGCGCCCTCCACGCGCGCATCTTCGCCGCGTTCAAACCTGTCGTGCTTCAGGAGGTCGCGTGAGCGCGACGGACTCCGCTCCCGCGTGGGTCTTGGCCCACGCGCAGCGCACCCCCTCGGCCTCGGCGGTGGACTCGCCGTGGACACGGCTCACGTACTCGCAGCTCGCGGAGCGGATGACGGCGCTCGCGGGACACCTGCGTTCCTCGGGCGTCTCGGCCGGAGACAAAGTGCTCATCGCCCTGCCCCTCGGCTCGGCGGGCGCGGTGGCCGGGCTTGCGGTGCAGTCCCTGGGCGCGTGCGCGGTGGAGCTCGACCGTGAAACGGGCGCGACGTCCGTGGACGCCATCCTCGCGCAGACGGGCGCGCGACATGCCTTCGTCTTCGGACAGGACGCGCGCAAGTGGACCGGCAAGCCGGGCCTGACGCACGTGTATGTGATTCACGCCACGCGCCCACCGGAGCGGATGCTCCAGGCGCTCGCGCCCGCGACCTGCACGTGGGTGCAAGAGGACGGCGCGGTGGACCCCGAGGCGAAGGCATCACCGCTGGACGCCCTTCCATCCACGCCCTCCGACGCCCACGCGTCCATCGTCTACACGTCCGGCAGCACCGGCACGCCCCGAGGCGTCATCCAGACCTTCGGCAACATCGCCGCCAACACGCGCTCCATCGTCGAGTACCTGGGCCTGTCCTCACGAGACAGGGCGCACCTGGTCCTCCCGCTGCACTACTGCTACGGCAAGAGCGTCCTCCAGACACACCTGCTCGTGGGCGGCTCCGTCTTCCTGGACCCGCGCTTCATGTACCCCCACGTCGTGCTGGAGGCGATGGCCGAGGAGCGCAGCACCGGCTTCGCGGGAGTCCCACTCACCTTCGAGCTGCTCAAGCGGCAAGCCGGCGCGGAGGCCCTCTCCAAGCTGCGCCTGCGCTACGCCACCCAGGCTGGCGGCGGCATGTCCCCGGACACCATCCAGTGGACGCGCGAAGCCCTCTACCCCGCCGAGCTGTACATCATGTACGGACAGACCGAGGCCACGGCCCGCCTGAGCTACCTGCCCCCGACGCGGGCCGCGGAGAAGGCGGGCTCCATCGGCGTGGCGATTCCCGGCGTCGAGCTGCGCGTCGTGGGCGAGGACGGCAAGGCGCTGCCCACGGGCGAGACAGGCCACCTGGTCGCACGCGGCGCCAACGTGACGCCCGGCTACCTGGGCGCCCCCGAGGAGACCGCGACCATCCTGCGCGATGGCTGGCTGTGGACCGGAGACATGGCCTGGCGCGACGCGGACGGCTTCATCTTCCTGGTGGGACGCGCGAAGGAGATCCTCAAGGTCGGCGGCCACCGGGTGAGCCCGGCGGAGCTGGAGCATCAGCTCGCGAGGCACCCCTCGGTACGCGAGGTGGCCGTCGTGGGAGTCCCGGACGCGCTGGGCGGCGAGGCGGCCTGCGCGGTGGTCGTGCTGCAGGAAGGGGCCGCGGTCGAAGAGGACACGCTGCGACGCTTCTGCAGGGAATCGCTGCCGGCGCACAAGGTGCCCCGGCACGTGGTGTTCACGGACGCGCTGCCGCGAGGGCCCAGTGGGAAGGTGCTCAAGGCGGAGCTGCGCACCCAATATTCATCCATCGGTTCGTCGTGAAGGGTTCGAGAGGGGTCACACAATGAAGTTTTCCAAGCAGGTGCTGGAGCTGGACTGGGAGGCGAAGGCGGCCGAGCTGTCCGAGGGGCTGCGCGAGACGGTGCTCAAGAAGCTGCGCAAGCGCGGCCTCGTCGTGGCCATCTCCGGCGGCATCGACTCCGCGTGTGTCGCGGCGCTGGCCGTGCGGGCCCTGGGCCCCGAGCGCGTCTTCGGCATCCTCCTGCCCGAGCGCGACTCCAGCGGCTGGAGCTCGCAGCTGGGCCGCAAGCTCTGCGAGAAGCTGGGCATCAAATACCAGCTCCACGACATCGCCCCCATCCTCGAGGCTGCCGGCTGCTATCGCCAGCGCGACGAGGCCGTGCGCTCCGTCTTCCCGGAGTTCACCCCGGACATGAAGTGGAAGATCGTCATGCACGGCGACCGGCTCAACACGGACGCGGTGAACTTCTTCTACGTCGTGGTGCAAGTGAATGGCGAGGAGCGCCGCTTCCGGCTGCCGCCCCAGGCCTATACCCAGATTGTCGCCGCGACGAACTTCAAGCAGCGCACGCGGAAGATGATGGATTACTTCCACGCGGACCGGCTGAACTTCGCGGTGGCGGGCACACCCAACCGTCTGGAGTATGACCAGGGTTTCTTCGTGAAGCTGGGTGACGGCGCCGCGGACGTGAAGCCCATCGCCGGCCTCTACAAAACCCAGACATATCAATTGGCCAGACACCTGGGCGTCATCGAGGAGATCACCAGCGGCGAGCCGACCACGGACACGTTCAGCCTCCCCCAGTCGCAGGAGGACTTCTATTTCTCCGTGCACTACTCGCAGCTGGACCTGCTCATGTGGGCCAAGAACCACGACGTGCCCACGGACGAAGCCGCGCAGGTGATGGGCCTGACGCCCACCCAGGTGCAGCGCGTCTACGACGACATCGACCAGAAGCGCCGCAGCACGGCCTATCTGCACTCGCCGCCGCTCTTGCTGGAGAAGGTGCCGGAGCTGGAGCCGTTCAAGCTCGGCTGAAGCACGACGCCGTGGCAAGGAGACGGGAGGCGCCCTCGCCTCCCGTCCCTCGCGAACAGGGGTGACTACTCCTCCTCTTCGCAGACCTCCGCCTTCACCGGGATGTCCTTGCGCGCGTCGTCGCGCACGTAGAGATACCCCTCGCGGAAGTAGTCCTTTCCGCCCTGCACGCGCATCACGTTCCGCTTCGCGTCGGTGACGGTCCACTTCAGCGTCTCGCTGGCACCGCTCGGATAGGCCACCTGCAGCGTCGAGCCGCCGCGGGCCTCGGGCTTCACGGACTTCACCTGGCCCGTCAGGTCATCCTGGCCGAAGTCGATGAGGATGGACCCGGCCGCGTCCACCGTCACCGAGGGCGTGTTCGCCCCGCACCACTCCTCGATGAGGTAGCCCTTGCCCTTGCGGCGCACCTGGAGCCACTTGCCGGCCAGGGCCTTCAGCGCCCCGGAGGACGCCGCCTCGACGCCGGCCGCCTGCGTCCCGCACTCCAGCTCGCCGCCCGGCAACAGGCCCGTGACAACCTGCGTCCCCTTCACCACGCGCACAGGCACCACGTCCGGCAGCGGTGACGCGGCGTGCGCCTCCACCTTGTCCCCGCTCACCACCGTGGGCCCCTGCCGCGTCCCATCCAGCGGCTGCAGGCGCGCCTCCTTCGCCTTCACCGTGCACGTCGACAGCGCCCGGGTGAATGGCCGCGAGAAGCTGTCCTGTCCGGACCACCCCGCACCGCAGCAGTCCGTCCCAGGCCCCTTCAGCACCAGCTTGCTGGGCTCCAGGTCCAGCGTCCATTTCCCCTGGGACTGGAAGGTCGTCAGGGCCCACGACTTCGGGGATGTCTTCTTCTGGACAGCGAAGGTGCATTCACAGGCGCCCATGCTCTGGCCCTGCGGAAAAGTCGACCCGTATTGAACGAGTGTCTGCCCATCCCCCTCGAGCACCACGAGGGTGCCGCCCTCCTTGGCATAGACACCCGTGAGCGGCTGTTGCTGCGCGGCCGCGAGGCCCGCCCACAGACACAATGCCGCGCCAGTCACGAGCCCGTAACGCAGTGCATTCATTCGCGACTCCTTGTGTGGATTCACCCAGACAGGGGCGACTCCTATCGCTCTACGAACCCGGAAGTCAGGCCAAACCGACCTGGGTCGCCGCAACTCTTTTTCTCAGCCGCCGACAATCGGTCATCAGTCGTTTCCACACCCCTGTGTCTCCACTCGTGGAGTGACCCCATGTCTCCTCGCATCGAGCGCCGCCCGCAGACGAATTCGCCCACCTCCGTCCAGGCCGAGGGCCTGCCGCAGGGCCGCGACGCGCAGCTCAACCTCCAGCAGCTCTGGCCGTACATCGAGAAGTACGCGCAGAAGTACGGCGCGGACCCGAAGGTGCTCGCGGGCATCGTCGCGCAGGAGTCGTCGTTCAAGAACCACGGTGTGCACGCGGACGGCACGGGCCACGGGCTCATCGGCCTGGACGACAACGGCCTGCTGCCTTCGTTCGAGAAGTGGTCCGGCATGCAGGTGGGCCGCGGGGCGAACGCCAAGACGATTCCGCCCGAGAAGCAGATGGAGTTCCTGGCGAAGACGATTGGTGACCTCACCAAGAAGCACGGCAGCGGCATGGCCGCCGCGCGCGAGTGGCACCGGGGCGCGGGCAACATGAACGACGCGCGGGGCTACGACTACCAGAACAAGATCCAGAACCACATGAACCGCCTGTTCCCGGGCGGCAAGACGCCGAGCGGGACGACGGCCAACGTGCCCGACACCACGGTGGGCGGCACGGACACGTCGAAGCCGGGCAACAAGCCGGGGCTCGCGCCGGGCAAGACGGACGACTCGCGCACGCCCGTGGCGGCCTCGGACCGGGAGATCAAGAAGGGCGACACGCTGTGGGGCATCGCCTCCGAGCTCAAGGCCAAGGGCATGGAGGGCTCGCACTGGGATGTCATCAACCAGATCCGCCAGCTCAACCCGAAGATCACCGACCCCAACCTCATCCTCGCCGGTGACACGCTGAAGCTGCCGGGGATCGCGGGCAAGGACCAGAGCACCTTCACGCCGGGCACGAACAAGCCGGGCCCGGTGGACTTGAACCCCAAGCCCACGGGGCCCCAGGCCACGGACGGCGCCGCGCCGGTGACGGGTGACGGCCGCGTGGACCCGAGCAAGGTCCCGCAGATCAGCCAGTACAACCCGGCGGGCAAGGACGGCTCGTATACGAACGGCGCGGCCAACTGCGGCCCCACGTCCATGGCGCAGATCGCGCGTGCCTTTGGTTATGGCAAGGACATGACGGATGCCCAGCTCATCAGCCACCTGGGCAAGGCGGGCGGCACGTCGGGCAACGGCACGGACGTCAACGGCATCGCGAAGATGGCCAAGGCGATGGGCAAGGACGCCGTGACCAAGGGCCCGGGCGCCAACGTGGAGTGGATTGCCGACCAGCTCAAGCAGGGCAAGCTGGTGGTGGCCAACGGCGACTACCACGCGATGCCGCCGCACCAGAACGAGGGCCGCACGTCCGGCCACTACGTCACGGTGGCGGGCATGGATGCCAAGGGCAACTTCATCGTGCGCGACCCGGCGGACGCGAACGTGAAGACGATTACGCCCGAGCAGATGCGGCACTTCCTGAACTCCAACCCCAACGGCGGCTACCAGATGTCCATCGGGTGAGATGACCCGCGCCTGGATGGAGTGAAGTAGACTTCGAGCGGACCGGCACTCGGGCAAGGGTGTCGGTCCGTCCGCGTTTCCACACCCCGAGGACTCCCAGATGACGCAGAGCAAGCAGACGCATACCTGCATTTCCTGCAAGAAGACCGAGGGCGGCGAGGTGGTCGGCTCCACCTATGTCTCCACGGGTGACAACGGGATGATCGTCCGCTTCTGGATGTGCGACGAGTGCGCCCTGCCGCTGGGCCCGGGCCAGGGCCCCATCGACATGGATGACCCGGCGAAGGCCGAGCAGCCCCGGAGCTGAGCCGAGGACCCTCGGGCGAGGAGCCGCGCGAGGGCCTGTCGCTCGGGGGGGCACGACGGGGTGGAGCGAGGTGGGCACGACGGGGTATGGAATACGTCGTTGCCGTCCCCGTCGGAGAAGCCATGAACAAGCTACTGGGTCCCGCCTCCTTCGTCCTCGCCTCGGCCGCGCTCGCGGTGGCCCTCTGGGCCCCCGGGCGTGTCGAGGCGCCCTCGCTGTCCCAGACGCCCGAGCCCGTCGCCGAGCGGCCCGCCAACCAGGAGGCCCTGGAGCGGCGCATCCAGGCGCTCGAGGACACCACGCTGAGCTTGTCCCGGCGCCTGATGGAGCTGGAGAAGCAGCCGGGCACGGGGGCGGCGCCGGCGGGTGGAGGCACGACGGTGGCGGCGGGCGAGCTGGAGCAGCTGCGCAACGAGGTGCGCGGGCTGATGGCTGGCGAGACGTTGACCACGGAGGGTGGGCGTGAGGCGCTGAAGGACGCGATGCGCTCGGTGCAGCAGGAGATGCGCAACGAGCAGCTCAACCGGCGCCAGGAGGAGTGGATGCAGGCGCAGGCCCGCGGGCAGGAGCAGCGCCAGGAGCGGGTGAAGCGGCTCGTGTCCGAGGCGAAGCTGAACTACTCGCAGGAGCAGGAGCTGACGCGCCGGCTGGAGCAGGAGGAGACCTCCCGCAACACCCTGTTCGACGAGGTCCGCGCCGGGACGAAGTCCGCGCGTGACATCCGCCAGGCCCTGCGCACCCAGCGCGAGGAGACGGACCAGGTGATGAAGGGGATGCTCGACGCGGACCAGCTGTCCAAGTACCAGGTCATGCGGCGCGAGGAGCAGATGAACTCCCGCCCCCGCGGGCCTCGTGAGGGACGGTTCGGGGACCAGTGACGCAATGACTCACGCGGAGGTCTGTGCTGGTAAAGGCGGACCTCCGCGAAACGTGCGCGAAAGCGCCATTCAATGTCACGGACCAGGACCGCCATTGCCATCCTCGGCAGCTTTCTCCTGGGGATTCTCTCGAGCGTCATTGCTCGGGATTTCATTCTGGACTGGTGGTACGGCCCCGCCCAGTTCGTCGTCCTCGACGAAGACATCGAGCTGAGCGATGGACATCGCCAGGGAATGACCTGCCCGGGCCCTCCCGGTGGAGGTGTCCTCGCGGGCACGCCACTCGTGGTCCGCGCACATGGCGCGAAGAAGCTCGTTGAGCTGCGATTCACCTACTACGGGAAGGATCTCCCCAGCACGATTGACGCAGCCGACGCTCCCGCGAACAGGCGGAGAACCCGGTGTGTCAATCCCTGGGAGCAGAGCACTCCCGAGTAGGGGCGCCTTCGCCCGTCCCTAAACGCCATGAAGGTCGTCGGGCGCGCGCACGAGCTTCCACACCGGGGCCCCTACTTCGTCATGGTCGGCGGCATCCGGCGCGGGTCGCAGGCAATGCCAGGACAACCCTTGCTGTCGCCGCAGCTCCCGTCGCAGCACGGGTACTGACCTTCCGGACAGACCGTAGGCCCCGCGTCCACCTCGGGCTCCGCCACCCGGGGGCGCTCCTCCGACTTCGGCACCTCCGCCGACGCGCGGGCCTCGGTAGCGGGCGCCGTCTCGGGCGCCGAGGCGGCGTCACGTCGCTGCTCCTCCCCGCCCCCCTTGCACCCGAGCGTCCACACCATCGCCGCACAGCACGTCCACCACAGGGCCCGATTCCACGTCCTGGTCATCCGCATCCTCACTTCCTACCCGAGCACCTCGCGCGCGGGCCCATTGAAAAACAAGGGGCGGCCCCGGAAGACATCCCGGGACCGCCCCTCAGGCTTCACTCGCCGACCTCACACGCGGGCCGGCGGGCTCATTTCGTTACTTGCGACGACGGCGCAGCGCGAGGCCCAGCATGGCCAGGGCCGGCAGCAGCGCGCTCGTGGCGCTACCACCCGCCGCGGTGCAGCCGCCGCTGTCCGTCAGGTTGCGCACCGTCACCGCCACGTCCACCGTGTCGCTGTTGGCCACGCCGTCATTCGCGCGGACGCGGAACAGGAAGATGGTCGTCTCGGAGACCTGGGGAGCCACGAAGTAGGCCTGGGCCGTCTCCGCGTCATCCAGCTTCACCGTGGGACCCGCGACCTGCACCCAGCGGTACGTCAGCTCGTCACCGTCGGCGTCCGTGCCCGTGGCCGCGAGCTTCACACCCGAGCCCTCGTGCACCGTGTAGCTCGACGTCGCGCTCACCACCGGCTTGGTGTTGGTGCGCGTCACGGTGACCGTCACCGTGCTCGCCGCGCTGGCCTGACCCGCGGCCGTGGCCACCAGGCTGAACGTCAGGTCGACGGAGTTGCCCGTCACGCTCGGCGCCGTGAAGGTCGCGGTGGCCGCGTCGGCCCCCGTGAGCGTCACGGACGGACCCGCCGTCTGCGTCCACGCGTAGGTGATGGTGTCGTCATCCTCGTCGGTGGCGCTGCCGTTCAGCGTCACCTGGCTGCCCTGGTTGACCGTCTGGTTCTCACCCGCGTTCGCCACGGGAGCACGGTCCACGTTGCGCACGGTGATGGTGATGGTCGCCGGAGCGCTCGCGGCGATACCGTCGCTGGCGACCAGGGTGAAGGTGAAGGCCGTGTCCGCCGTCACCTCGGGAGGCGTGAAGGTCGGCGTGGCGCTGGTGTCGTCATCCAGCTCTACCGCCGGACCCGCCGTCTGCGTCCAGGCGAAGTCGAGCGGCTCGCCGTCGGCGTCCGTCGAACCCGTCGCGTCGAGCGTGACGCTGCCCGAGCGCTCGTCCACCGTCGTGGGGCCGTTGTCCTTCACGCGGGCCACCGCGACAGGCGCCGCGTTCACGTTGTTGACCAGGACCTGCACCACGCGCGGGTGGCTGGAGTCCGTGCCGTCGCTCACCACGAGCTGGAACGTGAAGATGGTGGCCGCCGGAACCTCCGCGCTGAAGCTCGGGGTCGCCGTGTCGGCGCCCGTGAGCGTCACCGCGGGGCCGCCAATCTGGGTCCACGCGTACGTCAGCGTGCTGCCCGCGACGGCATCCGGATCGAAGCTCGCGGAGCCGTTGAGCGTGATGACGCGCAGCGTGCGCGTCCCATTCGGGTTGACGACGTACTCCGTCACCGTCTGGGAGATGCCCGGCTCGGCGATGGGCGCCACGTTGCACGTCCCGGAGCCCGCCTCCGCGACGCGCGAGTAGAACGGCGTCGTGTTGGTGATGCCCGTGACGCGGATGTTCGCCACGTCCCAGCCATACGCGCCCACGAAGTCATCCGTGCCCAGGCGGAAGCGCAGACGCACCTGGTGGCCGCCGAAGATGCGACCGAAGTTCGTCTGCGCCGGGATGAAGCTGGGGTAGTTGGTGCTCATGCGCACGTAACCCGGCCAGCCACCGACGAACGGGTTGCCCGTGTCGATGTTGCCCTGGTTCGTGAGCCGCGCCCGCTCGGCCGCCGTCAGGTAGAGGTACCAGTTCTCCCACGGACCCTCGTCGACGGAGACCTCGATGACGCCCGCGTCGAAGTGCACCCACTGGCCCGAGACGACGGCGGACTCGAACGAGTGGCGGTGGAAGAAGGACAGCACGAAGTTCTGGCCCTCGGCGACGTCGAACAGCGGCGACGTCAGGCGGATGTCCCGCGACTCCGACTCGTTCGCCGCGTGCCAGTAGCCCGTGGTGGCGTGACCGTTCTGCCACAGCGGACGGTAGCTGAACGTGGAGTTCGTCCAGCTCGTGTTCTGCGTCTCGACGTAGTCCGTGTCCGAGGAGTTGGCGACCTCGTCGTAGTTCACGTTGTTGCGGAACTCGTGCACCGTCGACCCGTTCAACAGGGTGATGGGGAACGTCACGTCCACACCCAGCACGGCGAGCGCGCCGCTCGCCTGCGCCGGCGCCGCCGCCAGGGAGACCGGGATGGTCGCCACCGCGGTGCTGCCACGCGCGATGTTGCCGAACGACAGCGTGTTGCCGCCGCCGAACGTCGCCGCGACACCCTCGCTCGACTCGTTGAAGGCCGCCGTGGCCGTCACGCCCGAGACGCTCTCGGCGCCCACGTTGCGCAGCGTGACGCGCAAGAGGCCCGTCTCGCCGGCATCCAGGATGCCGTCCTTGTCGCAGCCCACGGAGGAGTCATCCAGCGTGACGCTCACGACCTCGAGCGCGTTGCCGGTCTGGTAGCTCTCCACCACGCCGATGTGGTCCGCGCTGTCGCGGTCCGCCACCCGGGCGCCGAAGCCGGCGCCGCGCTTGGCGAACGCGGCCACGAAGCGCGCGTAGTCGGCGGGGTCGGCCGCGGCGACCACGGACAGCAGCGCGTCACGCCCCTCGAGGAAGGTCGGGGAGGACGGGGTGGCCTTGTAAGACGCCACCAGGTAGCGCTTCATGCGGTCCTGCGCCTCGGCGAACGGGTGCGCGTTGAGCAGGCTGGCGTAGCACTCCCACAGCATCGTGGCCCAGACCTCGCCGGCGTTGTGCACCTCGGCGTTGTTGGTGCCCGCGTAGTCGGGGTTCGACGCGACGTTGGCGGGAATCGCCGTGCCGTCCGCCATGTGACGCAGCGTCAGGCCGTTCTTCGCCAGGTTCGTGCTGTACGGGACGCGGCGGATGCCCCAGTAGTAGCCGTTGTTGCGGCCACCGGCCTGGGTGTAGCCCGCCATGCCGTACGTGCCCTGCCAGTTGTTGTTGCCCTCGCGGTTACGGTCCTCCTCGCGGACGGACAGCATCATCGCGTGGAAGTCGCCCCAGCCCTCGCCCATGGACCCGCCCTGGTTGTTCGTCAAGCCAGAGCCGTTACCCACGAGGCGGTTGGAGATGTAGTGCCCCCACTCGTGCGCGATGATCTCGTTGTCGAGCGTACCGTCGCGATCCAGGTCCGCGTTGCGGCGCAGGCGGGCCTTGATGGCCGCCGACTCCAGCGTCGTACGCCAGTCATCGCCGTCCTGCTTGCTCACCATCAGCGCGGGGACGGTGATGGCGTTGTCGACCGCCGGGACACCGCTGGCGCCCATCGTGCCCAGCGCGCCCGCGGCGCTGTTGGTGATGATGACGGCCACGGCGCCCGCGTTCTGGGCGTTGAGGACCTTGTACGCGAAGCTGCAGTTACCGCGCTCGATGAGGGCGACCTTGCCCGTGAAGAGCTTCTGGCCGCCGTACGGGTCCGCGCCGTTCGCGTCCGCGCAGCCCAGGCGGTAGCCCAAGGCAATCGCCGGATCCTCGTGAGAAGGAGGCACGACGAAGTCCGCGGAGACGTCGTACACCCGCGCGCCGAACGACGCGTTGTACGTCGCGTAGCCCCGGGCGATGGGCGACGGCTCGGAGACGGTGAGCTCCGCGACGCCGTCGAAGATGTACTGCTGCATGCGGGGACGCGCGCCGTCGGCCGGGGTGGCCATGTTGGCGTTGTTGCGGCCGCCGTAGTCCTGCGCCTCGACGCGGAGGCTGTCGCCCTCCAGACCGCCGCGCCCGTAGTTGCTCATCTGGGCGTTGCCGGAGGCCTCGTCGAAGCCCGCGTCGTAGAACCAGTCGTGCAGGAAGTTGGTGATGTAGAACAGGTTCACCACCGCCGCCTGCCGCTGCTCGACGCTGGACGCCGGGGACTTCGTGACGTCGAACGTGTAGTCGAACGTCCTCGAGCCCGCGTTGCTCAGCGGCGCGCGCAGGTCGATGCCCTCCTGGTAGCCGTCACCGCCGCCCAGGTCCGCGTACGCGTCGACGTTGTTGCCCGTCGTCACCTGCGCGTTGGCCGGCAGCCACGGGTCGTCCTTGCTGAATGGGAAGTTCTGCAGGGTGACCAGGTTGGAGGGGTTGTCCAGCGGCTCCTGGTGGCCGTTGGGCGTGCCCGTGGGGTGCGGCGTGGCGTCGTTGCCCTGGGGACCGTCGTAGGGCAGCTTGGTCGCCGGGTCCGCCCACACGCGGTAGGTGAAGGCCTCCGACTTCGTCAGGTCGTGCTTGAAGAGGACCGAGCCGTCCTGCGCGTTGACCACGAAGGCGGTGTAGCTCGCGTCCGGGTTGGTCGCCGGGCCCGCGTTGACCTCCACGTAGTACGCGGGGACCAGGCCGTCAGGCAGCGGGAAGAGGACCTTCTTCGCGCGCGGCGCGTCGCCAAAGCCGTGCGTGGACAGGAGATTCCGGTCCACCTGGTAGTGGCTGTAGTCACCCTGCGAGCCCGCGGGCGCCAGCGCCCGGGCATCCAGCGACGCACCCGTCACGTCCTGGAACGCGCGAGCAATCGCCTGCGGCGCCGAGACGCGGAAGGCCGAGGCCTGGGCGTTCTTCTCGTCATCCTTGTTGCGCGGCTGGAGGTAGCCGGAGATGGCCACGAGCTGCTGGCTCGGGTCCATCACCACCTTGACCTCGTTGCGGAACACCTCGATGCCGTTGACCCGACGACCGTAGGTCGCGATGACCGCGCCGTCGTTGTCCTTGGGCAGGTGCACCTGGCGCAGCTCCGCGCCATCCACATCCGCGGAGCCCAGGCGGTACAGGTCCGCCACGCCACGCAGGTGCTCGCGCGCCGAGGCGTTCACGCTCGCCTTGGTCAGGGGACGCGCGGCCTTCGGGGCCGACGTCGCGTTCAGGGCGCGCTCGCTGAAGACGAACGTCGGGACGCCCAGACGACCTTCCACGCTGTTGATGCGCAGCCCGCGCTGGGGTGCGTTCGCCGCGGACGAAGGCAGGGAGCGATCCGCCGGGGCGCGGAGGAAGGCATCGACCGAGGCCCCTCGCGCGGAGACCGGCGGGGACCACATCAGCACGGCGAGCACGGCGCTCACTGTGCCCATCCAGAGACGCTTCATGAACGACAACCTCTTTCGGGGGTTTGAGGAGGAGGGCCCCTCGCCGTCGGACGCCTGCTCGGCTGGGGCGTCCAGAGGTTATTTACTATTTTGTTATGAACACAATAGGCCCCCCTGAACTCACTCCCTCAGGGTGCCAGCAAACCCAGGATAGGCGCTAATCCTGACGGCCAATGCTAGGAATTCGCGTCTAGGATTATTCCCAGACGCGAATTCGGGCGCGAAGCGTCACCCGAAGGGTGGCCGGGCGTTGTGGCCGATGACGAGCATCTCCTCCGGGTGCGTCTCCGCGCGAGCATACGTCAGAAGCGCGGCGAGGCTGTCGGAGTGCTTGGGGGCGGCGGTCTCCAGCACCACCTCCTCGCGGTGGGGATGGAACAGGTCCTCCTTGCCCAGGTTCTGCTCCTGCCACCTGCGCCAGCCCGGCAGCGATGAACCCTTCGCGGGTTGGAGGCCCACCACCTCGTAGCCCTCGGGGGTGAAGGCGCGGTGCAGCCCCACCAGCGTGGCGCCGGTGCCGAAGCCACACACCACCCGCCGCACGGATGGGAAGGCGTCCCGGACGAAGTCGCGCAATTCGCCCGCCCAGCCCTCCACGCACCCCACGAGGGCGCCGTTGGAGAGCTGCCGGGGCCAGCACCACCCCTGACGCTCGTAGCCCAGGGCCACCTCCCAGGCCTCGGACAGCCGGCGCACGGTGCGCACCTCGCCGCCAAAGCCCTGGTCTCTCAAATACGCGGCGCCCGCCGTGTCGGTGAGCGCGAGCACGGGCAGCCCCCGCTCGCGGCCCAGCGCGTCGAGCGCGAGCGAGGACGAGGAGCCGGACAGCTCCACGAGTCCGCACGCACCCTCCGGCACCGTCTCCAGGTATCGGGAGAAGGTGAGGTATTTGAGACCACCGGAGGGAAGCTCTCCCCCCCACAGCACCACCGGCCCTTCGGGGGACAGCCGTGACAGGGGAAAGTACATGGGCGGACCTCCCTCCATTGAGTGAGGGCCCCGCGTGGACTCCTCGGGCCCACGACGCAAGCTCGGCACCCTCTCGCGTCGGCGGCCAGTCCCCTCCCCTCGCGGTTGTCCTCCCGTGGACCGCGAGCCCGGCCGTCCGCCCGCCAGGGACACTGGCCCCGTCCCCGGGGGTGATGTGAAAGCGCTCCGGAAGCCAGGGGCTGTGCGATAGTGGCCCGCAGCGAAAACGCATGCTGCGCCGGCTCCTCCCCACCCTCGTGGCCCTGGGCTGTGGGCTCCTCGCCCTTGGTTGGGGGCTGGTGAGCCTCCAGCGCATCTTCACGCGCGAGCGTGAGGACGCGCACGCACAGGTGCGCTCGCGCCGGGACGCGCTGGCACACGCCGCCACGGAGTCGCTGCGCCAGGTGCTCGCGCGGCAATTGGAGGAGCAGGTCTCCGCCATCCACGCCGCCGTGGACAACCCGCTCGCGCCGGGCGAGGGCTTCTACCTCCAGTTCCGCGGCCACCAGTTCCTCCCCCGCCTCACCCGTCCCCTGCCCGGCCACGACATGCCCGCGCGAGCGCTGTACGAGACGCTCGCGGACCACCTCCGGGACGGCGCCACGCCCGGCCCGTGGGAGGCGCGCCTGGCCCGGCTTCGCGCGGCCGAGTCCGCGCTCCGGGAGGGCAGCCCCGCGCGGGCCACGGCGCTGGTGGAGGAGCTCTTGCGCTACCACGCCAACCACGCGCTGCCCGCGGACCAGGAGCTGCCCTTCCTGCTGCTCGCGGTGGAGCACCTGCAGCAGGGGCCCCGCTCCACGCCGCTGGTGCGCTCGCTGCTTCGCGAGGGGCTGCCGGAGGAGTTCGGCGGCATCGGCCGAGGCGCGGGGCTGCAGCGTGACCTGCTGCGAGAGCGCCAGCGCTTCACGCAGGCGGACTTCGACTTCCTGCAGGCGCGCATCCTCCTGTTGAGCAGCGCCCTTGGCGAGCCCATGGGAGACTTCCTGGAGCGCGCGAGGGAGACGGGCGCGGGCGCGCTGGTGATGCCCGAGCAGTTGGTGGAGCCCATGCTGCTGGGCCAGCAGTGGTACGTGGAGCCCCGGGGCGAGGTCGTCTACGGCATCGCGGTGGACATCGCCGCGCAGCTGGTCCCCATCGCCGAGGACATGCGGGCGCGCGGACTGTTCGGCAACGGCGGTCAGGTGCGGCTGGTGGGAGACCGCCCCGCGATTCCGGCCCGCGAGCTGCCGGTGCGCGTGGACCTGCCCGAGTGGTCCCGCGCGGAGGTGGACATCGAGGCACGCTACGGCCTGAAGACGCTGCTGGTGGCGGTGTGCGGCGTGTTGGCCGCGGCCATCGTCGCGCTGGCCCTCGTGTCGCAGCAGCGCAAGTACCGCTTCCTGGAGCTCAAGAGCGACTTCGTGGCCACGGTGTCCCACGAGCTGCGCACGCCCCTGGCCTCCATCCGGCTGATGGGCGAGACACTGGAGCGCAAGCTGGCGCACGCGCCCGAGGTGCGCGACTACCCGACGCGCATCGTCCAGGCCGCGGACGGGTTGCACTTCCTGGTGGAGAACATCCTGTCGTTCAACCGCATCGACAAGGGGCGCTGGACGCTGCGCCCCTCCCGGGTACGACTGGAGGAGCTGGTCAACCCGCTGCGCGATGACCTGGCCGCGGCCACCTCCACGCCGGTGGAGCTCACCACGGACCTGAACGACGCGGAGCTGGAGGCGGACCCCACGCTCCTGCGATTGCTCTTCTCCAACCTGGGCCGCAACGCGTGTGCCTACAACCAACGCACGCCGGTGCGCCTGTCGGTGAGCGCCCGGGTGATTGAAGGCCACGGCTGCACGGTGCTCTTCCGCGACAACGGCGTGGGCATCCCGGATTATGAATGGGAGAACGTCTTCCAGGACTTCTATCGGTTGACGCCTCCTGGACAGGATGTCCACGGTAGCGGCCTGGGACTGGCGCTCTGCCGCAAAATCATGAAGCTGCACCACGGCGACATCCAGGTGGCCTCGTCCACGCCCGAGGGCACCACGTTCGCGCTGACCTTTCACGAGCCGCGTCGATGACCACCACCTCACCACCCTCCACCACCCGTCCCACCATCCTCATCGTCGAGGACGACGCGCACCTGCGCGTGGGCCTGCGGGACAACCTGCTGGACGAGGGCTACGTCGTCTCCGAGGCCCCGAGCGCGCGCGACGCCGAGCCGCTCCTGCGCGAGCGCGAGTTCGACCTGCTCATCCTGGACGTCATGCTCCCGGGCGAGGACGGCTACAGCTTCTGCCGGCGCCTGCGGGCGCAAGGCGTGAAGAGCCTGGTGATGATGCTCACCGCGCGCTCGCTCGAGGACGACATCGTCCGCGGGTTCGAGGCGGGGGCGCAGGACTACCTCACCAAGCCCTACCGACTGAGGGAGCTGCTCGCTCGGGTGGGCGCGCTGGTGCGCCGCGCGGGTACGGCCCCGGCGCAGGTGACGACGTTCGGCGGGTACTCGTTGGATCTGGGACGCCGCACGGTGACGAAGCCGGATGGCGTGGGCGTGGAACTGACGCGCACGGAGTTCGACCTGCTCGCCTACCTGCTGCGGCACCGCGAGCGCGCGCTGCCTCGCGGCGAAATCCTGGACGCGGTGTGGGGCCGTGACGTGGTGGTGGACCCGCGCACGGTGGACAACTTCGTCTCCAGTCTGAAGAAGAAGCTCGGTTGGACGAGCGCTTCCGGGTTCAGCATCCACACGCTGCGCGGTGTGGGGTACCGGATGGAGGTCTCGTCACCATGACGCAACCATGACCGACAGATGGACGGCCCTTCGCCATCGCTCCCCCGGGACTCCGTAGTTTGAATCCTGCGTGGACGGGGCGCTCCGAAGCCAAGACGCCCACGCCGGAGAGACGCCGCATGGCGTGGTGGACCTCCGGGAGCGCCCATCGGGGAGGAGGCCTTCCATGTTCAAGTCTGTCATCGAGCGGCAGCGAGCTGGGCGTCTGGGTGCTGGGATGGGGTGGTCCGTCGCCGTGCACGCGGCGCTCTTCGGCGCGGTCCTGGTCATCTCCGCGCGGCCCGCCGAAGTGCCGCCCGAGCCGGAGCCGGATCTCGTCATCAAGCTCGCGGCGCGTCCGCAGGTGGCCAAGGGCTACACGGCGCCGGCGCAGCCCAAGACGCAGGCGGCTCCTCCCAAGCCGCGCAAGCCCAAGCGCGACACGTTCCCCACGCAGATCAGCCCGGTGACGATGGACCCCAAGCCGGTCGACGTGGAGCCGGAGCCGGTGGCGAACACGACGGACACCGGTGACACCGAGCCCACGGGCGTCCCGGGAGGACATCCGGAGGGAGACCCGAACAGCACGGTCATCGGGTTGCCCTTCGTCCCCGGGTTGCCTCCGGGCGGCAACGGCGAGGCCACGGGTGAAGACGTCATCCCGTTCCCCAGTGGAATGCGGGCGCCGGTGCTCCTGGGTGGCCAGCCGCTCGATTACACGGAGCAGGCGCGCGTGGCGCGCGTGGAGGGCACCGTCATCGCCAAGTGCGTCATCACCCGCGAGGGCCAGGTGCGCGACTGCCGCATCCTCAAGGGCCTGGCGCACATGGACGACCACGTCACGGAGGCGCTGCACACCCGGCGCTACAGCCCGGTGATGTTCCAGGGCAAGGCCGTGAGCGTCTCCTACGTGTTCACGCTCCGCTTCAAGCTGCCGCGCTAGTCACGCGGCGGGGCCTCACAGGTCGTACTTGCCCACCGATGACGCCGGCACCAGCACGTGCTTGAGCACGTAGGTCTTGAGGCGCTGGCGCATGTCGTCATCGAGGGTGAGCACGACCTGGGGGTGCACCCGGGCGCCCACCTCGAAGAGCACCGCCTGCATCAACAGACCCTCCTCGGTGATACGCGACAGTCGCTCCAGCGTGGGGTCCGAGCGCTCCGTCTCCCCCTTCTTCTTCTGGTTCTCGTGGACGAGCAGCGCCGAGCCCAGGCACTCCATCTCCTCCAGCGACGTGAAGTGCTCCTTCGTGGTGCCCGTCATCTCCTGGCGGTGTGACGGCTCCCCCAGCCACAGCGCCTTGCAGTTGGCGAAGGCGAACCACGCCGGGTCGTGGTCGGGGTCGAACTGGATGGAGATCTCAGCCCCGTCCCGCTCCGCGTAGCCGCGAGGGACGATGACGTCCTCGCGCACCACCAGCCCCAGGCCCGCGTTGGCGCGGAAGAACTGGCGGATGACGGGGTAGCGAGGGTTGAGCACCAGGCACCACGCCCACGACTCCAGCGCCTCCTCGAAGCGCCCGAGCCGCGCGAGCGCGTTGCCCAGGAAGAACCACGATCGGTGGTCATTCGGGTTGAGGCGCGTGGCCTGCTGGTAGTGCCCCAGCGCGGTGGCCGAGTCGCCCGCGAAGTACGCCGCGTCGCCGCGGAAGTTCCACGCGAAATAGCACTGCGGGCACACCGTCGTGGCCTTCTCGTACAGCTTCCCCGCCTCCTCATAGCGCTTGGCCTGGAAGTGCGGCTCCGCCTCGTCGAGCAGCGCTCGCGCCTCGGGGCTCTCGGGCCACTCGACGATGACGCGCTCGCCGCCTTGCTCCACCACGCGCGGCGCCTCGAGCGCCTGCACACGCTGCGGCCAGAGCTGGTCCGCCCAGCCGCCCGGCGGTGAGTCCTTCCCGTCGATGCGATACACCACCGACGAGTCCTCGATGCGCTTGATGATTTCGGCCGGATTGAGGAACGGCGGCCGCTTCGAGGGCTCCGGTGCGGCGGCGGCCTTGAGCTCCGGCTTGCTCTTGGGGGCGGAGGCGCAACCGGCCACGAGCACGAAGCAGAGGACGGCGAGGAGGCGGTGCACGGGAGCCCTTTCAGTGAGCAGTCGACAACAGTCTACGCCCTCCCTGCTCCAGCCTCCTGACTCCGGCCTCGAATCGAAACGATTTCTCCGCACGAATTCCACGACCCGGTCCGGGGCGAGTCGAGGCGCACACCCATGTCGGGAGCCCCACCCTTGTGACGAAAGAGTCGCCCCCCTGGCGTGGACTCGTTAGGAGGTCCGCCCCTGGACTCGACCTGGAGATGTCGGACTTGGATTACGACGTGGTGGTGGTCGGCGCGGGCTTCGGAGGGCTCGCCACGGCGCTGGAGCTGACCCGGCGAGGCGCTCGCGTGGCGCTGTGCGAGTCGCTCAGCTATCCCGGCGGCTGCGCCAGCACGTTTCGCCGCGGTGGCTTCGCGTTCGAGTCGGGCGCGACGTTGTTCTCCGGCTTCGAACCGCATCAGCTCTTCGGCCGCTGGATTCGTGAGCACGCACTGGACGTGACGGTGGACTGGCTGGACCCCGTGGTGGAGCTGCGCACACCGGGGCTGCGGTTGCCGGTGACACGAGACCGGGCCCGCTTCATCGAGTCCCTTTGCGCCCTGCCGGAAGCGCCAGCGCCCGCGATTCGTCGCCTGTTCGAGCTCCAGTCCCAGGTGGCCGGCGCGCTCTGGGCCATGTTCGATGACCCGGACCTGCTGCCGCCCTTCGACCTTCGCGCGCTCTTCCGTCACGCCGCGCGGCTGCATCGCTATGCCCCCCTCGCGCGGTGGCTCGGGCGTCCGCTCGGAGCGGTGCTGGAGCACCTCGGCCTCTCGCGCTTCACCCCGCTGCGCACGTACCTGGATGCCCTCTGTCAAATCACCGTGCAGTGCTCGGCCGCGGAAGCGGAGACACCGTTTGCGCTCGCGGCGATGGACTACTACTGGCGAGGCACGGGCCACGTCCGGGGCGGCATCGGACAGCTCGCGTGGGCCCTGGCCCGAGCGGTGGAAGCCGGCGGTGGAACGCTGATGCTGGCGAACCGCGTGAAGGGCCTGTCTCGTCAGGAGGGACACTGGCAGGTGGACACCCGCCGAGGCGTGCTCCGGGCCCGACACGTGGTGGCCAACCTGCTGCCAGGAGGATTGATGCGCCTCGCGGGCCTGTCTCCCGAGCGCGTCGGTTCGATGCGCGTGTTGTCGGAGCGCGTCGCCGAGGGTTGGGGCGCGGCGATGCTCTATCTCGTCATCAAGGCGCCCGACGCGGTGACGCGCGAGGCGAGCCACCTGGAGCTCGTACGTGACGAGCAGGCTCCGTTCATCGAGGGCAACCACGTCTTCATGTCCATCAGCGGCGAGGAGGACACGGGCCGCGCACCCGAGGGACATCGCACGGTGACGACGTCCACGCATGTGCCCCTGCGCAAGCTGGGGGCGATGCCCATCGAGGAGCAGGCGCGCTACATCGCTGGCATCCAGACGCGCATGCGCGAGTCCCTGGAGCAGCTCGCGCCCGAGTGGATGCCCCACGTCACGCAGGTCCTTCCTGCGTCTCCGCGCACGTTCCAGCGCTTCACCCAGCGGGAGTCCGGCGCGGTGGGCGGCGTGCCCCGTCGCGCGGGCCTGAGCCACTACCGACAGCTGGGCCCGCTGCGCGTCATGGAGGGGCTGTGGCTGGTGGGCGACTCGGCGTTCCCCGGACAGAGCACCCTGGCCACGGCGGTGGGCGGCGTGCGCACGGCGGCGAGCGTCGCGCGCGAGAGCTGACCTGTCCCCTCACTCGTCCAACAGGCTCGCCCAGAAGCCGACCATCCGCACCATGTCCGCCGCGCCCGCCTTCTTGTCCACCTCCGCGTGGCTGATGAGCGGCGTGGAGAGCTGGTGGACCTCCGTGTACGGCCGCAGCGCCTGGGCCAGCAACACCGACTCCATGGATGGAATCACCGTGTCGCCCGCGCCATGCAGCAGATAGACGGGCGAGGCCGGCGCGGGTGAGCGGGCTGGAGACATCGACGGGTCCGCGGCGAACTCGCGCACCAGCGGCAGCAACAGCGGCCCCAGCGCCGCCACATTCCGCAGGTTCACGTAGCCCATCAGCTTCGACGCGGGCTCGGGCATCCGCGTCTCCAGCACCCGCGCGTGCGCGAACGTCTCCTCCGCCAGCTTGCGGTCCGTCTGCGTCTGGTGCGAGGCCCGCAGGAACGTGCGGATGCCCTCGCGCAGCGGCTCCACCTGCTCGGGAGGCACCAGCCGGTCCGCCACGTTGAGGAGGATGATGACCACGCCATAGTCATGCGGCGTCAGGTGCGAGCCATCGGGGAGCTGACCACTGCACAGGAAGGTCAGCACCCGGGGCAGGTCACCATGGCCGCCGAACGAGAGCGTGGAGGCCACCTTGTCCCGGAGCGCGGGCCGTCCCGCGGCCACCACGGAGAGACCTCCCGAGAAGCTGATGCCGAACAGGTCCACCTTCCCGCCCGGCGCCAGGTCCTCGCGGCCACTCACCCACAGGGCCGCGTCCTCGATGATGTCCGGGAGGCGCGGGGTGATTTCGTAGCGCAGCAGGTCCGGCGGCTCGGGCGAGAGCACCATCTGCCCGCCCCGGGCCAGGTCCTCCGCCAGCTTCACCAGACGCGGCTCGTCGATGCCATCCCCGTGTACGCCCGAGGTCAACACCACCGTCCGACCTCGCACCTCGCGCGGTCGATACAGCCGCGCGCGGACCTCGCCATGGCGGGTGGGGACTCGCAGCTCGTGCTTCTCGAACGGAGCGTTGCGAAACCCCGCCACCGCCTCTGGCACCGCGCCCTGCATCCCCGCGGCTCGCACCACGAAGGACAACCCCCGAAGCCAGTCGGCGCCCACGAACACCAGGGCCCCGAGCATCGCCAAGAGGCCGATGCCCACCCACCGCCATGTCTTGCGCTTCATGGGAACAGGTGCTCCACGAAGGTGCACAGGCGCTCGCGCTCGAAGGGCTTCTCCAACAGCCCTCGCGAGTGGCGCCCCACGAACTCCCGCGCCTGCGCGGTGAAGGCCCCACCCGTCATCAACCCGGTGCGCAGCACCAGCTCCGGCGCCAGCCGCTCCAGCTCCACCACGAAGTCCATTCCGCTCATGCCCGGCATCATCAGGTCACACAGGATGGCATCGAATCGCTCGCCGGTGGACAACCGTCTCAGCGCCTCGCGCGCGTCCTGCACCGCGTGCACCTCGTACACGTCCCGGACCAGCCGGCTCACCGAGTTGCCCACGGAGGGCTCGTCGTCGATGAGAAGGAGCCTCTTTCGCATGGCCAGCGGCACCACGCTGCCCAGCACCGGGGACTCCGGCGCGGCGACAGTGCCCACCGCGAGCGCGGGCAGCACCACGCGGAAGGTACTCCCCCACCCCTGCGCGCTGCTCACCTCGATGCGCCCGCCCATCGCCTGCACCAGCGTGAGACAGATGGACAGCCCCAACCCCGTGCCCTCCCCCACCGGCCTCGTGGTGAAGAACGGGTCGAAGATGCGGCGCTGCACCTCCGGCGCCATGCCGTGCCCGTTGTCGCTGACCTCCAGCTCCACCTGTCCCGCGCGTCCGGTGCGCAGGCTGACGCGCACGCGGTTCTCCTCGGCCGGCCGCTCGGGCAGCGACTGGAGCGCGTTGACCAGCAGGTTGAGCACCACCTGTCCCAACCGCACCTCGTTGCCGTGCACGGGCGGCACGCGCTCCAGGGTGCACACCATGCGCGCGCGGTGCGTCAGCTCGTTTCGCACCAGTCGCAGCGCGCCCTCCACCGCGCGCACCACGTCCACCGGACCGTGTCGCTCTTCATCGCCCCGGGCGAACGTGCGCAGGTCCCGGACGATGGCGCAGACACGGCCCGCGCCGTCGAGCGCCTCCGCCACCACCTCCCGCAGCTCCGGCAGCTGCTCCGCGGACAGCTCCGGCAGCGCGAGCAAATCCCTCACATACGCGAGGTTGGAGCTGACATAGGCCAGCGGGTTGTTGATTTCGTGCGCCACGCCGGCGGCCAGCGTGCCCACCGACGCCATCCGCTCGGCGAGCAGCAGCTGCGACTCCAGGCGCTTCTGGTCCGTGACGTCCCGGATGATGCAGACGAGGAAGTTCTCCCCGGCGCCGTCGAACACGGCCTTCTTCGTCACGAGGACGCGGGCCAGCCCCGTCCTGTCGGTGAGCGTCTCCTCGCTCTCGTCGGGGACACCGGTGAGGAAGACCCGCTCGTCGTTGCGCCAGAAGCTGTCCGCCTCGTGCGCGGCGACGAACGCGTGGTCGGAGCGCCCCAGCAGCGCCTCCGCGGGATGGCCCATGACGCCGCAGAAGGCGTGGTTGACCGCCACCCAGCGGTGCTGTCGGTCCTTGACGAAGAGCGGCTCCGGCACCGCGTCCAGCGCGCTGCGAAGGAACGTGTTGGCGCGGCGCAGGGCGCGGACGTCATGCGCCTGCGTCTCCAACGCCAGCCGTCGACGCAGCGCCACCACCCGCGCGCCCCAGCCCGAGCCCACCGAGGCCACGCACTCGTCCGCGCCCGCCTCCGCCAGCGCCTCGGTCTGTGCGTCGTCCCGAGAGGTGAGCACCACCAGGTGCGTGCGGGCCACCACGCGCAGCGCATGCAGGCGGCGCACGTCCTCGAGCAGGGCGTCCAGCGGCCCTCCCGCATCCCACGCCACCAGCAGCCCCTCCTCCACCGGAGCGGCGATGACATCGGCCCCCGTCACGCTCAACACATGGCAGGACGGGCTCGCCCCCGACGCGCGCAGGCCGCGCTCCACCGCTTCCCCCACCGCCGGAGGCACCGACACCAGTGTCGCGAGCACTGCATCACGCTCCTCGGCCCGGGCAGGCCCTGATGTCCCCGTGGGATTCACACGCAGACACCCGGCCGGATTGCAGCGTTCCCTCATGCAGGAATCAACGACGTTCCCCACCGGACATTGCGCGGCCCTTGGGCCGCGAGGCACCGGGGACCCGTCGGGTCGCCTCCGCCACCACGTCCGGCCCGACATGGCAGGCAGGCAGGAGCGGACACCGCTCGCAGTTCTCCGGGAGCGGCCGGGCCGGACACGCGCCACTCATTCCATAGTGGCAGAGCGCGAAGTCGTAGCGGACGGGGTCGGCCGCATCCAACGCCCGCAGCGACGCCGTCACCTCCTCCGCCGTCCGCCACGTCAGGTCCGTGCGACGCGTCAGGCCCAGGTGCCCGGCGATGCGGCCGATGTGCGTGTCCAACGGAATCAGCAGCGCGGACGCGGACACCCGCTTCCAGATGCCGAAGTCCACCGTGTCCGGTCCGCGCACCATCCACCGCAGGAACAGGTTCAACCGCTTGGCCGCGCCCGGCCCCAACGGCGAGGGCAACAGGTGATGAAGCCCCCGCTCGGGCCCCATCGCCTCGCGCAGGGGCTCCATGGGGATGCGGCGCAGCGCGGTGGTGAAGGCGCTCAAGCCGCCGTGCAGCGAGCCCTCGGCTGTAAGTCCCCTCACGAACAGCGACTCCAGGCTGCCGTGCTCCCGCAGCGCCTGGCCCATACCGAGCAGCAGCACCGCCAGATCCGTGCCCACGTTGAAGCGGTACACGAAGCCCTTCAGCAGGGCCTTGGCGCCAGCGATGTCCAGCTTCCGCACGAAGTCCGCGGGTGAAGGGCCCATCTGCTTCAGGAGCGAGTCCACCTTGGGACGGAACAGGTCCGCGCGCCCGTAGGCCAGACAGGCGGCGAGCAGCGCGGAGACCTCGATGTCGCGAGCGTCCTGGTAGCGGTGGGGGAACTCCACCGGGTCGAACCCGATGCGGGTCCGGGCATCCGTGGAGGCCAGCACGGCGTCGAGCCGGGGGCGCAGGTGCTGCACCGCCCGAGGGCTCAGGCCAGGGTGCGTCTTCGAGCGGCGTGTCACGTCGGGGCTCCCAAATGATCCTGGAACGGCGGCCCGCCGCCCACGCTTCCCGAGCCCACTCAGGGCCCGGGAGTCCCGCGCCTCCTCCAGGGAATCGGAGAAGGCACGAGAGGGCATCCTACGACACGGCTACGGGCTGACGGCGAACACGATGTCGTCGTGGTCGTCGTAGGCGCCCGCGTAGCACGGCTGGGCGCTGCCCTGCTTGCGGAAGCGCGCGCGCACGACCTGGTTGGTGCCCGCCGGCAGCGTGAAGGTGGCCGACAGCGTGTGCTGACCACCCGCCGGAGGGGCGAGCGTGGTGATCTTCGTCCACACCGGGCTGCTGGCGTTGGGCGCGTGGTACAGGTCCAGCTTGTCCGGGCGCGCGGCGAGGGCCCACACGGTGGCCTCGATGAGCACCGTCTCACCGGCGGCGAAGGGGTTGCCGCTCACGGTGGACACCTTGATGCGGTCATTCGACTCGTCGAAGTGGAAGGTGCCGTTGATGCCGTCCGCGCACGAGTTGTTGACGGTGTTGGGGCCGTTCGCCTCGGGCCCCAGGCTCGCGCGGCCGACGAGCAGCGTGGTGGAGTCGCACATGTTGGACACGTTCGCGCAGCGCGGGACGCGCAGCACCGGGTCAAAGATGGCGTTGCCGGAGGAATTGCTGGTCGTCACCGTGACGGGGGCGCTGTCGGCGGTGTTGCCGATGAGGTCATAGGCCCGGGCGACGACGGAGTGGCTGCCATTGGCGATGACGGCGGTGTTCCAGGCGATGGAGTACGGGGACGTGGTGGCGGTGCCGACGACGGCGCCGTCCACCAGGAACTCCACGCGGCTGATGCCCTGGTTGTCCTGCGCGGTCGCGGAGGCGGTGACCGTGCCGGACACGGTGGTGCCCGTCGTCGGGGCGGTGAGGGCCACGGTGGGCGCCACGGGGTCGGACAGCGTGGCGGTGCCCTTCGCCAGTTCCACCATGTACGCGCCCGCGACCTTGGCGAACTTGAGCGCGTGGTTCGCGTTGTTGTTGCTCACCGCGAGGGTGTCATTGGCGGTGTGGATGGTGCTGTTGTGCTGCCCCATCATCGCCTCGAACGGGATGGAGGCCGCGAAGCCCGCCGCGTTCCAGGACGCGTGGTCCGAGCAGCCGTAGCCACACGCCGAGGTGGCCTGCTGCACGCCGGCGACGTAGGTGGAGATCAGGCTGCCGATGAACGCGTTCTGCGCCGCGTTGGTGAAGTCCGTCATCAGCACGACGTCGGCCACGGAGCCCTTGTAGTTCGTCATGTCGAGCTGGAGGACACCGACGACCTTGTCGCCCTCGTTCTTGGCCTTGTCGGCGATCTCCTTGGAGCCGCGCAGGCCCACCTCCTCGGCGGCGTAGGCCATGAACTTCACCGTGCGCAGCGGCTGGTAGTTGGAGGCCATGGCCACGCGGATGACCTCGGAGAGCGTGGAGATGCCGGACGCGTTGTCATCCGCGCCGGGCGCCGCGGAGCCCGACAGGTTGGTGGAGTCCAGGTGGCCTCCCAGGACGACGATCTCCTCGTCCCCCGCCGGCACCTGCTGCGTGCCCTTGATGGTCAGGATGACGGACGGCTGCGCCCACAGGGCGTGGGTGAAGAGCTCCACGGTGACGTCGCCGCCGGTCTGCGCGCGCGCGCCGGCGTAGCCCGCCCACAGGTTCCGCACCCAGGTGGCGGCGGCCACGCCATGGGGAGACGTGTAGTAACGCGTGGGGAACTCCGTCGAGAGGTACTCGATGTTGCCGTGGATGTTCGCCGCGGCCATTCCGCCGATGAGCGTGTTGACCACCGGAGCCTTGTCCAGCGAGTACGTCACGGCCAGCGAGGGGGCCAGCGCGGGCGCACCTTCGACGGACAGCTCCGCGAGCGCGTCCGCCTCCGTCTCGTGGTAGAGGAAGCCGCCACAGCGCTTGAGCTTCTCGTGCATCACCTCGGAGACGAGGTCGATGCGAGACTCGGGCAGCTTCATCGCGACGACGTCGCCCTTGCGCCCCGCCAGCGCCGGAATCCGCTCTCCGGCGACGATGAACGCGGCGTTCACCTCCGTGACGGCATCCGCGCCGAGGGTGATCCACACCTCGCGCTCCGGCGCCTTCGCGTACGCCGAGACACAGCCAAGCATCAACGCCAACGAACCCAGTCGTTTCATATGCATGGGGCTCCTCCTCTCCGGGAGGGTCAACTTTGAAGGGACGACCAACGGGACCTATTCGCGACAGAGCAGCGAATTCCGTATACTCTGCGTAAACATTTCCCGTGGGTCAATCCTCAAGGCCCCAGCTCTAAGGGAAAGCCGCAATAACTCTCGCGCGGTGAAAATCCCGCGCGTTCGTTACCGGGTCAGCTCCCGTACGGCGTGGCCCAGCTCGGGGAGGATGAGCGCCTCCAGCGCGAGCTGCACGGCCCGCGGCGAGCCCGGCAGGGCGAAGATGATCATCCCCTGATACGTGCCCGCGGTCGCGCGCGACATCATGGCCGGGCTGCCAATCTGCTTGTACGAGAGCATGCGAAACAGCTCGCCGAAGCCTGGGAGCTCCTTCTCGAAGAGGCCTCGCAGCGTCTCCACCGTGGTGTCGCGTCGACCGATGCCGGTGCCCCCGGTGAAGAGGATGGCCCGGGCGCCCACCGACTGCGCCTCGGCCACCGCCTTCCGGATGGCCTCCGGGTCGTCCTTCACGACGACGTAGCCGGCGACGCCGTGGCCCGCGGACTCGAGACCCTCGCGCAGCACACGGCCGCTCGCGTCACGTGAGGCATCGCGGCTGTCGGAGCACGTCACCACGAAGGTGCTGACGTGCACGGGCGCACGCGACTTGTGCTCGTGCGAGACGCTTGCCGCACCGTGCTCGTGGCTGTCGCCGTGCTCGTGGCTGTGGCCGTGGTCATGCGAGTGGCCGTGGTCGTGCGAGTGCCCGTGGCCGTGGCCATGTGAGTGGCCGTGGTCATGCCCGGGGTCCTTCCCGTGCGCATGTGCGTGCTCGTGCTCATGGGCGTGTTCATGGGAATGCACCACGCCATCCTCATGGGTGTGGGGATGTTCGTGACGGTGCTCGTGGCGATTCGAGGGCGGCGTGCCGCCGTGGTCATGGTCGTCGTGTGCCATGAGGAGGTGACTCCGGTGCCGGGGGCACGTCAGGTGTTGTCGGGGAGCTCGACGACGAGGGCGCCGTCCTGGACCTCGACGCTCACTGTCGGTTGGTCGTCACAGACCCCGGGCGAGGTCTCGTTCTTCCCCGTGTCCATGTCGAAGCCGACCTCATGGCAGGGGCAGACCACCATGTTGTCCTCGATGCGTCCGCCCGACAGCAAACAGCCCGCGTGGTTGCACCAGTCATCAAGGCCCTTGTAACGGCCGTGAATCTTCGCGATGCAGACATTGCGCTTGCCGACTTCGTAGCCGCGCATTTCCCTCTCGGCGAAGTCCGCCGGTCCGAGCTTGATCTTCGTCATCGCCGCCCTTTTCCCACAACGAGAAGCAAGCTGCACCCCCGTTCCCCGGGCATTACCTTCTTCCAGGTGACCTCTGACGTGACCCCGCCCATCGTCGACAAAGCCACCGTTGCCCAGGTCCTCCGGGACATCTCCCTGCTGCTCCAACTCCAGGGCGAGAACGGCTTCCGCTCCCGTGCCTACGACATGGGGGCCGACCGCATCCTCGGCCTCACCCAGGAGCTGGGGGCCCTCGTCGCCGAAGGCCGCCTGGAGAGCCTGCCGGGCATCGGCCCCGCGCTCGCCGAGAAGATCACCGAGCTGGTGACCACCGGACGGATGACCTACTTCGAGGAGCTGCGGGCGAAGTTCCCTCCCGGACTCCTGGAGCTGATGAAGCTGCCCGACATCGGCCCGCGCAAGGTCGCGACCCTCTGGAAGGAGCTGGGCATCGGGAGCGTCGAGGAGCTGGAGCAGGCCTGCCGCGAGGGGCGCGTGAAGCAGCTCAAGGGCTTCGGCGAGAAGAGCCAGGCGAAGATCCTCGAGGGCATCACCCTGTACCGACGCGCTCGCGGAGAGCGGAAGCTCCTGGGCGACGTGCTCCCCATCGCGGAGGCGCTCCTGGCGCGCGTGCGAGCCTCCCCCGGGGTCATCCGCGCCAGCCTGGGCGGCAGCGTGCGCCGCCGCGCCGAGACGGTGGCGGACGTGGACATCATCGCCTCCGCAGCGGAGGCCGGCCCCGTGCTGGACGCGCTCGCGACCTCGCCCGGCGTGGCCACCTTGATTGGCAAGGGCGACAGCAAGTGCTCCGTGCGCATGGAGGCCGGCGACCTCCAGGTGGACCTGCGCGTGCTCCCCGACGAGGACTTCGCCACCGCCCTGCACCACTTCACCGGCTCCAAGGCCCACCACATCCGCCTGCGCAACCTGGGCCACGAGCGCGGCATGAAGATCTCCGAGTGGGGCGTGCACCGCGACGACGGCACCAAGCTGCCCGTCGCGGACGAGGCCGCGCTCTACGCGCTGCTCGACATGCAGTTCGTCCCGCCGGAGCTGCGCGAGGACAACGGCGAGGTGGAGGCCGCGCGCGCGGGGAAGCTGCCCACGGACCTGGTGACGATGGAGGACCTGCAGGGCGCCGTGCACGCCCACTCCACCTGGTCCGACGGCCGCAACACGCTCGAGGAGATGGCGCTCGCGGCCAAGGCCCTGGGGCTGAAGTACCTCACGATTACAGAGCACAGCGAGGCGGCCATCTACGCGGGCGGCCTCAAGGTGGAGGCGCTGGAGCGCCAGTGGGAGGAGATCGACCGCGTCAACGCCGCCGTCCCCGGCGTGCGCCTGCTCAAGGGCATCGAGGTGGACATCCTCGAGTCCGGCGCGCTCGACTACGACGACAAGGTGCTCGAGAAGCTGGAGGTGGTCATCGCCTCCATCCACGTGCGCCACTCCATGGACGAGGACCAGATGACGAAGCGGGTCCTCACCGCGCTGGACAACCCGCACCTGCACATCCTCGGGCACCCCACCGGCCGGCTGCTCCAGAGCCGCGAGCCCTATCCCCTGCGCATGGACGAGGTGCTCGAGCACGCCGCACGGCGCGGCGTCGCGGTGGAGATCAACGGCAAGCCCGCGCGGCTGGACATCAAGGCCGAGTATGTCCGCAAGGCCGTCCAGCTGGGCGTGAAGCTGGTGGTGAGCTGCGACGCGCACCGCCGCGAGGACCTGGCCAACCTGGCCTTCGGGGTCGCCACCGCCCGGCGGGGCTGGGCCCGCAAGCAGGACGTGCTCAACACCCAGAGCGCCGAACGCTTCCTCACCGCGCTGCGCGCCGGGCGGTGATAGGCTGCCTCGCGCGCCGATGTCCCGCCTGTCCCCGCTCGTCCTCACACTGTGTCTCCTCGCCCTGCCCGCCCTCGCGGCGGACAAGGCGCGGCCCTCGCGCGCGGACCTCCAGCGCGTGCTGGAGCAGCACACCCGCTCCGTGGTGAAGGTCAGCGGCCCCCAGCGCACCGGCCATGGCGTCATCGTGGGCGCCGCGGGCCAGGTGCTCACCTCCGTGGAGCCCGTGGGCGAGGAGTATGTCGGCCTCCAGGTCGCCACCGTGGAGCACGCGGGCCAGGCCCTGCCCGCGCGTGTCCTGCTCGCCAACGTCGCGCTGAAGGTCGCCGTCGTCGCGGCGCCGGATGGCACCTACCCCGCGGTGGCGGTGCGGCTGCTCAAGGACGGCGACAGCCTGGAGGGACGCTGGGTGGTGGGCGTGGTGCCCGCGACCCGGAGTCGTCCCGCGAAGCCGGAGGCGGCCCAGGTCTCTCGCGCGCCGGCGCCCTTCTATGACGTGCCCCTCGCCCTTCCTCCCGGCAGCCCCGTGTTCGACGGGGACGGCAGGCTGGTGGCGGTGGTGGTGCAGCGCACCCGGCGCGGCTGCAGGGTGCTGCCCATGGGCGAGGTGAAGGTGACGCTCGCCTCCGCGGACGGACCATGACCCAGCAGTCGGTGGCGACTCCCTGGCGCCCCAGCGCCGTGCAGGAAGCCGTGGGCCTGTGGGCCCTGGGCTTCGCGGGCATCATCGCCGCGTTCCTCGCCTTCGGCGGCACCAGCATCCCCAAGCTGGTGGCCACGGTGGGCTTCCTCTACCTGCCCCTCATCCCCATGCGCTGGCGGGACGAGGACTACCGCGACTACGGCCTGTCCGCCCGCGCGTGGCGCGAGGATCTGCTGCTGTTCCTCAAGGTCTCCGCGCTGGTGGGCCCGCTGTTCTTCCTCGCGTTCGCCGGGTTCGTGGAGCTGCTGCCCCACCTGCCCGAGTCGCTCGCGCGCCACCTCACGCCCCTGGGCGGCGAGGTCCACTTCCGCCTCCGGCTGCCGCCGCGCTTCGGCGAATGGGTGGTGGATCAGCTCTTCGTCGTCGCGCTGCCCGAGGAGTTCTTCTACCGGGGCTATCTGCAGGCGCGCCTGCGCGACGCCTGGCCCCAGGGCCGCAAGTTCCTCGGCGCCCGGCTGGGGCCCGCCTTCTGGGTGACCGCCCTGCTCTTCGCCCTGGGCCACCTGGCCATCTTCCAGACCTGGCGGCTGTCGGTCTTCTTCCCCGCCCTGCTGTTCGGCTGGATGCGCGAGCGCACCGGCACCGTCGTCGGCGCCGCCCTCTTCCACGCCGCCTGCAACCTCTTCGTGCGCGTGCTCGAGGCGTCCTTCTTCGGCGGACCCTGATCCACCCCAAGCCCCGGAAGAGCCCCTTTCCATGCCGGTGAGGCTGGAAAAATCCTGGGATAATTCACGGTTAATTCGGCTTCGCGGGCCGGAATCCGCCTGGGGCGGCTCATACCCCCGGAGTCGCGGGAAGCACTCCGTGTCCTCAAAACCGCTTGGAAACACTGAAACACGGGCTGAAACAAGCCGATAAACCCGAAATGGCGCGTCGCAGCAGGGTGGGCGGCAACTCCGTGTGACGTGGGTGCGACAATTCTCGCATCCCCCGCTGTGAATGAGCTTTGAAATGACCATCCGCCGAGTCGACACCAAGCCCGTCAGCGTTCGCCCCGCGACCACCGAGACCCAGCCCAAGAACACCGCGAAGGCGGCCAACGCCCCGCTGCAGACCAAGGACGGCTTCGGCCCCGCGGCGCGCACGACGGACCTGGCGCGCGCGGAGAAGACGCTGACGCAGGCCCCCGCCGCTCCGGGCCGCCTGGCGCTGCAGAGCCCCGAGGCGCAGAAGGCCGTGCAGACCTCGCTCACCCACCTGAACCCGCTCAAGGGCGCGCAGACGCTCATGGCGCAGCAGCCGGCGTTCGCCGCCGCCAACGTGGAGAAGGACGCGCTGGGCATGACGCACGTGCGTCTGGACCGCGTTCACGAGGGCGTGAAGGTCTTCGGCGAGCAGGTCATCACGCACCTGGACAAGGACGGCAAGGTGACGAGCGTCACCGGCGAGCAGTCCGTGGTCCCCGAGGGCCTGGGCAAGGAGCTGCCCAAGCTGAACACCCAGTCCGCCATCGACATCGCGCGCAAGGAGTTCGGCGCGAAGCCGGACAAGCAGCCGCACGCCGAGCGCGTCATCTACCAGGACAAGGCCGGTGAGTATCACTCCGCCTACCGCGTGCAGATGTCGCAGATCGAGGGCCAGGACCGCCCCCGCAAGATGAACTACCTGGTGGACGCGAACACCGGGAAGATCTTCGAGTCGTACAATGAGATTGGCGGCTTCTACGGCTCCAACAAGGGCCTGCCGAAGGCGGGCGTCGCGGCCGGGCAGATCTCCGCGACCAACACCACCAAGGCGGAGATCGCCGACAACAGCACCGTGACGTCCAAGGTCAAGGTGGACCAGGACGGCACCATCGAGAGCCTGAAGCTGGACCTGGACATCGCCCACACGTTCAAGGGCGACCTGAAGGTCACGCTGACCAGCCCCTCGGGCAAGAGCGCCGTGGTGCACAACCGCACGGGCGGCGGCACGGACGACGTGAAGGGCACGTTCGACCTGAGCGACTTCGCGGGTGAGTCCGCCAAGGGCGAGTGGACGCTGACGGTCGAGGACAAGGCCAAGCGCGACACGGGCTCGCTCAACGGCTGGGGCATCAGCATCACCCCGAAGGAAGTGCCCCCCGAGCCCGGCAGCAAGGCGGACGACACGTCGCTGTACAGCGGCAAGGTGGCGCTGGACACCAAGCAGCAGGCGGACGGCACGTACACGCTCGAGGACAGCACGCGCGGCAAGGGCGTGAACACCTACGACGCGATGAACAAGTCGACGGCGTCGGGCAAGACGCAGCTCACCGACGACAACAACGTCTGGGGCGAGGCCACCGACGGCCAGCGCACCAAGGCGGGCGTGGACGCGCACTACGGCGCGGCGATGACGTACGACTTCCTCAAGGACGTCCTGGGCCGTGACTCCATCGACGGCGCGGGCGAGGCGCTCAACTCCTTCGTCCACGTGCGCACCAACTACGTGAACGCGTTCTGGGACGGCACGAAGATGAGCTACGGCGACGGCGACGGCAAGACGTCCGGCCCGCTCACCGCGCTGGACATCGCCGGCCACGAGATCGCCCACGGCCTGACGGAGCGCACCGCCGGCCTCATCTACCGCAACGAGTCCGGTGGTCTGAACGAGGCGTTCAGCGACATCATGGGCGCGGGCGTGGAGTGGTACGCCTCCACGAAGAACCCGGCCGTGAAGTTCAACTGGACGGTGGGCGAGACGGCCTGGACGCCGACGAACGGCAACTCCGAGGACGGCCTGCGCTACATGGACGACCCGAAGCGGGACAACTACTCCATCGACAACTACAAGGACTACCCGAAGCAGACGGAGGTCCACGGCTCCAGCGGCATCGCGAACAACGCGTTCTACCTGCTGGCCAACGGCGGCACGAACCGCACCTCGCAGATCGAGGTCAAGGACGGCATCGGCATGGACAAGGGCCTGAAGATCTACTACCGCGCCCTGGCCCACTACATGACGCCGAACACCACGTTCGCCCAGGCCCGCACCGCCACCGTCCAGGCGGCCACGGACCTGTACGGCGCGGACTCGGCCGAGGTGGCGAAGGTGAAGGAGAGCTGGACCGCCGTCGGCGTGAACTAGCGCTGACGCGAGCCGGGAGGACGGGGACCGAACTCCTCGCCCTCCGGCTCCAGTCGCCAGGATTGTGATTGCAGTCCCGAGGCCCGGGACTCCGCGCCAGCCCACTGGCGAAGGAGTGCCTGGGCCTCGTTGCGTTCGGCGACGGGCAGCTGCGAGATGCGCGCGCCGTGGTTGCCCGCGGGCACCGAGTACAGCGCGGACTCGCGCGCGCCGCCCAGCTCGTAGGCCGCCGCCGTCCACGGGTCCTGCGCGCCGTAGATGAACATCAAGCGCTCACCTTCGCGCGCGACCCAGTCCTGGATGTCCGGCATGGCGCTCTCGACGAACGTGGCCGTCACGCCCTGGGGCAGGTACGACGCCGGCACGTCGGTGCCCGGGAAGCGGAGCAGGTCCGCCAGGTGGGACTCGAACGGCCGGGGGAAGCCCAGCTCCGTGGCGGACTGGTAGTAGTAGGGCCCGTAGGCGTCCACGTCCGCGTCGGAGAAGAAGCCGAGCCCCACGCGTCCGTCCAGCTCGTCCATGAGCGCGGTGTCGCTGGCGGTGGCCAGGGGCACGCTGTCGCAGCGCGAGAGGCTGTCGTACTGCCAGAAGTAGAAATAGTGCTCGATGAGGGCGTGCTCGAAGGCGCGCTCCAGGCCCAGGTGCGTGAAGGAGAGCTGCCGCTCGCGCGCGCGGGTCTCCATCTGCGCCAGCATCGCCTCGCGCCGGGTGAGGGCCGCGCGCTGGAAGGCCTTCAATCGCTCACGGCACTCGGCGGTGCCGACGGCCTCCTGGAAGTCGACGAAGCGCGCGTCGTCGTAGCGGGCGATGGGGGCCACGTACGCCACCGTCCCGTCCACGTCGTCCGGGTAGAAGCGCCGGAAGAACACCATCGTCTCGCCGCCCTTGCTGGCGCCGGTGGAGATCCACTTCCGGGGATACAGCGGCTTGAAGGCCTGGACGATGCGGTGGAAGTCATCCGCGGACTGCTTGAGGGTGAGCAGGCTCCAGTCCGCGGGCGACGGGCGGCTGGGGCCGAAGAAGCGGTGCTCCAGGGAGAGCTGGTTGGCGTTGAGCAGCTGCGTGGGCTCGCGCCGCGAGGCCTGGAGCGAGACGAAGTAGCCCCCCGCGTAGAGCACCATGGGGTTGTCGCTGGAGACATGCAGCAGCGTCATCCGCTGACGGAAGCGCGGGCCGTCCGGGCGGGTGTGGTCCGCGGGCTGCTCGAACTCCATGACGAAGAAGCGCGCGGACGCGGGGAACTGCGCGTCCAGGGCCTCCTCGCGCACCGTCAGGCCGGGGATGGCGGACAGGCGCGTGAGGATGTCCTCCTCGACGACGGGGTCGCCCTCATCACAGGCCAATGACAGACAGGCGGCGAGAGCGAGGGCAAGTAGCCCACGACGCAGGACAGGCTCGGCGGACATGACGCTCCAGTTCGCACCGCTCCGCTCGCGCCGGGACGACGCGCGGGACGGGCTCGGGCTTGGAGGCTACTCCGATTCGGAGGAAGGGCCCGCTCAGGGCGCCAGCGTGGAGACGCCGGCGACCACCGGGAGGCCCTGGTCGAGCGGCAGTCCATCCATCAACAACATCATCGTGTGCGCGCTCGCGTGGCGCAGCGCCTTCGCGGCGGCGTACTCGGGCGAGGACCACCAGGAGCGGGCCTGCTCGACGTTGGGGAACTCGAGGATGACGAAGCGCGGCGGCTGCCACGTCCCCTCGAGCGCCTCCGTCGCCCCACCCCGGACCAGGTAGCGTCCGCCGTACCGCGCGATGGAGGGCGGCGCCAGCTGCCGGTAGCGCTCATACGTCTGCACGTCATGCACCGCGATTTCGACGACGACGTAGGCAGGCATGGGCGCTCTCCTGTCGGTGGGCTTCAGAACACGAACGGGAACCGCACGGGCCCCCCCTGCTCCTGGTGCTTGGGGAAGTCCCACGCACGGACCTTGGCCTCGATGCAGCGAGCGAACGACGTGCCCCTGAGCGACGCCGTCTCGGTGACGACCTCGGACACCTCGCCGCTGGGGAGGATGGACCAGCGCACGACGACGCGCGTGCCTTCGTCCACCGGGCGCGGCTTCACGTTCGCGCACGCGGTGACCTCGCCCTTCTTGGCGAGGACGACTTCGAAGACGTCCGACTGGGTGAGCGACAGGCGCGGGTTCTGGATGGGCGCCACCGGCGGGATGTAGACGGACGGCGGCGGCTCACGCTTGCGCGTCCCCGACGCCGGGCCCGACAGCTCGCGCGCATAGGCCGCGTCCGGGCCCAGGTCGTTCTCCAGGTCCCCGAAGTCATCCTCCGCCGCCGCGGGCGCCTCGACGGGCGTGGGAGCGGGCGCGGTGGACCGCGAGGACAGCTTCACGTCGGCGGCGCGAGAGCTCGGCGCCACGGGCGGCGCGGACTCCACGTCCCGCTCCTGGCGCGACGTGCGAGAGATGCCGCTCACCTCGGCCGCGAGCCCGCCACCCGACGCGGGCACCACGGGCACCGAGCCACCCCGCTCGACGGTGACGACGCCCGTGAGCGAGGGACGCGAGGGCGCGCTCGACGTCGCGACCGCGGCCACGGCGCCACCGGCCGGAATCACGGCGCCCCCGCCCGGCGTCCCCACGGCCGAGCGCGCGAGCGCATCCGCCACTGCGGGCGCGGGAGGCTTCGCGGCGACTTCGCGAGGGGTCTCGACGAGGACGGGCGCCACGGAGAGCTCGGTCGGCACGGGCGCAATCGGCGCCGGCGCCACGGCGGGCACGGCCGGAGCCACCGGGGCCGGAGCGGGCGCGACGGGCGGCTCGGACTTCATGAACGCGGGCAGGTTGAAGCGGGACAGCAGCTGCGAGGCCCCGACCCCCGAGCCGAACAGGCCCATGACGATGGCCACGGTGACGCCTCCGGCGACGCCGCCGGCCAGCGTGAACCACCAGCCGCCCAGCCTCCACTTCGCCTCGACCTGCTCGGTGGCGGTTGTCACTTCGGCCAGCACCGCGTGGGCGCCCACCGGGTCCACCGGCACCGACGCGGCGGGCGCGGGAGCACTCGGCGCGGCGGGAGACGCCACGACGGCCCAGGAAGGAATGCCCGAGACGTCCGCCTCGCTCACGGCCGCGAGCGCGGGCGCGCCCGGCAGCTCCGTCAGGGCGGCGTCCAGGGCCGCGCTGAGCTCCTGCGTCGCCGGCATCAGCGCTTCGACCAGCTCCGGCACCTGGCTCACCGGCACCCAGGCCTGGAAGCCCGCGCGCCAGCACAGCGTCTCCGGCCGCAGCTCACCGCGCGCCCAGGGCTCCTTGAGGGCCTCCGCGTCGAAGGGGCCCGAGGGCTGGGCGCCCAGGGCGAGGAACCAGGCGTGGTTCGCCGCGATGGGCGGCGTGGGCGTGGGGTCCTCCTCCACCAGCACGGAGGACACGAGCGAGCGACGCACACCCTTGTGCAGCCGCTCCTCGTTCACGTCGTTGCGGGCACGCGCGTTGGCCGCCGCCACGCGGGGGTTCTTGTCCGTGCGCAGCTTGCTGACGAAGACGTCGAGCTCCGCCTCGGACACCCCGCCGAACACAGGGGTGCCTCCGCCGTCCGGCTCGTGGGGGCCCGCGGTTGTTTCATCCGGCTGGGACTTACCGTCCCGTGAATCGCCGATCATTCGCCAGCTCCTTGCTTCCACCACGCCCCAACGCCATCAGAACCCCAACAATGGAATGCCGACGCGCGATTTCGTCAACGGGGAGTCTCTGCGCGAAGGTGGCCAGGGTCCACACTCAAGAAAGAGAGGGGGCGGAAATCTCCATTCTCACGCCGAATCACGAGACACACCACCGCACATCTCCCCACGCATGCGGCGGAAGACCTCCAGTCTCACTCGACACAGAGGTGCTTCTCCAGGACGAGGAAGGTAGGCGCGGGGAAGCCCGCGTGGGTGCCCTGGGAGTGGAGCTGGACGCACCCGGCATCGATGCGCGAATGGCCCCGGAGGGCGGGCTCCTGCGACGTGGCTTCGCGCGGAGGGGATGTGCCGGGTACGCCCCTCCCTGACTACTCCTTGAGCGCGGAGGTGAACTGCATCAGCGTCTTCTTCGCGTCCCCCAGCACCATCATCGTGTTGGAGCGGACGAAGAGCTCGTTCTCGATGCCGGCGAAGCCCGCGTTGAGCGAGCGCTTGAGCACCACGCACGTCTTCGCCAGGTCCGCGGAGAGGATGGGCATGCCGTAGATGGGGCTGCTCTGGTTGCTGCGCGCGGCGGGGTTGACGACGTCGTTGGCGCCCACCACCAGCGCGACGTCCGTGGCGGTGAAGTCGTCGTTGATGACGTCCAGGTCGAACAGGTGGTCGTACGGCACATTGGCTTCCGCCAGCAGCACGTTCATGTGGCCCGGCATGCGACCCGCCACCGGGTGGATGGCGTAGCGCACGTCACAGCCGTTGGCCTGGAGGACGTTGGCCAAATCGCGCACCGCGTGCTGCGCCTGCGACACGGCCATGCCGTAGCCCGGCACGACGATGACGGAGCGCGCGGCGCGCAGCACCTCGGCGGCCTCCTCCACGCTGCCCACGTTGGGCGCGGGGCCCGAGGGCTGGGCGCCCTCCGTGACGGCCTTGGCTTCCGGCACCGCGCCGAACGCGCCGAAGAGCACGTTGGAGAACGAGCGGTTCATCGCCTTGGACATCATCATGCCCAGCAGGAAGCCGGAGAAGCCGTCCAGCGCGCCGCAGATGATGAGCACGTTGTTGCCCAGCGCGAAGCCCGTGGCCGCCGCCGCGAGGCCCGCGTACGAGTTGAGCAAGCAGATGACCACCGGCATGTCCGCGCCGCCAATGGGCAGCACCAGCAACACGCCCAGCAGCACACCCAACGCGGCCACCAGGTAGAAGGCCCACGCCGAGCCCGGCGAATACACGAGCAGGCCAATCAACCCCAGCGTGCCGACAATCATGAGCAGGTTGGAGAGGTTCTGCCCCGGATAGGTGACGGGCCGTCCGGTGATGAAGCCCTGCAGCTTGCCGAACGCCATCAAGCTCCCGGTGAAGGTCAACGCGCCGAGCGCCACCTCCAGGCCCGTGGCCGAGATCTGGAGCGTGGTCATCTGGGGGCCGCCGTGCTGGAGATACTCGACGACGCCGACCAGCCCCACCGCGAGCCCGCCGAAGGCATGCGAGAGCGCGATGCGCTCCGGCATCTTCGTCATGGGAATCCACAAGCCCATGCCCGTGCCCACCGCCGAGCCGATGAGCAGCGCCACGACAATCCATTCCCAGCGCACGATGACGTGCGTCACGCCCACGCCGTACAGCAGCGTGCCGGCCACCGCGGCCACCATGCCCAGTTCCGCCAGCAGCACGCCCCGCCGGGCCGTCTGCGCGTCACCCAGGTCCTTCAAACCCATCACGAAGAGGATGGAGGCGAGCAGGTACAACAACTGGACGAACGTCTCCGTGAGGGACAGGGTCGTCGTCATCGCGCGCCGCCCTTCTTCTTGAACATGCGCAGCATGCGGTCGGTGATGAGGAAGCCGCCCACCACGTTGATGGTGGCCGCCAGCACCGCCACCGCGCCGAGCACCGTGGACACCGTGCCGTAGTGCCCACCGGCCGCCAGCAGCGAGCCCACCAGGGAGATGCCGGAGATGGCGTTGGTGAAGGCCATCAGCGGCGTGTGGAGCAGGTGCGGGACCTTGGAGATGACCTGGTAGCCCGTGAAGGCCGCCAGGAAGAAGACATACAGGCCGAAGATCAGCGTCAATGACATGTCAGCCCTCCCTCATCGCCACATCCGCCACGGCGGGGTGGACCACCTCACCGCCGCGGGTGATGAGCATGCCCTTCACGATTTCATCCGAGACATCCAGCTTCAGCACATTGTCCTTGTCGGTGACGTGCGCGAGCAGCTTCTCCATGTTGCGCGAGTACATGGCGCTGGCGTGCACGGAGAGCTGGGCCGGGAGGTTGCGCTCACCGACGATGGTGACGCCGAAGTCCGTGCGGTAGCGCTCCCCCACCCGCGTCAGCTCGCAGTTGCCGCCCTGCTCCGCGGCGATGTCCACCACCACCGAGCCGCTCTTCATCCGCCGCACCATGTCCGCGGGCAGCAGCACCGGCGCGCGCCGTCCGGGAATCTGCGCCGTGGTGATGACCGCGTCCGACTTCGCCACGTGCTGGGCGAGCACCTCCGCCTGCTTGCGTTTGGCCTCCTCGCCCAGCTCCTTCGCGTAGCCCCCCGAGCCCGCCGCGTCCTCGATGTCGATGTTCACGAAGCGCGCGCCCAGGCTCTCCACCTGCTCCTTCACCACCTTGCGCACGTCGTACGCCTCCACCACCGCGCCCAGCCGGCGCGCCGTGGCGATGGCCTGCAAGCCGGCGACGCCCGCTCCCAGCACCAGCACCTTCGCGGGAGGAATGGTGCCCGCGGCGGTCATCAGCATGGGGAACAGCCGGGGCAGCGCCTCCGACGCGAGCACCACCGCGCGGTACCCCGCGATGGTCGCCTGCGAGCTGAGCACATCCATCATCTGCGCCAGCGTCGTGCGCGGCACCATGTCCGCCGCCAACAGCGTCACCCGCCGCTTCGCCAGCGCCCTGGCCAGCGCCGGGTTCGCCAGCGGATAGGCCAGGCTCACCAGCACCGAGTCCGGCTTGAGCCGCTCCACCTCCGCGTCATCCGGAGGCTGGATCTTCAGCAGCACCTCCGCTTTCGCATACAGCGCGTCGGTGCTCGGCTCGATTCGCGCGCCCGCCGCGTGGAGCTCCTCGTCGGAGCACTCCGCGCCCAGGCCCGCGCCGCTCTCGACCACCACTTCGTGCTTCCTGCCGACGAGGCGTTTCACGCTCTCCGCCACGAGCGCGACCCGCCTTTCGCCCGGCACCGTTTCACGGGGGATGGCGATGATCATGCGGGTCAGCAAAGCCGATCCGCTCCATCCGATTCAATCCCAGCCACGCGAGCTTGTTGGCAATTCCAGTCAAGCTCGGCCGCGTCACGACTGTTGGCAATGCAAGCCATTGCCCCCGTCCTAGTGGATACCCCCGAGCCCCACCCCACCCCGCGGCCACACGCTCCGTCGGAACCGCCGCGCGTACCACCGACGGCCCGAGTCTTGCCTGCGGGTGGCCCCACGCGTCCGCCGCGTCGCGTAGACTCCCCCCGAGAACGCCACCATGCCCTTCGACCTCCGGGAAATCCTCCGCCAGACGGAAGCCACGACCAACGACGGCGCGCTTCCGGCCTGGCTGCGAGACAGCTGGAGCGACGCGCCCGGCTTCATCGCCACGCTCGCCGCCCACCACGCCAGCCGGGGTGGGCCAGCGCCCAAGAGCCGCCCGGGCCAGCACCACGACTTCTTCCACGACCTGGTCGTCCGTCACGCGGACTCCGCCGCGCCCGCGCTGCGCACCTGGGACGGCGCCCGGTGGCAGCTGCTCGGCTACCGCGAGCTGGCGGACCGGGCCTCGCGCCGCGCCGCCGAGTGGGCCGCCCAGGGCGTCAAGGCGGGCGCCAAGGTCGCGCTGGTGCACCCGCTGGGGCCGGAGCTGCTCGTGTCGCTGCTGGCCTCGCTGAAGCTGGGCGCGTGCGTCAGCGTGCTGCCCCCCACCGGCACCCACTTCCTGGCCCGCAGGCTCGCGCGCCTGGAGCCCGCCCACATCTCCGCGGAGGCCCACCAGACCCCGCTCATCAAGGGCCATGAGGCGCTCCTCCTGCGCTCCAAGGGCGACGCCGCGCCGGGCTTCACCTCCCACACGTACAAGCCCGGCGACACCGTGGCCCTGCTGTTCTCCCCGCTCGTCGACCCGCCGGACACGCCCGTGCCCCTCACGGCCGAGCGGGCGTGGAACGGCGCGCTCGTCGACGGGCTGCTCACCTTCGGCCTGGGCGCCGGGGACGCCTTCGCCGCGCCCGGCTTCCACTTCCTCCAGCACCAGCCCGCGCTCCTCTTCGCCACGCTCCTGCGCGGCGCCACCTATGTCCACCTGGAGCCCGCGGAGGTGGAGCGCGCGCCCGCCCGGCTCACGGAAGTGCCCCTGCGCTCGCTCGGCGTCTCCCCCGCGCTGCGCGAGGCGCTGGTCCGCGCCAACAAGGGCCCCTTGCGCGGCGTGGCCCACTGGTTCCGCTCCGCCGATGACGCGCTCGACTGGGAGTCGTGGCGCGACTGGATGCGCCAGTGCGACGTGGCCAACGTGCCCCACACCCACGTGCTCATCGACGCGGCCGAGGGCGGCACGGTGCTCGCGTCCCGAAGGCACACCGGCGAGCTTCACACCGCCCTGGCCCCCTCGCCGGGCCGCGCCTGGGCCTTCAAGGACCTCAACCTGAGCGGCCAGGAGGCCGCCGGCGACGTGGGCCTCTTCACGCCGCTGCCCGACAAGGGCCGCCCCCCGCCCTTCGTCCTGCTCACCCGCCAGCGCGAGCAGTACCTCTTCTCCGGCACCCGCGACACCCGCCGCGAGGGCCGCATCTATCCCGCCGCGGAGGTCATCGAGGCGCTCGCCGACCTGCCCTTCTGCCACGGCGCGTCCGTCACCCCCGCCGCCTCCGCCGGCACCTCCCGCCACGCACCCCACGTCCTGATCCTCTTCACCGGGGCGGAGGACGCGGAGACCTTCGCCAAGGAGCAGGACGCGCGCCGCGTCGAGGTCAGACGCAGGCTGGAGCTGCGCCTGGGCGCCGAGCACCTGCCGGACCGCGTCGAGCTCTTCCCCCTGCTCCCCCACCGGACGAAGGAGGGGCGCATCGACGAGGCCTGGTGCCGCGCCCAGTACCTGATCGGCGCGCTCCATCAGAAGGCCACGGATCCGATGTTCCAGGCCCTCACCGCGCTGCGCGGCCGGCTGCGGGAGAGCGTCCGGGCCCCGGGCGAGGACGAGCGTACAGGCTCGCGGTAATCCACGCGTACGCGCCGGACGCGCCCGCGTTCGTCGACAACGCGCGCCGCCAACGCGCCGCCGCCCCGGACGGGGGTCCCCAGAGGGAAGCGCGGCTGTCCACTGGCTGGCACGACTCGCGCAATGGGCTGGCTCCGCGTCAGGCGCTCCATCCCGGAGCCCGGGACGCGCGCGAGGTGGACCATGGGTGCCCAGGTCGTCATGGGAGCGATGCTGCAATGCAGCTTCGGCGTCGCCCCCTCGTCGCTGGTGGTGCTGCCCACCAACAAGGTGATGGGGCCGACGCCCGCGGCGAACATCCTCGACAGCAAGCCCCTGGTGAACATCCTGCCCTTCGGGATGTGCCAGTCGCTGGCCAACCCCATGGTGGCGGCGGCGACGGCGGCGGCCCTGGGCGTGCTCACCCCCATGCCCTGCATCCCCGCCACCGCGGCGCCGTGGGTGCCCGGCTGCCCGAAGCTGATGCTCGGCAACGCGCCCGCGCTGGAGAGCAACTCGAAGCTGATGTGCTCCTACGGCGGCGTCATCCAGGTCGTCTCCCCCGGACAGGTGAAGGTCATCGATGGCTGACGCGGCCCTCAGCCTGGCGCCCTTCGATGGCACCCTCCTCGAGAAGCTTCTCGAGGGCGCTCCTCCCGCGCCCACGCCGGACGGCGAGCCCGACGCCCGCGTCGAGGCCGTCACGGAGGCGGTCGCCGGCGGCGAGTACGCCCAGGCCGCTCGCAGCGCGGAGACGCTGCTGCGCGAGGGCCAGCGCGACACGCGGCTCGTCGGCATCTACCTCTTCGGCGGCTTCCAGGAGCGCGGCCTGCTGGCGATGCCGGGGATGTTCCACTCCATCCATCACCTGCTCACCGACAGCCTCCCCGCGTTCGGCCCGGAGGCCAAGCGCGACATCTTCCTGGAGAGCGGGCTGCGCTGGCTGCTGCGCTCCATCAACAAGCACCTGGCCCACCACGAGAAGAAGCAGGACGCCACGTGGCGGCGCTGGTGCGAGGCCGACATCCGCGCGCCGCTCGAGGAGGCCCTCACGCTGGGCGAGCCCATCCTCGCCGCCATCCCCGCCACGCTGCCCAAGAACGGCTGCGAGGAGCCCTTCCGCAACCTGACGCACTGGCTGCGCCGCCACATCGAGGCCCTGCCCCCGCCCGCCCCCGTCGCGCTCGTGCCCCCGCCCGCTCCGGAGCCCGTGGCCGTCGCCGCGCAGCCGGTGGCCTCCGCGCAGCCCGCGCCCGTGGCCGTCGTCGCGCAGCCCGTCGTCGCGCCGACGCCCGCGCCGCCTCCCGTGCCCGGCGTGCCCATCTCCCCGCAGCTCGCGCTGCTCATCCGCAAGCTGGAGGCCTTCACCCTCCTGCTCGACAAGGGCGAGCTGCCCAAGGCGGGCGTGGTGGCCTCCGACGTCATGGCCACGGTGGAGCGGTTCGATCCGCGCGTCTTCCTGCCGTCGCTCTTCACGAGCTTCTTCGCGGGCCTCAGCAGCCACGCGCACCACCTGGAACCCTTCCTGCAAGAGGCCGACTCGCTGCCGATGCGAGCGCTCGAGCAGCTCTACCGCGTCGACCTGGACGCGTTCATCGCACAAAAGCCGCCCGGCGGCGGAGAGGAGGACTGACATCATGCAACCCGCTACGCCCCAGTCCCCCGTCCGCCTCGCCCCCGTCGAGGAGCGCATCCGTGAGCACGCGGGCGCGTTCGACATGCCGGCCCTGCTGGAGCTGCTCACCAAGGAGGGCTACGGCCCGGACGACGTGGAGCTCAAGAGCCACCGCGGCACCGTGCACGCGCCCCGGCTCATCCAGTCCGTCGAGTTCGCGCGCAACCCGCGCCGCGTCATCATCACCGTCAACCTGGGACTGCTCAGCGTCCAGTCGCCCCTGCCCTCCTTCTTCCTGAAGGCCATGGAGTCGCTGGAGCACGACGCCATGGAGAGCTTCCTGGGCTACTTCGACCACCTGCTGCTCAAGGCGCGCTTCGCCGGCCTGTTCCCCGAGCGCGACGGGGCGCTCTTGCCCGGCTGGGAGTCCGCCGCCGCGCACCGCCTGCGCCTGCTTCGTCCCGGCTGTCCCTCCACGCTGCACTGGCTGTTCTCCCAGGCGTATCCGGAGGCGGAGGTCCGCGTGCGCCGCGCCACCCGCCGTCAGCGCATCGACACGCGCGGCATCCGGCTGGGCGGCGCGGCCCTGGGCGACGGCACCGCGATGGGCGGCTTCGCCACCGTGCCCACCGGCGGCCTGGAGGCGTGGCTCTACGTCGACGAGTCCTTCTGCGGCACCGGCGCCGCCTGGGCCGTGGAGGCGCGCCGCCGCCTGCGCTCGCGCGTGCTGCCGCACCTGGTGGACACGCCCGTCTTCCTCACCGTCGCGCTGGTCATCCGGGATCAGCACGGCCACGCCCGCGTCGAGGACACCAGTCACCTCGGCTACGAGCCCATCATCGGCGGACCCGAGGAGGACCGGCAGGTCGTCCTGTTCTCCGGCGACACCGCCCCCAGAGCTTCACCCCCGCAGTGACGTGCAGCAGTACCCCGGCACGTCGCCGGGCAAGAAAGGCCTTCAAACCGAGGGAGTAACGTAGCCATGTCAATCCAGGATCAGTTGCCCAAGTCACGAATCACGCTCACGTACCGCACCACCATCAACGGCGAGCAGGAGACGGTGAACCTGCCCCTGCGTCTGCTCATGCTGGGTGATTTCTCGCTCGGCTCTTCCGAGGACCGGAAGGTGGACCTCGAGGCGCGCAAGCTGCGCTCCGTCAACGGCAAGAACCTCGACGAGCTGATGAAGGACATGAAGATGTCCGTGGCCTTCCAGGTGCCCAACCGCATCAACCCGGATGTGGAGGCGGACCTGAACGTCGAGCTGCCCATCGACCGGATGAAGTCCTTCCACCCGGACGAGATCGTCAACCACGTGCCGAAGCTCAAGGCGCTGCGGCTGCTCAAGAAGCTCTTGCTGGAGATGCAGTCGAGCATCGACAACCAGAAGGCGCTGCGCAGCATGGTCTACGAGCTGTTCTCCAACAAGGACGCGCTCAAGGCCGTGCTCGCCGAGCTCAAGGACTACGAGTCGCTGCGTCTGCCCGGCAAGCCCGCGCTCTCCTCCGACGCGACGCCCGCCGCCGCCACCCAGCCGGCCACCGTCTCCGAGCCCGCCACCGTGAAGGCGTAAGGGCCCGCTTCCTCAATCACTCCTTTTCCATCTCAAGGTAACCGTCATGGCTGAAACCTCATATCTGCCTGGGTTGTTCAAGAGCGTGCGGCTGGAGCGTCCCACCGACGCCAAGCCGATGATCTCCGAGAAGTTCGTCCCCACGCTGGACGAGAAGGAAGTCACCATCGAGGCGCGCTTCATGTCCGCGCTCGCCGCCCTGGTGCAGAACGTCACGCCCGCGGAGACCGACTCGGGCGACGCGCTGCGCTTCGACAAGGGCAAGGTGCTCGACGTCGTCAGCCGCATCGACTCGATGATCGACGACCAGATGAACGAAATCCTCCACCACGAGCGCTTCCAGCAGATGGAGTCGGCGTGGCGCGGTCTGGATGACCTGGTCGCCAACACCAACTTCAAGGCGAACATCGCCATCGACCTGCTGGACGCGGCGCGCGACGAGCTGGGTCAGGACTTCGAGAACAACTCCGCGGACGTGTTCGCGGGGGCGCTGTTCGACAAGGTCTACATCCAGGAGTACGACCAGTACGGCGGCCGTCCCTTCGGCGCCATGGTGGGCCTGTACGAGTTCTCCTCCTCGCCCGGCGACATCAAGTGGCTGCGCGCGATGGGCAAGGTGGCCAACGCCGCGCACTGCCCCTTCGTCGCCGCCGTGAGCCCCAAGTTCTTCGGCTGCGAGAAGGTCGAGGAGATGGAGGCCATCAAGGACCTGGAGGGCGCGCTCGCCCACCCGCGCTACGGCAAGTGGAACGAGCTGCGCGACAGCGAGGAGGCCGCGTACCTGGGCCTGACCTTCCCCCGCTACGTGCTGCGCCTGCCCTGGCACCCGGACAAGAACCCCTGCGACGACCTCCACTTCACGGAGAACGCGCAGGGTGACTCCAGCAAGTACCTGTGGGGCAACTCGTCCGTCCTCTTCGCCCGCAACATGGTGAAGGCGTTCGAGAACTCCGGCTGGTGCCAGTCCATCCGCGGCCCCAAGGGCGGCGGCCTCATCACCGGCCTGCCCGTGGACACGTTCTTCCTGCGCGGCCAGGAGGAGCTCAAGGCCCCGGTGGAGATCGCCATCCCGGACTACCGCGAGTTCGAGTTCGCGCGCTGCGGCTTCATGCCGCTCGTGTACCGCAAGGGCACCAGCGAGGCGACGTTCTTCAGCACCCAGTCCGCCAAGGTCTCCAAGCGGTTCAAGGACCCGAAGGACTCGGAGAACTCGCAGCTCGTCACGAACATGGCGTACACGTTCTCCATCACCCGCCTGGCGCACTACGTGAAGTGCATCATGCGCGACAACATCGGCTCCACGGCCGATGCGCCCTACATCCAGCGGCAGATCGACGCGTGGCTCGCCGGCTACGTCACCACGGTGGCCAGCCCCGACGACATGACGGTGCGCCGCTTCCCGTTCAAGGCCACCAACGTGATGGTGGAGCAGCGCACCGGAGAGATCGGCTGGTACGACTGCAAGGTCGCCGTGCTGCCGCACATCCAGTTCGAGGGCCTCAACGTGGAGCTCATGCTGGAGTCCCGGCTCGGCTGAAGTCCCCCGCTGCAAACCCACCAAGCAGTCCCACCCAAATGCAGGAGTGAGTCATGCCTCAGTTCGCCAGAGACCTGGACGTCTACCAGGGGTACAACTTCAAGAAGGACAAGCAGTCCCCCGTCGGCTACATCCTGTCCATCACCATCGGCGGAGAAGCGCTGGTGGCGGACCAGGAGACGCTGAAGGATCCGGAGCAGCCGGACAAGGCCCTGGCCTCCAAGGCCGTGGCGGTGCTCAACAACTACCTGTGGGAGACGGGCGTCACCGACGCGCTGTATTTCTCCGGGCAGATCTCCACCGCCAACAAGCAGAAGATCTCCGAGATGCTGCTGGGCAGCTTCTCCAACATCGAAGTGGTCGTGAAGTACGTCATCTACGAGTACGACCCGCTCGCGAAGAAGTACTTCAAGTCCAACTTCGTGGACGCGGAGCTCAACGGCCTGCTCGAGAAGAACGGCGACGCGCTGAACATCGCGGTGGCCGAGAACGAGTCGCGTGAGGTGCAGTCGCCCAAGAACTTCACGTTCCAGATCGGCGTGAAGCCCAAGACGCTGGAGCAGTCCATCAACGTCGCGGCGGCGTCCTCGAAGAACATCGTGAAGAAGTGGGGCGTCACGGAGACGGCCTAGTCGTCCTGCGGTAAGAAAGTCCCATGCCCCCCTTCAAGCTCGCCCGGGTCCGGTGGCACGTCGGTCAGACGCTGCTGCCGGAGCACTTCGAGGCCCAGGAAGAATCACTGGAGGCCCAGGTCCGCCTCCAGGCTTCGCTATCCGGTACGCCCAGTCACGGCGTGGCGGCCATGGCCTGGAGCGAGCCCCTGCTGGCGGGTGGAAGCCTGTCCATTGCCACGTTGACGGCGGTGACCCCCGCCGGCTTCGTGGTGGATGTGCCGGGCAACGCGGTGCTGCCGCCCTTCTCGCTCGAGGGGACCGGCCGCGCCGAGGCCACCGTCTACCTGCATGTGCTGGGGGGCAGCCAGGGCGCGACGGGGGTGCGGCTGTACGCGGAGGATTCGCCGGTGTTGGAGCGGGTCATGCGTCGGCTGCGCCTGTCCGCGGAGCCCGTGCTGGACGGGGCCATCGACACGCTGCCGTTGGCCGTGTTCCGACGGGACACCGAGGGCGTGTGGGGACTGACGGAGGACCTGGTGCCTCCCTTGCTGCTCGTCGGTCCCCACCCGTTCCTCTCGGCCCTGCTCGTCAGGCTGGATGACCTGTTGGAGCAGGCGCGGCTGCAGCTCATCGCGCGCCTGTCCGACAGCTACCTGCGCTCGGACCGGCTCACCAACGCCCGCCGCGCGCTGTGCGAGGTGCAGCGGCTGCAGGCGCTTCGCGGCGACATGACGCGCCACATCTCACCCCACCCGTACGTCTTCTTCGACGCGCTCAGGGACTTGTACTTCGAGTCCTGCTGCTACCTGGAGATGATGCCGGACGCGGACCTGCCCACGTATCAGCACGACAGCCCGGGCAAGGGCCTCATCCGCTGGGTGGAGCTGCTCACGCGCGCGCTCCAGCCGGAGTCCACGCGCGCCACCCATCGCTCGTTCACCGCGCGCGACGGACAGTTCATCTTCTCGCCGCTGCCGCCCGAGGTGCTGGAGAGCGGCGAGCTGTACATGCTGGTGCAGCGCAAGCGGGCCGGAGAGCCCCTGGTCGTGGACGGCGTGAAGCTGGCGGGGCCCTCGCGCCTGGCCACGGTGCGGCGCATGGCCCTCAAGGGCATCCCCTTCCACCACGTCCCGCACCCCTCGTTCCCGCATGCGCTGGGACCCGAGATAGACTGGTACCAGCTCGTGCAGGGCGAGGAGTGGCAGTTCGCGCTGCGCGAGAATGGCCTGGCCTTCTACGCCACCCCGGCGTTGCAGGGAGCCCAGGTGTCCCTCTTCTGGCGCAGGGCGTGACATGGGCCGAGCCTCCTTCCTCGACAAGTTCGCCACCCGCGCCGACTCCGGACGCGCGTCCGGCAAGAAGGGCCACAGCGAGCTGGAGCACGTGGTGCGCAACCTGGAGGCCGTGCTCAACACCAAGGAGGGCTACGGCTTCTTCCGCCGCGACTTCGGCCTGGGTGAGTACACGGAGAAGTACGGCACGCGGGAGCTGGTGGAGACGCTCACCCGCGAGCTGACCGAGGAGATTTCGCGCCACGAGCCGCGCCTGTCGAACGTGGAGTTGACGATGCGCGGGCGCGACGCGGGGCTGTGGCTGCACTTCGGCCTCGTCGGCACGGTGGGACAGGAGCGCCGCAAGCTGCGCCTGCGCTTCGACACCCTCAGCGGCAACGTCCGCGTGGAGGAGGAGCCATGAAGGCCGACAGCTTCGCGGACCGGCTCAAGGTCGCCGTCACGCTCACCGCCGGCGGCACCCCGCACGTCATCCCTCCGGGCGACGTGAAGTCCTTCGCGCTGAACTTGCGCTCGTTCGGCTTCGAGGGCCGCGTGGCCTTCGACCTCGCGGACAACAAATCCGCGGGTGGCCTGGAGAAGGACACGCTCAAGAAGGCGTTCCTGGAGCAGGACCTGATGGAGGTCCAGCTCGAGCTGACCGCGGTGCACACCGACGCCGCGCCCCAGCCCGCGCTCACGTCGCTGAAGGTCAAGGGCCTGGTGTCGGAGCGCTCGCTGGTGGAGGTGCCCGGCGTGCCCCGTCCCGGCGCCCCGCTCTTGCACCGGCGCTACGAGGTGACGTTCCAGGACGCCGCGGCGCTCCTGTGGAGCCAGCACTTCCCCTGCGTGCTCTACACGCAGAAGACGATGAAGGACGTGCTGGACGCGCACAAGGGCACGCACATCCCGCTCGTCTACGACTGGAGCGCGGGGCTGGACGCCACGTGTCCGCAGCTGTTCCTGGGCCTGACGCCCGAGCACGGTGCCAGCTTCTACGACTTCTTCCTCTGGTACGTGGACACGCGCGACGGCGTGCTCGCGTACGACTACACGGCGGCGAAGTACAAGCTGTCCACCGCGAAGGCCGCGGAGGGCACGCCCGTGAAGCTGTGGGGCCCGGACGTGGACCATGTCACCGTGCGCTTCCCGGAGGTCCCGCGCCACGAGGTGACGGTGCTCAACGCGGTGGCGGAAGGCCCCTCCACCCGTCCCATCAACCAGAAGAGCGCCGTCACCGGCATCCGCCACGACGTGCTCCTGCGCACGCCCATCACCAACGACGTGGACGCGCGGGTGACGCTGGAGACCTCCCGGCTCAAGGTCCGCGGCAAGGAGGTGGAGCTCGGCTGGAAGCGCTTCCCCGCCACCGCCCTGGTCCCCGGCTCGCTGGTCAAGCTGCCCACCACGGAGGCGTGGGCCGCGGCGGGGCTGTCCGGCGGGGAGACGTTCCGGGTGCGCACCCTGGCGTTGCGAGGGGACGCGCTCGCGTCCACCCCGGACGCGGAGCACCTGTCGAAGAACGGGGGCTTCGAGTTCCAGATGGCCACGCTGCTGGAGCCCCAGGCGGAGAAGTGGGTGGACCTGCCGCCCTACCTGCCGCCCACGTGGCCCCGGTACGTGGAGGGCCTCATCGTCAGCGAGATGGGGGACGAGCCCCACGAGACGTGGCAGGCCTACACCGACGCCAAGACGTCGCAGGACGGGTACAAGGTGAAGATTCCCCTCTGGGCGAATCAAATCGTCACCCTGCCCTTCAACCCGAACCTGCTGCCCGGCCACTTCTACTTCCCGGCCTACAAGGGTGAGCGCGTGCTGGTGGGGCTGGACTTCCAGCAGGCCTGGCTCAAGCGCTTCCTGGACTGGCGCGACACGGGGCGCATGCCCGCCGACGGCCAGGGGACACATCTGTTGGTGGGCAAGACGCCGGAGAACGGCACGTCCATGAAGCACTCCTACGTGGACGGCAAGCCGGTCTTCCTCTTGCAGAGGACGAACGCCAAGGACACGGCCCGCATCGAAATCAAGGAGGGGACGCTGGTCATCCGCGTGAAGGAAGAGCCCGCTTGAAGCGGCTGGAGGCGTGAAGGAGCCATGGGAACGCTGGTCTGCACCATCGAGCTGGACAAAGTGAAGGGCATCACCGTCACGGTGGACAATGCCGACGCGAACATCGTCCAGACGGTGACGATGGACGGCACCGCCATCACCCTCAAGGTCGCCGGGCCGAGCGACACCAGCACCGTCGTGCAGAAGGCCGACAGCATCGTCGTCACCGTCAAGGACTTCAAGGTCGACGCCCAGACGATAACGCTCCTGTCCAAGGGCACGTCGGAGTGGACGAGCCAGGACACGCTGAAGGTGACGAGCACGAAGGACATGAGCCTCACCACCCAGGCGAAGCTCACCCAGACGGCCACCCAGGACGCGAGCATCAGCTCGTCCGCGAAGGTCAACGTGGAGGCCACCCAAGCGCTGGCGCTCAAGGGCCTGACTGCTTCCATGGAGGCCACCGGCGGCGAGGCCAAGATTGAAGGCCTGACGCTGAAGGCCGCGGGCAAGACGGACACGCAGGTGACGGGGCTCAATGTCAAGGTAGCCGGGCAAGCCGCGCTGGACCTGGAAGCCCAGGGAATGGCCAACCTCAAGGCATCGGGTATCACCAGCGTCTCGGGCGCGCTCGTGAAGTTGGGGTAAGGAGTCATTCAAGATGACCCGCCCGAAGGACCGGCTGCACCAGGACTTCCTCGAGGAGATGGCCTCCCTCGAGCGCTTCCGCCAACGCTTCCACGAGCGCTACCCCGCCGCCCCCCTGGAGCGGGAGGACCCGGACGTGCGCCGCCTCATCGAGGCGATGGCGTTCTTCTCCGTGCAGACGCGCCACGCGACGCTGCACAACCTGCGCTCCACGTGGCGCCGGCTGTTCGCCGGCTTCTTCGACTTCCTCCTGGAGCCGCTGCCCACGCGCGCGGTGGTGCAGGCGCAGCCCATGGGGAAGATGGGCGAAGCGGTGCTGCTGCCGCGCGGCACGGAGCTGCGGCTGTCGCCCGCCGAGGGTGAGCCCGGCACCTTCCGCCTCCAGCGGGACTTGCGCGTGCTGCCCATCACCCTGGAGTCCACCGAGGTGCGCCCGCTGGTGCGGGGTGGCCACCGGCTGATGCTCCACTTCGAGTCGCGGCACGAGCGCGCGGACGCTGTCGGCACGATGAGCCTGCACGTGCGCCACCTGGACGAGTACCTGCCGTCCCTGGCGGTGTTCCACGCGCTGCGCCAGCACCTGCGCGAGGTCAGCGTGGTGTACGGGCCGCCCGCGGACGAGCACGTCACGGGCGAGCGGTGCGAGGTGTCGTTCGACCGGGAGCCGCCGGCGCCGGATGACTCGGAGACCTTCTCCCATCCGCTGCAGCGGCTGCGCTCGTTCTTCCTCTTCCCGGAGACGGAGCTCTTCCTCCACGTCGCGGTGCCGCCGTCGCGCGGCGGGTGGCGGCGCTTCAGCCTGTGCTTCGACCTGGCGCAGGCGTGGACGGTGGGCCGCTCCCACCGGCCGGACTTCCTGGTGCCCTTCGCGGTGCCGGTGGAGAACCTGCGCGCGGAGCCCGCACAGGTCATCACCACGGACGGCACCCGCTCCGAGCACCCCATCCGCAACATGAGCGCGGGGCGGGAGCTGGCGCTGCACTCGGTGACGGGCGTGTTCGAGATGACCAAGACGGGGCTCGCCCCGCTCAGGCCCGCGCACCTGCCCGGCAGCGGCCCTGGCTACGAGGTGGAGGAGGTGCCGTCGGAGAACGGCCCTTCCCCGCACCTGGTGCTGCGCATGCCGGAGGCCTTCACCACGCCGCGCAAGCTGGTGGTGGAGGCGCTGTGGCACCAGCCGCGCTTCGCCTCGGAGGCGTCGGGGCGGATGTCGGTGAGCGTGCCGGCGCGCCACATCGAGGGCCTGGAGTGGCGGCTGGTCGGCCAGCTCCAGCCGGACCGCGAGAGCCCCCTGCGGGATGACCTGACGGCGCTCACCCAGCTGCTCGCCTGGAAGGCCCAGGCCACGCTGGGGCTGGACGAGCTGCGCTCGGTGCTCCAGCACCTGGGCACGCCCTCCGAGGGCCCCTTCCGCCGGTGTCTGCCGCTGCTTCGCGAGATGAGCGTGTCGCGGGTGCCCGACAGCGCCATGAAGGGCTCTGGACTGAGGAACGTGTACGAGGTGGTGCTGGAGCCCTTCGAGGAGGGCTTCGAGCCGCTGGTGGTGACGTTCCTGACGCGGGTCCGAGATTTGCTGGATGCGTGGAACCACGAGGCGACGGTGGAGCTGAAGGCGACCATCGCCGGCCAAGGTCCCCTCGCCATCCCTGGAGCCTCCTGATGAAGATGACGCACTGGAAAGCCATCCTCCTGGCCTACCGCCACGTGGATGACCTGCTCGAGCGGGAGCTGGGGACCGTGAACCTGGACCCCACCCTGCGCGAGCACCTGTCCGAGGGCGCCCTGGACGCGATGTCCCGCACGCTGATGAGCGAGCTGGACGCCCTGCGCGCGGTGCTGGAGACCGACCTGCGCCACGACGACGTGGAGAAGGTGCTCCAGCCCTTCGCCTTCCTGGTGGACGAGAAGGTGCTCGCCCGCCTGTCGAACGAGGACGCGCAGCACTGGCCGCTCTTGCAGCTGCGTGCGTTCGGCGTGGACGCGGGCGGCGACCTGTTCTTCGAGCTGGCGGACACCGCCCTGAGGCGCCCGGACACCGCGCCGCTGCTCTTCGAGATGCTGCACTTCTGCCTCACGGCGGGCTTCCTCGGCCGGCACGTGGGCCACCCGGCGCGGCTGCGCGACTACCGCGAGCAGCTGGCGGCCCGCATCCCCCGGCCGGAGACGCAGGTGGGCGAGGCGCAGACCGAGGCGGCGCCCCCTCCTCCCACCCTGTACGACTTCCCCTGGCGCTACTACGCCGTGACGGTGTCCATCATCGTCGCGGTGCCGGTGGTGCTCTGGCACCTGTCCAACTGAGGCCCGCGTGACGACTCCTCCCGGCGTCCGGAAGGACGCGAGTGCGTCCCGTCAGAACGTGGCCGAGCTGGTGGAGCGGCTCCAGAAGGCCCTGACCTCGTCGCTGGGGAGCCTGGCCGAGGGGACGGTGCCCCTCGTGGACGTGCTCCGCGAGGGCGCCAGGGCCCTGGAACCCGGCCCCGGAGGCAAGCGGTTGTCACCCAAGGAGCGGGAGGCATGGGGTGTGCAACTGGAGGCCACACTGGAGCGACTGGAGGACGTGATGGAAGGCCTCCAGCTCGCGGTCCGCGCGCAAGCGGGCGGGAAGAGGGACTAGAGCCATGGCGGGCGAGAAGAACCCCGTTGCCGCGGCCGCGAGCGCGGCGACGACGACAGCGGACGCGGCGCGACCCTATCTGACGTGGATATTGATAGGGCTCGGGGTGCTGCTCGCCTTGGCGCTCGTCGTCGGGCTGGTGTGGTGGTGGAGGAAGCGCCGGCGGGTGGCGCCGAAGGTGGAGACGCGCAAGCGTCTGGACACCGGCGCGCTGGTGCGCATCCGCAAGCAGTTCCTGAACGCGTTGCCCCTGCGCTACCGCGTGGCGGTGCTGGACTTCCCCACGGTGGTGGTGCTGGGGCCCGCGGGCGCGGGCAAGACGACGCTCATCGACCTGGAGGTGGACTGGCGGCGGCAGGAGCGGCAGTTCATGCCCAGCCACACCTCGGACCCGCTGCTCCAGATGTTCCTGGGGCCGGACAAGGTGGTCCACGAGGTGTCGGCGTCGCTGCTGGAGGACGACTCGCAGGAGGCGCGCCGCGCGCTCAGCCGCCTGTGGAAGGCGAGCTTCCGTCGGCAGAAGGGGCGCGTCGTGGTGGCGCTGGACGCGCGCTGGCTGGCGGAGACGCCGCCGGACGAGGTGCGCCGGGTCATCCAGCTGGTGCGCGGGAAGGTCAACCTCCTGTCGGAGGCGAGCCGGGGCTCGGTGGAGACGCGCCTGTGCCTGACGCACATGGACTCGCTGGTGGGCTTCTCGGACTTCGCCCAGCTTTTGCGCAGCCATGGCATCCCCCTGCACTGGGACGTGCCGCCCTCGGGTGAGGAGGGCCGGCTGGCCGCGGGCCTGCAGCCCCTGGAGCAGTACTTCGCGCTGGGCCTGGTCTCGTTGTCGGTGGACGCCTTCGGGCGGCTGGAGGAGTTCTACGCGCGCGGCGGTGAGTCCTTCGCGGCGCTCGCGCGGTTCGTGACGGGGCTGGTGGAGGGCGGCACGCTGTCCTACCGCCCGGAGCTGTCGCGGGTGTACGTGTCGTCGCCGGCGGCGGACGCGCGCTCGGCGGGGGTGTTCGCCATCGCCGCGGAGAAGCGCAACGTGGAGCTGCGCGCGCGCTACCGCGGCAAGCATCTGCGGCGCTGCGCGGCGCTGCTGGCGCTGGGCGTGCTGCCGGTGGTGGCGGCGTACGGGAACTTCTACAACCGCCTGGCCGAGGCGCAGCGGCACATGGAGGACTTCGAGTCCACGGTGCAGCGGCTGGGACAGCAGCACCTGACGGCGTCCGGCGAGGTGGTGGTGGACAAGGGCCAGGGCGCGATGCAGGCCATGGACGCCCTGCTCTCCGCCGCGCGCTACTTCCCGCTCCTGAGCAACAGCTTCCAGGACGAGCAGGAGGTGCTGCGCGCGCAGCTGTCCAACACGGTGCGCCTGTCCTATCTCAAGCCGCTGCTCGAGTCCTGCCAGGAGCAGTGCCAGCGCTGTGGCCCGCTCATCCCGGGCTGCGCCTCGACGGAGCTGGTGGGCAGCCGCTCGCTGTGGGCGGCGTCGCACGCGGAGGAGCGCTGCGAGCGCGAGACGCTCTGCCGTCCCGAGCAGATGCTGCACCTGATGGCGGTGGCGCGCGCCTCGCGCACCGACGACATGGGCCGCTTCATCCTGTCCTACCTGGATGGCCAGTACCGCAAGCGCTGGAACTGGGCGGCGGACGCGCTGAGCCTGTTGGGGACCCGCGCCACGGAGAAGGGCGGCGACTGGATGGAGGCCACGGGGCTGCGCGAGGAGGTGGTGGGCGACTACATCATCTCCAGCGACCAGGCGTGGCGCACGGGATTGCAGACGCAAGGCCAGGTGCCGTGGATGCGCTGGCCCTATGAGTGGCTGTCCGAGGAGAGCTACCTGGGCCCGTGGAGAGACCATCTCATCAAGCTGCAGCTGGTGTTGAGCGCGCGGGAGATGGACCTGGAGCGGTGGCGCTCGCTGGCGAGCGAGCGTCAGCGACTGAGGCTCGCGCTGGCGCAGAGCATGGCGTACACGTCCGCGCACAAGGTGCTGGCGCTGCTGGACGCGTCCGGCGCGCCGGAGAGCCAGGCCACGCTCAAGGGCGTGGACAACACGCTCGTCGCGCTCGACTGGCTGCGCGAGCACGAGCCGATGCTGTCCGCGGTGCTGCGCATGGAGGACGAAATCGACGCGGGCCTGAAGGCCGCTGCGGAGATGTCCACCGCGGAGCTGCTCACGCGCACCGGTGGCCTCTTCGTGCCCGCCAACGGCGACGCGCGCCTGGAGGTGCGGGTGATGCAGCAGTCCTTCGAGTTCCGTCCGAAGGAGCTCTCGCGCGTGCTGCTGGACAAGCTGCTGCGGCAGATCGAGCAGGGGCAGCGTCCCTTCAGCCGTCAATCGGTGGGGCTGCCGCCGGGCGCGGTGGCCTCCGCGGCCGAGGCCGGGCTGGGGCTGTCGCTGGAGGACGCGCTGGACGTGGGCGCGGTGGACGCCCTGCCCTCGCGCCGCGGCGTGGAGTGGCTGACGTTCGAGACGGACATCAAGCCGCTGGTGGACGAGTTCACCCTGCGCATGGCGGACTCGAAGCTGTCGCGCGCGGAGGCCGCGCAGCGCCAGGGCTACGTGCTCAAGAAGGTGGCCAACTTCGGGCAGCGCTACCGGCAGGACCTGCTGGTGAAGTACCGCGACTATCGCTTCACGGCGCTGACGACGACGCTGGCCTCGGAGCTGTCCTCGGTGACGCAGCCGACCTCCGAGCTGGTGGCGATGCTGCGCGAGGTGGCCACGGGGGCGGGAATCGGCCCCATGGAGGGCCCGTACTACGAGCCCTTGCGCCAGGAGCTGTCGCTGTTCCGGCCCATCGTGCAGCTCATGACGCCGGACAAGGACGGGCAGACGGCGCAGCTCGCGGCGTACCTGCTGCTGGTGTCGCAGCTGCACACGGAGGTGTCGGGCTTCAGCGCGCCGCCGGCGGCCGGGGCCGCGCGCACCATCGTCCCCGCGTCGCTGCGCTCGGGCGCGGAGGAGACTCCCGCGTCGAACGAGGACGGCGGACGACAGCTGACGGACCTGCTCACCCCGCTGGGGCGCGTGGGCCTGTCCATGCTGCTCGACGAGGAGGGCTCGTACCTGCGCCGCGTGGATGAGTGGCTGGACAAGCAGGGCATCCTCGGCGAGCTGCGCCGCCCGTTCCGCGAGCCGTTCCTGATGACGCGTGAATTGGGCCGGGCCGAGCTGGAGCGCGTGCTGGAGGAGCAGTGGGAGTGGCGCTTCCGCACGCTGCTCACGCCGCTGCTGCGTCGCTACCCGTTCGCGGTGGAGGCGAGCCAGGAGCTGGACCCGACGGAGCTGGAGGTGCTCAAGCGCAAGGACGGCGCCTTCTGGCAGTTCGTGGCGCAGGTGCTCTCGCCGGTGGTGGAGGAGCGCGGCTCGGAGTGGATGCTGCGCCGGCCGCTGCGTCAGCAGCTCGCCGTCCCGCCGCGCATGCTGGTGATGCTCGGCCGGCTGTCGAAGCTGGCGAAGCTCTTGTGGACCGAGGAGGGCAAGCCGCAGCCGCTGCAGCTCCAGGTGCGCCCATTGCCGCTGCCGCCGTCGGGTGAGAACGGCTTCGTCACCATGTCCTTCCTGAAGTGCGGCGAGGCGGCGGCGTTCGGCTTCAACCAGACGCCCGCGTGGCAGGACTTCGCGCTGGCGTGGTGGGAGCCGCGCTCGGCCTCCGTCGGCGTCGAGCTGCGCGTGCCGGGCCGCGAGGCCAAGCGCTACCGTTCCACGGAGCTTTCGCGCTCGTCGTGGAACTGCTTCCGCATCCTGGATGCCGCGAGCTTCGACGCCGAACAGAACGCCATCTGGCCGCTGCCGGGCCCGGATGGCTCACAACACTCGGAGATTCGTTTGCGCTTCGGCATGCGTGGCGGCCCCTGGACGCTGTTCCAGGAGGTGACGCGATGAGGTTCCCCTGGCTGTTGATGCTGGCGCTGGCCCTGGGGACGGTGGCGTGCGCGCCGACGCACCTGTCCATCCACGTGAACTCGCCCCAGGGGACGAACCAGGGGCGGCCGCTGCACATGGTGGTGCGCGCGGTGGACTCGCAGCGGTACATGACGGAGTTCTACGCCGACGTGGCCGAGCGCGTGGTGCACCCGGATGACTCGGTGGTGCAGACGCTCGTCATCTACCCGGGCGAGAAGACCCAGACGCGGGTGAAGATTCCGGAGGAGTCGCCGCTGGCCATCTCCTTCCTGTTCACCACGCCCGACGGCGCGTGGCAGGTGTTGCTCGACTCGCCCATCCCGGGGCGCGTGGACATCGAGCTGGAGGAGAGCCGCATCCGCACGGATGCTCCGTCGAAGCGCAAGAAGCCCAAGGGTGAGCCCAAGAAGGAGGAGCCCCCCAAGTTCGAGCCGCCGAAGGTCGAGCCCCCCAAGGTCGAAGGACCGAAGGTCGAGGCCCCCTCCGCCGGGAAGTAGCCGGGCCGCGCCGACCAGCCGCCAGCGTCCCTCCGGCGTGAGCGAAGGCTCGCGCTATCTGGGGAGGGAAGTATCACCTGCTCCCCGGCGGAGGGCCCGTCTTCACCCTCTAGCAGGGCAAGGGGACGCAGTCCTCGAGGGACACCCCGATGACCGCACGGACCTGACGCACCGCTGCTCCTTCGTCAAGTCGGCCATCATGAGGGCCGCCAACAGCCCGCATCTCGACGACCGGGACTCCACGCTCAAGGTGTGGAGGGCCTGGGGAGCTTCGCCATCCCATCCCCACAGCGTCCCCAATTCGAGAGCCCGCTCGTCGCCCTCTCCGGCCCTTGAGGTCCACGCGAGTCCCCCTGTGCACTTCGCCACCGGGGGCTCGGAGGCTCAAGCCTTCGAGGGACGCTTGATGCCCGGCGCGGTGGCCGTCCTCGCACCGAGCTCCGCCTCCGCGCGGCGCTCGGCGTCGGACGCCTGGGCCTCCGCTTCGGCCTTCTCCACCTGCGTCTTCGCGGACGCGACCTGCGCCTCGGCCGACGCTCGCGCCGACGCCACCTTCGCCTGCGCGGCCGCCGTGCCCGCGGCCAGCTGCTGCTCCGCGGAGGGTGCCGTCGGAATCGGCCGCGCCTCCAGCGCATCCAGCTCCGCGTTCACGCTGCTCGTCGTCGCATCGACCTGGGACTTCAACGTCGCGCGCGTCGAGGTGACCTGGTCCTCGGCCGAGGCCCGCGCGGTCTCCACCTGCGCCTGCGCGGCCTTCGTGCCCGCGTCTACCTGCTGCTCCAGCGTGGGCAGCTGGGACTTCACCTGCGACTTCACCGCGTCCACGCGCGCGGCCATCTGGTCCTGCACCGTCGTCACCTGGGCGATGGCCTGGTCCTTCGCCGTGCCCACCTGGGTGACGGCGGCCGCGACGGCCTGGTCCATCTGCGCGCTGACGGGCTGAACTTGTTGAAGGAGGGTCTGCTTGAGCGTGTCCACCTGCTGGACCAGCTGCTTCTGCACCGTCTCCACCTGCGCGAGCGCCTGCGTGCGCACCTGGTCCACCTGGGTGAGTACCTGCTCCTGGAGCGTGCCCATCTGCTGCGTCATCTGGGTGGAGAACGTGCCCAGCTGCGTGGTGATCTGCGTCACCACCTGCTGGATGGCCTGCACCGCGGGCGTCACCAGGGGCTTGGGCAGGTTCGCCGCGGGAATCGCATCCAGGAGCGTGTTCACCTTGGTGAGCAGCGCCTCCAGCGAACCGACGAGCGTCTGATACAGCGTCTGGAGCTGCTCCAGCACCGCGGGCAGCGGCGTGAAGAGCGCCAACACCTGCTCCTTGAGCGCGGCGAGCTTCTCCACGACGGCGTCCAGCGTCGCCATCGCCGTGTCCACCGCCATCTTCAGCGGCTCGCGGATGGCGGCGACCGAGGCCAGCGCGCCCGCGACCAGCGTCTCCAGCGCCTCGTTGGCCTGCTTGATGAGCGTGTCCACCTGCGCCTGCGCGGGGACGATGGCCTTCTCCACCGCCTCCACCTGCCCCGTCAGCGACTGCACCTGCGTGGACAACGTCGTCTCGAGCGTCCCCAGGGACGTCGCCGCGCCGTCCTTCGCGGACGTCAGCGAGCCCCCCGCCCCACCCTCCAGGCTCGCGAGGCTCGTCGCCATCGACTGGGACGTGCCATCCACCCGGGAGCGCAGCGGCGCCAGCTGCTCGCGCATCCGCTCCGCCTCCGGCTGCTTCGTCGCCGCGAGCTTCGCGTCGAGCGCGTCGATGCGCGCGAGCAGCCCCGTCAGCGGAGGCTCCAGGTCAGGACGAATCGAGGCGATGAGCGCGGTGACGCCCTCCGCCATGGACTCGATGGCCGAGCGTGCGTCACCGATGCGGGCCACGCCCCCCGAGCCCGTCGTCTCCAGGTCTCCCCGCAGCTCCGCCAGCGTGCCCAGCAGTGCCTTCACGACTCGACCTCCACTCCCCGGGAATCAACCCTTCGCGCGCGTGTCCTCACTTGAGCTGCTCCAGCGCCGCGCGGGCCTCGGAGGCCGCGCTGGTGAGCGAGGACGTGCGTCCCTCCAGCCCGGAGAGCGCGCCCTTGAGCTCGGCCTTCGCCTCGGAGACCTTCGCGGAGACCTCCGCCTGCGCGGACTCGAGCGCCGCCTGCGTGTCGGACGACGCCCCGTCCAGCTTCGCCTGCGTGCTTCCCGAAGCCACCCGGTACGCGGCGGTCGTCTCCCCCACCGCCCCGCCGACCCCCGCCGAGAGGTCCGCGCGCGCGGTCTCCACCTGCGGCGAGACATCGAACGTGGGCGTGACGGACGCTGCGCCGGGCAGCTCCTTCGTCCGGAACATCATCGTGCCCTCGGCCATGCGCACCGTCTCGGTGTCCGGTCCCGAGGTGCGCTCCAGGTGCCACACCGGCTTCATGTCCTGGAAGTCGTGGACGATGGACGTCTGGCTGGTGTCGTTCTTCCCCAGGAGGATGCCATCCCCCTGCCCGTCCTGCGGCAGTCGCGCCGCGTCCGCCCAGTCCAGGTGACGGTGGAGCTCCGCCCGGTCGAAGTGCAGCGCCACCAGCACGCGCGCGTTCTTGTACGGCGGGAAATAGAAGTGGCCCGGGAAGAAACCCGGCTCGGCCGGCACGCTCACGTCCTTGTTCCACAGCGGCACCTTCACGCGCCACGTGAGCACCGAGGTCTTCTTGTCCTCGGACAGCAGGTAGATGCGGTCCTTCTCCCCTCCTCCGGGGCTGAGCACCTTGCCCTCGACGTGGATGGGATAGCGGGGCGCGTGGTGCGCGGGCAGCGACACCGTCGTGTCCGCGGCGCGCTCCGCCAGCAGCGACATCTCCACCTCGAACCCCGTGTCCTTCAGCTGCAGCCCCGCGTGTGGCCCCTCGTCGAGCGTCCGCGCCGACAAGGACAGCTCCACCACGCGGAGGTCCTCGCCGCTCCCCACCACCGAGGAGCCCCACAACAGCCCCTCCAACCGCAGCCCGGCCCACGGGCTCACCGGCACGGTGGGGAAGTGGTTGAACGTCATCCGGTACCTGCGCTGCGGGACACGCAGCCGGTTGACCTCCAGCGCCTGGCGCTGCTCCACCACGGACACGATGGGCGTGCGCACCAGGTGGTCCTGATGGATGCCCGCGACGCCCGCGCCCTTGCTCGCGGGGACCTCCAGCGTGGAGGACTTGAGCGTGGAGGCGTTGAGCACCCGCGCCGCGTTGCGGGGAATGGCGGGGACGACCACGTCCAGCCGCTCCACCTTCGTGCGCGACAGCAGCTTCGCGCCGCTCACCGCGGGCTTGCGTCCCCACAGCCCGTACTGGTCCTTCACGCAGTCGTAGGCGAACACACCCCCTCGCGTGTCCGCGAGCCACGCGACGAAGTCGTACAGGCCCACGCCCGGCGCGTCCTCCCCCAGCGCCAGGCACACCAGGGGCCGCTTCTCGTCGAGCACGTCCCAGTCGAAGTCGAAGGTGAACGCCCCCGCGGTGTGCTCGGTGAGCAGCGTCTTCAGCGCGAAGTCCGTGCGCAGCTCCGTGGGGCGGTGCTGGCGCCAGAGCACGCGCGCGGCGTCCTCGAACGCCACGGTGTAGCGCCGGAAGCGCACCGGCGCGCCGCCCACCGGGCCATGCGTCCGGGCCTCCAGCGAGCGCGCGCGGGCCAGGCCATGGAGGAGGAGCGGCTTGGGCGGGGGCTGGGGGACGGGGTAGCCGCCGGAGATGGACAGCTTCACGTCCAGGAGGTCCGGGGTGGCGAAGGCCGTGAAGAGCGGCCCGTCGTCCTTCTCCAGGCCGGTCCAGAAGCTCACCTCCGCGGTGAACCCGTGGGGCTGGAGGTCCACGGAGAAGGCCTCCACCTGCCCCCCCGGGATGACGAAGGACTGCCCGCCCAGGGTCAGGGTGAGGGACAGCGCGAGTCGTTCCTGGAAGGCCATGCGCCGGCGAGCACTTGCCCTTTCCGTGCCAGCGCTTCCCCCCGGGAGAACCCCGCCTGGCCGCCGCTCCTGCGGTCCTCCCGGACGCAGCCGCGTTCCGCCGGTACGCAGCCAGGACCCTCCCCCGGGGTGCTCGCGACACGCCCCCTCCCGCACGCCTCCTTGGTACGTGCCTTGCTCTCAGGCCGAGCCGGCGTGTGTCCGCGGGCTGTCTCCCGCATGAGCACCAATGTCGGTCATGCGCCATGGGACGCGGATGAGTGGGTGGTGCCTCACGTGGCAACGGATGGGGACGCTGGCGCTGCTGCTGCTGGCGCCCGGCGCGTTCGCCCAGGAGCCGGCGGCCCTGCCCGCCTTCTTGATGGAGCGACTGGAGATCAACCCAGGTCCCGGCCCCCTCGCGACGGGCGGTGGCACCGTGCTGCGCGCGGCCGAGCTCCGGGTGCTCATCCTGGGTCACTACCAGCACGAGCCCATGACACTCAACGCGAAGGGCGAGACGATGCCCATCCTGACGAGCCGCACAACGGGCGTGCTCGCGGTGGCGCTCGGCTTGAGCTCGCGGCTGCAGATCGACGCGCGAATCCCGGTGCTGACCCAGCGCGAGGGAGACGACCTGGCCTCACAGGGGCTGCTCGGGCCCACGCGGCACGGCGTGGGCTCTCCGCGCGTGGGCGCGCGGGTGGGCCTGCTGCGCACGGAGGAGGACGACGCGGTGGACCTCGCCTCGGAGGTGAGCGTCTATCTGCCGTTCGGGACGCAGGGCGCGTTCGCTCGGGGCGCCGACACGAGCATCCTGGCGCGCGTCATGGTGGGCGGCATGCTGGGCTCCATCCTGGCGCCGTCGTTCGAGCTGGGCGTGCTGGTGCGGCGCGGAGTCACCATCGAGGTCCCCACGCTGGAGGCGCGCGAGCTGGGCAGCGAGCTGCGCCTGGGCGCGGGCCTGATGACGACGGGGGCGCCGCTGCGCGCGGAGGTGGCGATCAACGCGGCGCTCTCCTGGAAGCAGGCGCGGGGCGCGGTGGAGGTGCTGGGCGGCGCGCGCTATGCGCCGCGCGAGGGCGTGGAGCTGTTCGCGCTCGGTGGCCTGGGCTTCGGCTCGGAGCCGGGCATCCCGCTGTTCCGCCTGGTCGCGGGCGTGGCGTTCAACTCGCTCCTGGGTGAGGACACGCGGCCCGACAGTGACACGAGCATCGTGCACGAGTCCGTGCCGCTGCCCACGCCCGCGCCTAACCGGCGCGTGTCGGACATGCAGGGCTCGATGATTCCCAACCCCGGCGAGGCCTCGCCCGTCGCGAACGTGTCCCGGGACAAGTTCGTGCTCGACGGCCGGGTGTACTTCCGGGTCGGCAGCTCGGAGCTGCCCGAGTCCTCGCCGGACCTGGAGCGGGCCGTGGAGCTGATGCTGACCAACCCGTCGGTGAAGCTGATGACGGTGGATGGACACACGGACGACTCGGCCACGGAGACCTTCAACCCACGGCTCGGTCGCGCTCGCGCGGAGGCCGTGTGGCGCTACCTGGTGGAGCGTGGTGTCTCTCCCCAGAAGCTGCGATTGCGGAGCTACGGCCCGGAGCATCCCGCACAGAGCAACGGAACCGTCGAGGGGCGCGAGAAGAACCGCCGGGTCGAGCTCCTCCTCATGCTGCCGACGAACCTGGAAGCCACGCCATGAAATCACTGAGATGGTTGCACCTGCTGACCTGCGTCGTGGCGTTGGGCGCGCACTCCGCGTTCGCCGAGGCGGATGTCTTCGGCCTGGGCGAGGCGCGTGACGAATCCCTCACGGTCCCCGCCAACTCGAGTCAGGTCATCAATCACTACGCGGCGGTGACGGGCCCGGTGCGCAAGGGCGACCGCGAGCTGCGCGTGGAGACGCTCCAGGGCTTCGCGGCCGGAGACCTGGTGATGGTGTTGCAGAGCGCGGCCGCGGGTCCCGTGGCCGCCCTGTCGCTCTCCACCTTCACGTACGGCCCGCGCGAGGAGAGCCCGCCAGGCCAGTGGGAGCTGGCGCGGGTGTCGCGCGCGAAGGACGGCGTGCTGCTGCTCGCGCGTCCGGTGCTCAATGACTTCGCCTTCCCGGGCACGCAGGTCATCCGCGTGCCCGAGTTCCAGAACGTCACCATCCACCCCACGGGGGAAGTGAGCGCGCGCGCCTGGAATGGTTCGTCCGGCGGCGTGGTGGCCTTCCTCGTCGCGGACACGCTGCACAACAACGGCGTCATCACCGCGAGCGGCGCGGGCCCGCGGAGCGGCTCGACGAGCGGCGGCGGCGTGGTCTTCTTCCGCGCGCGCAAGCTCACTGGCGCCGGTCGCATCGAGGCCGACGCGCGGGCCTGGCCGTGGGAGCTGGAGGGGCTCACCCAGGGCGGCGCGGGCGGCAGCATCTCCGCGCGGCTGGTGGAGGGCGCGGACTGCGAGGCGCTGCTGGCGAGGAGCGCGGGCAGCGTGCTGCTGCAGGCCGCGAGCCTCCGGGGCTGCCCGGTGTTCGTGGAGTCGGACGTCTCGGGCGCCAAGGCCTTCGCGGCGCGAGCCGGCGATGAAGGTGGCGCGACGCTCGTGGAGCACGGGCTCGTCATCCCGCAGCGTCCGGTCATCACCGCTCCGGGAGAAGGCGCCAACGTGAAGGCCCGGTCCCCGCGCGTCACGGGCACGGCGGACCCGGGCGCCACCGTCCACGTGAAGCTGGGCAACACCGACCAGCCCACCACGCCCGAGCGCGAGTTGCCCGCCGCGGTGGTGAGCGAGTCCGGCGCGTTCTCCATCGAGGTGCCCGGCCGCCTGGAGGATGGCCTGTACGCCGTCACGGCGCACACGGAGGTCGAGGGACTCGCGAGCCCCACGAGCGACCCGGTCTACTTCTCCGTGGAGGCGCTGCTCGCCCCCGCGCGTCCCGTCATCGAGGTTCCCGTGGCGGACGCGAAGGTGGGCGTGGCCGGCACGGGCTTCTCCGGCACCGCGGAGACGGACAGTACGGTGACCGTCACGGTCGGCACGCTCGAGTGGGAGGCCCTCACGGGCGCGGATGGCCGGTGGTCGGTTCCGGCGACGACGGACCTCGATGATGGCACGCACACCGCCTCCGTCACGGCCACGAACGAAGACAACGAGACCGGGCCGGCCGCGACCGTCACCTTCCAGGTCGATACGACGCCGCCGGGCGCGCCCGTCATCTCCGTCCCGGTCGCGAGCGCCCAGGTGGGCACCGCCGGCACGGGCTTCTCCGGCACCGCCGAGGCGGGCAGCACGGTGAGGGTCACCGTCGACGGCACCACGTGGACCGCCGTCACAGCCGCGGGGGGCACCTGGTCCATTGCCGCCCAGACGACCATGACGGAGGGCAGCCGCACCGCCTCCGTCACCGCCACCGACACGTTCGGCAACACCAGTCCGCCCTCGACCGTCACCTTCACCGTCGACAAGACGGCGCCGGCCCGGCCCATCATCACCACGCCCGCGGCGAACGCCCAGGTGGGCACGGCCGGCACGGGCTTTGCCGGCACCGCCGAGGCGAACAGCACGGTCACCGTCACGGTCGGTGCCCTCACGTGGAACGCCACGACGACCGCGGGAGGCGCCTGGTCGGTTCCCGTGCAGACGACCATCGAGGAGGGAAGCCGCACCGCCTCCGTCACCGCCAGGGACGCCGCGGGCAACGTCAGCTCCGCGGCGACGGTCATCTTCACCGTCGACATCACGGCTCCGGCGCGGCCCGTCGTCACGACCCCCGCGGCGGGCTCCACCGTGGGCACGGCCGGCACGGGCTTCTCCGGCACCGCCGAGGCGGGCAGCACGGTGACCGTCACAGTCAGCAGCGAGTCGTGGACGGCCGTCACCACCGCTGGTGGCGCCTGGTCCATCCCCACGCAGACGACCCTTCCGGAGGGCAGCCAGACCGCCTCCGTCACCGCCACGGACGCGTTCGGCAACGTCAGCACCGTGAGGACGGTCACCTTCACCGTCAACAAGACGCCCGCCGCCACGCCGGTCATCAGCGTGCCCGCCGAGGGCGCCGTCGTCGGCCCGACGGGGCTGACCTTCTCGGGGACGGCCACCGCCACGCATCAGGTGCGGGTGAGCCTGGACGGCAACCTGGTCGACACCGTCACGGTGCCCGCCACCGGACGCTGGAGCGTGCCGGCCAACAGCACGCCCGCCCACGGAAGCCACGCCGTCACGGCCATCGCCACCAACGCCATCGGCAACACCAGCGCCACCGCCACGCGCACCTTCACCGTCGACGCGACGCCTCCGGCGAGCCCCATCGTCACCACGCCCACCGCGGGCCAGGTGGTGGGCAAGAGCGGCACGGGCTTCTCCGGCACCGCCGAGGCGGGCAGCACGGTGACCGTCACGGTCGGCGGCAACACCTGGACGGACACGGCCGCCGCCGATGGCACCTGGTCCGTTCCGACGAAGACGACCATCGCGGAGGGAAGCCGCACCGCCTCCGTCACCGCCACCGACACGTTCGGCAACGTCAGCGCGGTGACGACGGTCGCGTTCACTGTCGACACCACGAATCCGGCGAGGCCCGTCGTCGCGACGCCCGTGGAAGGCTCCACCGTGGGCATGCCCGGCACGGGCTTCTCCGGCACCGCCGAGCCGAACAGCACGGTGACCGTCACGGTCGGCTCCCTCACGTGGACGGCCCCGGCCGCCGCCGCGGGGGGCGCCTGGTCTGTCCCCGTCCAGACGGACATCCCCGCGGGGTCCCGCGTCGCGTCCGTCACCGCCACCGACGTCGCGGGCAACGTCAGCTCCACGGCGACGGTCAACTTCACCGTCAACAAGACGCCCGCCAGCGCGCCCACCATCACCGCGCCCACCACCGCGACGCCGGTGGGCCCGACGGGGCTGACCGTTTCGGGGGCGGCCACCGCCACCAACCGCGTGACGGTGAACCTGGACGGCAACCTGGTCGACACCGTCACCGTGGCGGCCAACGGGCGCTGGAGCGTGTCCGTCAACAGCACGCTCAGCGAGGGCACGCACACCCTCACCGCCTTCGCCACGGATGGGATTGGCAACACCAGCTCCACCGTCACGCGCACCTTCACCGTCGACGCGACGCCGCCAGTGAAGCCCGTCGTCACGACGCCTGCCCCGGGGACCCGGGTGGGAAGGACCGGCATCAGCTTCTCCGGCACCGCGGAAGTCGGAAGCCAGGTGCGGGTCACCGTCGGCAGCGCGTCGTGGACGGACACGGCCGCCGCGGGCGGCGGAGCCTGGTCCATCCCCGCGCAGACGACCATCGCGGACGGCAACCACACCGCCTCCATCACCGCCACGGACACCGCCGGCAACGTCAGCGAGGCGACGACGGTCAGCTTCATCATCGACACCACGCCTCCCGGCGTGCCCGTCGTCACGACGCCGACCGAAGGCGCCGTGGTGGGCACCGCCGGCACGGGCTTCTCCGGCACCGCGGACGCCAACAGCACCGTGACCGTCACGGTGGGCACCTTCACGTGGAGCGCCACGACGACCGCGGGTGGCACCTGGTCCATCCCGGTGAAGACGAACATCCCCGACGGCGCGCAGAGCGCGTCCGTCACCGCCTCGGACAGCCTCGGCAACGTCAGCACCGCGAGGACGGTCCACTTCACCGTCAACAAGACGCCCGCCGTCGCGCCCACCATCAGCGCCCCCGCCAACAACTCCGTGGTGGGCCCGGCCGGAACCCCGTTCACGGGGACGGCCACGCTGGGCAACGAGGTGACGGTCTACCTGGACGACGTGCTGCTCGGCACCGCCACGGCGGCGGCCAACGGACAGTGGTCGGTGAGCTTCAGCGGAACCCTCACGGAGGGAACGCACAAGGTCACCGCCGTCGCCACCAACGAGCTGGGCAACAGCAGCTCCACCACCACGTCGAACTTCACGGTCGACCTGACGCCTCCGCCCGCTCCAGTCATCGAGACGCCCGCCACGGGCGCTCGCGTGGGCACGGCCGGCACGGGCTTCTCCGGCACCGCGGTCGCGGACACCTTCGTGAGGGTCTCCGTCGGCAGCGCCTCGTGGACGACCACCACGGCCGCCAACGGCCGCTGGTCCATCGCCGCGCAGACGAGCCTCTCGGATGGCAGCCGCACCGCCTCCGTCACCGCCACGGACCCCGCGGGCAACACCAGCACGGCCACGACGGTGACGTTCATCGTCGACACGGTGCCTCCGGCCGCGCCGGTCATCGACACGCCCACCACCGGCGCCCGGGTGGGCCCGGCGGGCACGGGCTTCTCCGGCACTGCCGAGCTGGGCACCCTGGTGACGGTCAACGTCGGCGCGCTCGCCTGGACGGCCCCGACGGGCGCGGATGGCCGCTGGAGCGTCGCGACGACGACGGCCATCCCGGATGGCGCGCAGACGGCCTCCGTCACCGCCACCGACGAGACCGGCAACGTCAGCGGCGCCACGGAGGTCCTCTTCAACGTCGACACCCAGAAGCCCGCGCGGCCCCTGGTGGAGGTCCCCGCCGAGGGCGCCCACGTGGGTCCCGGGGGCACGGGCTTCTCCGGCACCGCCGAGGCGAACAGCACGGTGAAGGTCGTCGTGGGCGCGCTCGAGTGGACGACCACGGCCGGCAGCAACACCGTCTGGTCCATCTCGACGAAGACGGACATCCCCGAGGGCCCTCGCACCGCCTCCGTCACCGCCACCGATGCCACCGGCAACGTCAGCGACGCGCGTGAGGTCCACTTCACCATCGACAAGACGGCGCCGGGCGAGCCGGTCATCGTGACGCCCGCCGCGGGCGCTCGCGTGGGCACGGCCGGCACGGGCTTCTCCGGCACCGCCGAGGTGGGCAGCACGGTGAAGGTCGTCGTGGGCGCGCTCAACTGGAGCGCCACGACCAATGGGGATGGCGAGTGGACCATCGCGCCGGTGACGACCATCGCCGACGGCAACCGCACCGCATCCGTCACCGCCACCGACGCCGCGGGCAACGTCAGCGCCGCCGTGACGCGCTCCTTCACCGTCGACACGACGGCGCCCGCCATCCCCATCATCGAGACGCCCATCGGAGGCGCCCAGATTGGCGTCGCCGGCACGGGCTTCTCCGGCACCGCCGAAGCGAACAGCACGGTGAAGGTCGTCGTGGGCGCGCTCAACTGGAGCACCACCGCGGGACCCGACACCCGGTGGACCATCTCCGTGCAGACGAACATCCCGGATGGCAGCCGCACCGCCTCCGTCACCGCCACCGACGCCACCGGCAACGTCAGCAGCGCCGCCCAGGTCACGTTCAACGTGGACACGACGAAGCCCGACGTGCCCGTCATCGTGACGCCCGCCAGCGGAGCCCGCGTGGGCGTCGCCGGCACGGCCTTCAGCGGCACCGCCGAGCCGGCGAGCCGGGTGGAGGTCGTCGTGGGCACGCTGTCGTGGACGGCCACGGCCGGCTCCGACGGACAGTGGACGGTTCCGACGAAGACGAACATCCCGGATGGCGAGCACACCGCGGTGGTCACCGCCACCGACGCGCTCAACAACAAGAGCGACCCGGCGACGCGCCTCTTCTCCGTGGACACCACGCCTCCGGCGAAGCCCAGCATCACCACTCCCAGGGCCGACACCGTCGTGGGGACCGCGGGCACCATCATCGAGGGCGAGGCGGAGGCCGGAAGCACGGTGGTCGTCACCATCAACGGCGTCGCGGCCCCCGCCGTCCAGGCCGGCGCCAGCCGCATCTGGACCCTGCCCACGCAGGTCTTCACCACCAGCGGCATCTACAACCTGAGCGTCACCGCCACCGACGCCACGGGGAACAAGAGCGAGGCCACCGTCGACACGTTCCGGGTGGACGTCACCCCTCCGAACGCGCCCGTCATCCTGCTGCCGAACTCCGGCGTCCTGGTGGGCAGCGCGGGCGTGGACTTCTCCGGGACGGCCGAGGCGGGCAGCACCGTGGAGCTCTTCATCGAGGGCAACGTCCGCATCAACGCCCGGGTGGTCGCGGGCGCCAACGGGACGTGGGTCATGACCAAGGTCACCGCCCTCCCCGGCGGCGAGCACACCGTGACGGCCAAGGCGACGGACGCCGCGGGCAACATCAGCCCCGCCTCCAATGGCATCGACCTGGAGGTCGACATCACGCCGCCCAACCGCCCCAGCATCACCTATCCCGTGGATGGGACGGCCATCACCTCCGCGCGCCCCACCATCACCGGCACGGGTGACGTGGGCACCACCATCATCCTCTCCATCGACGGAGACGAGCGCGGCGGCGTGCTGACCACGACGGTGGGAGAGAGCGGGACCTGGTCCTTCACCTCGCCCACGCTGTCGCAGGGTCTCCACGACCTCCAGGCGAGGGCGCGGGACACGGCGGCGAACCTGAGCGAGCCGTCCGTCCCGGTCCGCTTCACGGTGGACTCCGGCTTCAACCCTCCGCTGCTCGTCACGTCGCCCAAGGAGGGGGATGTCCTCACGCTCCCCAGGCCGCGGTTCATCGGAACCTCGGAGCCCAACAGCACCGTCTCCATCACCCTGGACGGCAAGCCGCTCGCGACCGTCACCGCGGACGCGTTGAACAACTGGAGCTACGAGCCCGTGGAGCCCCTGGCCAACGGCGTCCACGAGTTCACCGTGGAGGCGAGGGACGCCGCGGGCAACACGTCGCGGATGGCCCTGCGCAGGTTCACCCTGGACCTGGAGGACCCCACGCCCCCGGTGCTGTCGTCGCCGGCGCCGGGCGCGCTCTTGCGCTCCCGCAGGCCCTTGATTCGCGGCACGGCCCAGCCCCAGTGCCGGCTCACCGTCCACCTGAACGACCAACCCCAGACGCCGACCATCACCGTCAACGGCGCGGGTGAGTGGTCCTTCACGCCCACCGCCGACCTGACCGAGGGCGCGTACACCGTCACCGCGGACTGCCTGGATGCGTTCGACCGGCGCGGAGAGAAGGCCGAGGCGCGCACCTTCACGGTGGACGCCACCGCGCCGGGAGCGCCGCTCATCATCACCCCGACGGAGGGCAGCATCCTCGGCAGGAGCTTCGACACGATTACCGGCACGGCCGAGGCGGGCACGACGCTCACCGCGGAGCTCAACGGCCTGGTGGTGGGCAACGCCATGGCCAATGATCGCGGCGAGTGGACGCTCGTCGTGGACAAGGCCACGGTGCACGGCGACCAGGCCCTGCGCGTGTACTCGGTGGACGCCGCGGGCAACACGGGCACCCGCTCCGACCCGCGCCTGTTCCGGCTGGACTTCATCCCCCCCGTGACGACGTTGACTGGAGGCCCCACGGGCACCAGCACGCTCGCCAACGTCACCTTCACCCTGGACACCTCCGAGGACGTCGCCGGCTTCCGGTGCTCGGTGGACGGCAAGGACCCGGAGCCCTGCGACAAGGAGCTCACGCTGCGCAACCTGGCGGAGGGAGACCACACGCTGGACGTCTGGGCGACGGACTTCGCGGGCAACGTGGAGGTGGCTCCCGCCCATCGCGCCTGGCACACCATCCGCCCCAGTCTGGTGGAGGGCGGCGGCGTGGGCTGCGCGTCGACGGGCGGCAGTCCCCTGGATGTGTTCGGGTGGCTGTTGTGCGTCGCGGCGCCGGGCCTGGTGGCGATGTTCCGCCGCCGGCGCTGAGCAAGACTCCAGACGAAGCGCTCGCCCCAGCGCACAGGGGCGAGCGCTTCACGTCACTGGATGGTGAACGAGCCCACGTAGTCGTTCGTGTACGCCAGCGGGCCCTGGCCGCCGTTCATGTACCAGCCGTCGTTCAGGTAGATGCCGATGAACCAGTACGACGCGTAGACCAGGTAGGTGCCCGCCGTCAGGCCGTACGTGTTGGTGACCTCCTGCTCGTGCGCGATGACGCAGTTGTCGTGCGAGTGGTGCGTCTGGTGCGTCTTCACCAGGTTGCCCAGCATGTCGTAGATGTAGATGTTCACCTTGGTGCTCGGCGCGACGACGCCGCTGAAGGTGAGCGAGCCACCCGGGCTCAGCGGGCTGGTGTAGCTCATCGACACGTAGCTCGACTGCCGGCACCAGTCCCTGGGGCGCCCGTAGGCCAGCGGGTACAGGGGGATGTTGGCGTTGATGTAGACGGGCGGCGAGGTGTTCTGCACCGTGCTGATGGTGACGGGCGTGGAGCCGCCGCCACAACCGCCGCAGCCACCACCCGGCTCCTCCTCATTGGGATCCGGGAAGGGCGGCAGCTCCTGCACGCTCGTGTCGAGCGAACCGGACGCGTCCTCCGGCAGGGGCTCTCCGCAGGCGGTGAGCAGCGAGGCGAGGCACAGCGAGGCAAGGGCCGTACGCAACAGCATCATGGGGTTCATCTCCGGGCTGACGCTGGCGCGCCTGTCGCGCCAGGACGCGGGACAGGCTCGGCGCCTTCGCGCCGCTCCCCCCTCGTTCACCAGGAGGTCGGCACCCGGGGATTTTCTTTGCATCGAGGGGTGACGATTTCCTCGCCGCCCCCTGCCCTGCTCAGGGGGCGCGGGAGACCGCCTGCGTCTGGGCGCGGAGGTCCGCCACCCAGGCGCGGGCCTGGTCCTCCGTGTCCACCATGCCGAATGGCGCGCCGCGCGTCCGCCCCAGCAGCATGGAGGCGCGGCCCATCATGTTCGCCATGGTGCGCAGCGAGAAGCTGGCACCGAAGATGACGGTGCCGGCGAAGGGCATCACCTCCGGCGTCTCGCTCAAGATGCGGCGCGCCTCGGAGGTGATGCTCGAGGTCCGCCGCGAGTCATTGATGAGATAGAGCGTGGGGTGCGTCTCGCGCAGCTCCGCGGCCACGCCGGCCAGGTCGTGGATGAGCTTGACGTCGAACGGGCCCACGTTGACGAGCCGCACGATGTCCGGGGACTCGAGCCACACCTTGCTGTCACCGAACGTCCACATGCGAACCATGTCGTGTCTCCTCCAGGGACCGCGCGGGCTTCAGCGGTGGGCGCCCGCGCCGCGGCCATTCAGGTGCAGGAAGCAGTCGCGCAGGCCTTCCTTGAGGCTGCCGAGCGTCTTCACCTCCCGCAGGTCCACGCCAATCTGGACCAGCGTCTGAGCAATCACCGGGCTGATGCCCGTCACCACGCAGTAGGCGCCGAGCAGCCGCGCCGAGCCCACCATCTTGATGAAGTGGTTGGCCGTCATCGTGTCCACCACCTCCACGCCGGTGAGGTCGATGATGACGCAGCGGGCCTTGCCCTGGACCACGCGGTGCAGGAGCCGCTCGGTCATCTCCATGGCGCGCTGGGTGTCCACCACGCCGACGATGGGCAGGGTGAGGATGTCGTCCCACAGCTCGATGATGGGCGTGGACAGGTCCCGGATGGCGTCGCGCTGACGGTCGATGGTGGCCAGCTTCTCCTCCAGCTCCCGGTGGCTCGCCGCCAGGCGCGTGAGCGCCTCCTCGTGCTCGCGGCGGGTGGAGGCCAGCTCGCGCACGAAGATGTTGAGCGTCTCCTCGAGCGCCGCCAGCTCGTCCTGCTCGCGGATGTCGATGGTGGTGCGCTCGGCGGAGAACTCCCCCACCGAGATGAGCGACAGCACGTCGATGATGCGGCCGATGCGCTCGGGCGAGATGGACAGCGGAGCGAACGGGGTGTGGCTCATGGCACCTCCTTCGGACGACGGTCAGACGACGGTGCGCGGGGACGCCGGAGCGACGAGGCCGAGCATCTCGTCGGCCAGCCGCTGCGCCTCCTCCCGCTCGGACTCCTCCGTGCGCGCGCCCACCGCCCGGACGCCGAGCAGCGACAGGCCCTCCTCCAACCCCAGCGCCGTCTCCACGCCGTCCAGTTGGATGCCCATGCTCTGCAGCGTGAGCGCCACGTCCGCGCCCATGCCGCACAACACCGTGCGCGTGCCCATCAACCGGGCCGAGCCCGCCAGCCGCGCCAGCACCGCGCACAGGTGGCTGTCCACCAGCCACAGCCCGGAGATGTCCACCACCATCCCCTTGGCGCCGGTGCGCTGGATGTCGCGCAGCACGTCCGAGCAGAGCTGCGCGGCCTGCGCGTCGGTGATGTCGCCCTGCAGGGGGACGATGAGCTGCCCCCACAGCGGGATGATGGGGATGCGCGACAGGTCACGCGAGGACGGGGGGGATTCGGGGTGGCTCATGAAGGCTCCACGTCCGCCACCAGCACGGTGGCGTCATCGGTGGCACGGCCGAAGCGCTCCAGGAGCACCGCGCAGGCCGCGTCGGGGGGCTGGTCGCGGACCTGCTCCAGGTCCAGGCGGAAGCTCAGCCCGTCTGAGAAGAGGACCAGCCGGTCCTTGGGCAACAGCGGCGTGGACACGGTGCGCAGCGTCCGGAACGACTGGCCCAGGATGCCCGGCGTGGGGAGCACCGGCACCCTGGTGCCCAGCGTGCGCAGCTCCACGTTGCCCACGCCGCCCGCGTGCAGGACGCTCCCGTCGAACAGGGCCAGCATCACCGCGGAGCCCCGGCCGTGCTTGAGCGCCACGTGCAGCGCGGCGACCAGCTCCTCCACCGAGGACGTCAGCGGCATCCGCGTCAGGCACTGCGTGGCGGACGCCGTCGCCAGGGCCGCCGCGGGGCCGTGGCCCAGCGAGTCCACCACGGCGAGCAGCGTGACGCCCGAATCGGTGCGCACCACCACGCCGTCGCCGTTCTCCACTTCGCCCGGCTTGGGCCTGGTCAGGTGGGCGACGGAGAGCCTCACAGCCACACCTCGAACTCCACCTGGGTGCCGGCGGGGCCCGTCTTCACCTCGAACCTGTCCGCCAGCCGCTTGACGCCCAGGATGCCCAGGCCCATGCCCGTCTTGCTGCGGTAGGTGCCGGACAGCACGCGCTCCAGCTCGGGGATGCCCTTGCCCTGGTCCTCGGCGCGCACGCGCAACAGCTTGCGCGGCGTCTGCACGGGGATGAGCTGGATGGTGCCGCCGCCGGCATAGGAGACTTGGTTGCGCGCCAGCTCGCTCACCGCCGTCGCGACCTTCTGGCACTCGTAGCCGCGGCCGCCCATGGCCTCACACACGGCGCGCGCCGCGAGCCGCGCCTGGCTGGCGTCCGCCTCCGTGCGCACCTGATACGTCGTGGGCCGCGCCTCCACCGGAGCGCTGGACGCGGACAACGGCTCGCGCAGGCCCAGGCCGCTGGGCACGGTGGACGTCGCCAGCAGCGCCTTGAGCCGCGCGGACAGGTCCGGCCGTCGCGACGGGTCCACGAAGTGCCGCGTGGCCGGCTCCAGCGCCTCGATGACCCGGGGCAGCTCCGCCGAGCCCAGCGTGTCCGCGCTCAACCGCATCGGCTCCAGCGTCCCTCTGAGCACGAGCCTCGCGGCGGTCTCCGACATGAAGTGCTGGAGCACACCGAGCAGCTGCGAACTGGTCCCACCACGACTCACCACGGCTTGCTTGCCTCCAGCTTCATGCGCTTGCGTGCGAACACTTCCAGGCCACCGCCCTCGCGGTTGGACACGCGGACCTCGTCCGTCAGTCGCCGCACCGCCGCGCCGCCCTCGCCCAGGCTCTCTCCGGGCAGCGGCCCTGGCCGGCCCGCGCGGCCCAGGAAGAGCCGCTCCGGCTCCACCATGCCCGGGCCCCTGTCGCGCGCGCGGATGCACAGCCAGCAGTCCTCGCGCCACAGCTCCACCGTGCCGCCCACCCGCGTGTGGCGCACCAGGTTGGTGGCCAGCTCGCTCACCACCACCGCCACCTCCGCGCTGGACGCCGCCGACAGCCCCGACTCGCGCGCGAAGCGCCGGCTCAGCGAGGCCGCCACCACCGCGTCCACGGGATGTCGGACGGTCACCGACAGGTGCGGGTCCAGCGAGGCGGAGGCAGGCAGAGGCGACGGCAAAGGGCTCATTCCCGGAGTAAATCCCTTGGGATTACGCGGGTATGAGGCAATGAATCTCAAAGCCTTGTAAAGAGGTTCACAATCCACCCATGGATTTGGCTTCCGTTCTCCGGAAGAGGTGTCTAGAATCCAGGGTTTTTGCTTTTTGGGGTCCGGGCTTCACCGGCTTCTGCCAGGAAGCGCCGGGAATCCGCCACTCGGCCTCTTCGGCGCGGGGCGCGGAAGACCCACGCGGCCCGAGAGGGACTGCGAGCGGGAGGGCGGCTCCGGGCTCAGTTGCCCTGGAGCAGTTGGACCTGCAGGTCCAGGCCCACGGCGAGCGTGGTGCCGCGAGGCAGCTCCACCCAGCTGCCGGGGCGCTGGAGGTGGCTGGCCACGACGACGGTGCGACGACGGCGGTGCGCGCCGACGGCGGGCTGGCTCTCCGGGGTGCTCGCCGTCACGCCACAGGGCTCGCACTCCGCGCCGCCCTCCAGCCGCGAGTAGTAGAGCGGCTCCTCGCCGCAGCGGGTCGCCACGAGCAGGAGTCCGTTGGTGGCCACCAAGTTGAGCGTGGAGGCGCGGGGGATGCCCAGGTCCATGGAGCGCTTGACGACCTCGCGCGCGGTGTCCGCCAGGAGGCGTCCGGCGACGTGGGGCTCCAGGCGCGGATCATCCGTGCGGCCGACGTCGCGCAGCTGGCGCAGGAAGAGCGCGAAGAGGACCTCGCTGTCGGTGCCGCCGCGCACCTGACGTTGGAGGTGCTCGGGGAGCGAGGCCATCAACGGCCCGCGAAGCTGATCGAACCCGCTGATGGCGCCCTGATGGGCGAACAGCCACCGGCGCGAGCGGAACGGCTGGGTGTTCTCCTCGAGCGACGCGCCCAGGGGCAGCCGGCCCGCGTGGAACAGGAGCGCTTCGGACTCGGTGGGTGGGGCGAGCGACTCCAGCGAGGGCACCGCCTCCACGACGGCGAGCCGTCGCAGCAGGACTTCGTCCTGGGCATACGCGCCCACGCCCATCGCGTTCGCTCGAGGCTCCGTCTGGACGAGCACCTGCCCGGCGAGCCGGGAGAGCTCGCACTTCAGCAGGTTCGGGTCTGACGTGAGGGCGGCGAGGACGACGGACATGAGGGAGAACTCCTTTGCTCCATAGATAATGACGTCCCCTCCCCCCCTCAAGCCAGCGAGCCCGTCCCCTTAACAGCCCGCTAAGTGCCTGAAATGGCTGGGGTTTACATTGAACGAACATTGACACGTCGTTGGGAGGCTCCTAACCTCCGGGCGCTTCACCGACGGCCTCGGGCTTCGAGACCTTCACCGGAGATGGAATGTCGGACGACATCGCAATCGGCATCGACCTCGGCACGTCGTACTCGTGCGTGTCGGTGGTCCAGGACGGGCAGCCCATCGTCATCCCCAACGAGTGGGGTGAGACGACGCATGCCTCCTGCGTGTCCTTCCTCGAGGACGGCTCGGTGCTGGTGGGTAACGCCGCCAAGAAGAACATCATCACCAGCCCCGAGACGACGGTGTACTCCGCGAAGCGGCTCATCGGCCGGTACTACTTCTCCGACGAGGTGAAGAAGGCCCAGGCGGTGATGCCGTACCGGATTGTGGAGGGCGAGAACAACTCGGTGCGCATCGGCGTGCGCGAGCGCGCGTACTCGCTGCCGGAGATCTCCGCGCTGGTGCTCAAGGAGATGAAGGCCGTCGCGGAGACGTACCTGGGCCGCGAGGTGACGAAGGCCGTCGTCACGGTCCCCGCGTACTTCAACGACAACCAGCGTCAGGCGACCAAGGACGCGGGCCGCATCGCGGGGCTGGAGGTGCTGCGCATCCTCAACGAGCCCACCGCGGCGGCGCTCGCGTACGGGTTCGGACGGGACGTCAACCAGCGCGTCGTCGTCTATGACCTGGGCGGTGGCACGTTCGACGTGTCCATCCTGGAGATCGGCAAGGACGTCTTCGAGGTGCTGGCGACGGCGGGTGACACGTACCTGGGCGGCGACGACTTCGACGACCGCATCATGACGTACCTGGCGGACGACTTCCTGAACAAGACGCGGCTGGATCTGCGACAGAACAAGTTCTGCCTGCAGATGCTCAAGGAGGCCGCGGAGAAGGCGAAGATCGACGTGGGGCAGACGGGCTCGGCGGACATCCTCTGCCAGGGCATCTGCCAGGACGCGCAGGGCAACGTGATGGACCTGCGCAACACGCTCAACCAGGACCAGTTCAACAAGATGGTGATGGACCTGGTGCAGCGCACGTTCAAGGTCTGCGACGAGGCGCTGCAGAGCGCGCGGCTGACGGCGGCGGACATCGACGCGGTCATCCTGGTGGGTGGGCCCACGCGGCTGCCCATCATCCGCAACTCGGTGAAGCACTACTTCCAGAAGGCGCCGCTGGAGGGAATCAATCCGGACCAGGTCGTGGCGATGGGCGCCGCGCTCCAGTCGCACGCGCTGCTCGACAGCAAGACGGAGACGTTCCTGGTGGACGTCACGCCGCTGACGCTGCGCATCGGCACGGTGGGTGGGTACACCGAGAAGATCATCGACAAGAACACGCCGGTGCCCATCGACCGCTCGAAGGCGTTCACCACCAGCCGTGACGGGCAGGAGAAGGTGAAGATCCGCGTGTACCAGGGCGAGTCCAACCGGGCCGACGAGTGCGAGATGCTCGGCGAGTTCGAGTTCGCGGGCTTCCGCATCGGGTATCGCGGTGAGGTGAAGATCGAGGTCACCTTCGAGATCAACACCGACGGCCTGGTGAACGTGTCCGCGTGCGACACGGAGACGGGCCAGAAGACGTCGACGACCATCACGCTGTCCTCGGGCATGTCCGAGGCGGACATCCAGAAGTCCATCCAGGCGAACCGGAGCACGCGGCTGGCTGGGCACAACAACTCCGACCTGCCCGCCGTGGCCCAGTAACCGAGCGCGATGTCCGAGCCTACCGATCCCAGCTCCGGCAAGCCGCCGGGAAGCCCGCCCGGGACACCGGCGGCTCCCTCGCGACCGGCCATTCCGCGGATGACGGCGGCCTCGCCGGTACCGCCCACGCCCGCCCCCGTGGCGAAGCCTCCAGCGGCGCCTGGCGCGCCGGTGCCCCCGGGCGCGAAGCCTCCGGGTGTCGCGGCGCCCGCCGTGCCCCAGTCCCAGCGGCCCACCGTGTCCATCCCCGCCGTCACCGCGCCGGTGCCGCAGCGGATGAGCGCCACGGGGATTCCCGCCGTGGGAGCGCCCGCGGCCATGACGCCCACGGGTGCGCGACCCACGGTGTCCGCGATCCCCGCCGTCGGTGCGCAGCCCGCGAGTCCGGCCACGCCGCCTGCCCCGGGCGTCCCCCCCGCGGCGCCCCGCGTCCCGGGCGTCGCGCCCCTGACACCGGCGCCCGTGGCTCCTCCTCGAGCGCCGGGAGCCGGGCCTGCCTCCGGTGCCGTGCCGACGGTGGCGCCCGCTGGCGTGCCCCGTGCTCCAGTCGGCACGCCGCAGACACCCGCGCCCGTGACTCCTCCTCGCGCGCCCGGCGCCGTGCCGACGGTGGCGCCGGCTGGCGTGCCCGGCGTCGGGACGGGTGCCGTGCCGACGGTGGCGCCCAGCGTCGGGACGGGTGCCGTGCCGACGGTGGCGCCCGCTGGCGTGCCCCGTGCTCCAGTCGGCACGCCGCCGACTCCCGCGCCCATCGCCCCTCCTCGCGCGCCGGGAGCCGGGCCTGCCTCCGGTGCCGTGCCGACAGTGGCGCCTGCGGGAGTGCCTCGTGCTCCGGTCGGCACTCCGCCGACTCCCGCGCCCGTCGCCGCGTTGATCCCTCCGCCTCCGCCTGTTCAGGCCATTGCGTCGTCTCCCGGCGCCATCATTCCGCCGCCTCCGCCCGTCGCGGCCGGAATGCCTCCGCCTCCGCCGGGCTCGGGCCCCGCGCCGAGGGCGACTCCGGTCGGACTGACGCCACCGCCACCTCCGGGCTCAGGTCCTGCGCCAAGGGGAACGCCCATCGGGCTGACTCCTCCGCCGCCTCCCGATCCTGGCTCCGGTCCGCGAGGAACTCCTGTCGGCCTGACACCGCCGATGCCCCCCGGCTCGGGCCCTGCCCCCCGAGGGACACCGGTCGGCCTGACGCCGCCGATGCCCCCCGGCTCGGCCCCCGCGCCGAGGGGAACCCCGGTCGGCCTGACGCCGCCGACGCCCACCCCCGTCGTGGGAGCACCGCGCGCGGCGCCCGCGAACCGTCCTCCCTCGGGAGCCGTTCCCGCCATCTCCCCCGTCGTTCCGCCCATCGCGCCCGCGGTGCCCTCCATCGCGCCAGCTACGGGCGCACCCGCGGTGCCCACCATCGCGCCGGCCACGGGCGCGCCCGCCGCGCCGCGCAGTCCGGCCCTGACGCCGCGCCCGCCTCCGACGCTCGCCGTCGGTCAGGTCATCGCACCGCCGCCCCCGCCCTCGGTGCCCGCGAATCGCCCCGGCGCCCGGCCCACCATGTCGCTGCCGGCCATCGCGCCGTCGGACCTCTCGCCGCGACCTCCCGTCCCAGGCATCCCGCCGGTCGCCGCGCCCCGCGTGCCCGCGGTCAGCCCGCTGGTCCCGCCCATCGCGCCGGCCATCCCGTCCGTGGCGCCGATGACACCGCCGCCCCCACCGCCGGGCGCGCTGTCACCGCCGCCGCCGCCGAGCGCCGACAAGGGCCCGGGGCTCGACGCCAACCAGCTCGCGGACCTCGCGTCGCGCTGCGCGAAGCTGGAGCAGCTCGACTACTTCGAGGTGCTCCTGTTGGAGCGCACGGCCACGCCCGCGGACATCAAGAAGGCGTTCTACCGCGAGAGCCGCACCTACCACCCGGACCGCTTCTTCCACATCACGGACAAGCAGCTCAAGGAGCAGGTCCACGAGCTCTACAAGCGCGTCACCGAGGCCTACTACGTCCTGCGCGACGACACGAAGCGCAAGAAGTACGTCTCCGACGTGACGGGCCCCGAGCGCGCCCAGAAGCTGCGCTTCACCGAGGCCTCCGAGGCGGAGACCAAGGCCGCCGCCAAGAAGGAGCAGGAAGAACAGATCGGCACCCACCCCAAGGGCCGTCAGTTCTACCAGCAGGCCCAGAAGGACATCGACGCGGGCAACTGGTCCGCCGCCGAGCGCAACCTCAAGATGGCCCTCACCTACGAGCCCTCCAACCCGCGCTACAAGGAGAACCTCGCCGAGGCCCAGAAGCGCCTCCAGGAAGAAGCCAAGGGCAAGGGCGACTCGTTCAAGATCCGCTGACGCCCCGCGCCCCGACTCCCCATGGTCATCGACCTCGTCATCCTGGGCCTGGTGCTGTTCTTCGGCATGATCGGCGCCTTCACCGGCGCCTCACGCCAGGTCGCCAACTGGGTGGGGCTCGCGCTGGGCTACTTCGCCTCGCGCAGGCTGGGGCCGCTGCTCGCCCCCCGCTTCGCCGAGGCCGTGGACGGGCCGCTCGTCGTGGGCCTCGTGCTGGGCACGGCGCTCCTGTTCGTCTGCGTCTGGCTCACGGTGCGCTACGCCCTGGGAGCGCTGCTCGCGCGCTTCCTCGCCACCGGCAAGGACAACGAGGACCGGAGCATCGACCGCCTCCTGGGCTTCATCCTGGGCGCGGCCAAGACGGCCGCCTTCGCCTGGTTCGTCCTCAGCGCCATGTCCTTCTTCGAGCAGCACGTGGTCATCGCCGGCAAGCGCCTGGGCGTCTCCCCCAAGGACTCGCTCGCCGTCTCCGCCGCGCGCCGCTACAACCTCTTCGAGATGAGCCAGTTCGCGCCCATGGACGACATGGTCGCGGTGGCCCGCGCCAGCACGGACCCCGAGCGCGCCCAGAAGCTCAAGAACGACCCGGCCTACAAGGCCCTGCGCAAGGACCCGCGCTTCCAGCGGCTGCTCCAGGATGACCAGGTGAAGCAGGCGCTGGCCCGGGGTGACACCGCCGCGCTGCTGCGCAACGACCTGGTCCTCCAGCTCATCCAGGACCCGGACATCGCCGCGAGGCTGGGCGCCGCCGCCCAGGCCTCGGAGCGTGACGCGGACGTCACACGTTGAGCTCCACGGCGTCCAGCGTCGCCAGCCTCGGGCGCACGTAGTCCGCGTCCACCTTCACCTGCCGACGCCGCCGCTCGGGGGCCTCGAACATGATGTCCGCCATCACGTGCTCCAGGATGGAGCGCAACCCGCGCGCCCCCAGCCCGCGCGCCACCGAGTAGTGCACCACCTCGCGCAGCGCCCCGTCGTCGAAGTCCAGCTCCAGCTCATCCATGGCGAGCAGCTCGCGGAACTCGCGGATGATGGAGTCCGGCGGCTCGGTGAGCACGCGGATGAGGTCCGCCTCGCCCAACAAATCCAGCTGCACCACCACCGGCAGGCGCCCGAGGAACTCCGCCAGCATGCCGAACTCCACCAGCTGCTTGGTGCCGATGCGCTTCTTCGCGCGCCGGAAGCTCTCGTCCGCGCCGAAGCCCAGGGGCCTGCCGCCGCCGGGCTCGTCCCCGTAGTCGTGCAGGTCACTGAACGTCCCCGCGCAGATGAAGAGGATGTCCCGGGTGTCCACCTGGACGAAGTCACTCTTGTTCCACGCCTGCGTGACATTCAGGGGGACATAGACCTCGCGCCCCTCCAGGAGCTTGAGCAGGCCCTGCTGGACGCCCTCGCCGCCGATGTCGCGGCTGCCCGCGCCGTTGCGAGCCCCCTGCGAGCGCCGGGCGATCTTGTCCACCTCGTCCACGAAGATGATGCCCCGCTGCGTGTCCTCGACGGAGTGGTTCGCCTTGAGGAGCAGGTCGGAGATCATCACCTCCACGTCCTTCCCGTAGTAGCCGGCCTCCGTGTACTCGGTGGCGTCCACCGTGGTGAAGGGGACGTGGAGGATCTCCGCCAGGTTGCGGGCGATGTGGGTCTTCCCGCTCCCCGTGGGGCCGATGAGCAGGATGTTGGATTTCTTGATGAGGGACTGACGGCGCAGGCGCCGGGCCTGCACCCGCTTGAGGTGGTTGTGGGCGGCGATGGCCACCGCGCGCTTGGCGGCGTCCTGGCCGATGACGTACCGGTCCAGTCGCTCATAGATTTCCCGAGGGGTCAGCGGCGCTTCTTCCCTACGTGCGGACGACTCCATGTACCCTTCCCTTCTATCCACGCGTCCTCCCGACACTCCGGACAAAGGGTAGGAATCGGATGGAAGGTCCGCCCGCCAGGACAGGGGCCCCAGCGGGACGCCTGCCTGGCAGCTCGCTCCACTTTCAGGCGGCTGTTGAATGCTGGGGGGCTTTCCTATAGTTCCCGCGCCCCTCCACTGTTGACTGGAGTCCACCCTCTCTCTTCCCAGGGAGCCTCGAACCGCCGATGCCCGCAAACGCCCCTCCGCACCGCTGGACCCTCGCTGACGCGCACGAGCTCTATGGAATCCGGAACTGGGGCTCGCCCTACTTCGGCATCAACGACAAGGGGCACGTCTGCGTCCACCCGGACGGGCCCCAGGCCCCCAGCATGGACCTGAAGGACCTGGTGGACGAAGTGCGCCGCCGCGGCATCGGCCTGCCGCTGCTCCTGCGCTTCACGGACGTGCTGCGCCACCGCGTCGTCCACCTCAACGAGGCCTTCCGCAAGGCCATGGCCGACCAGGGCTTCAAGGGCGGCTACCGGGGCGTCTACCCCATCAAGGTGAACCAGCACCGCTACGTGGTGGAGACCATCATCGAGGCGGGCAAGGGCTACAACTACGGCCTGGAGGCCGGCAGCAAGCCCGAGCTGATGGCGGTGATGGCGCTGTTGGAGAACGAGGACGCGCTCGTCATCTGCAACGGCTACAAGGACGAGGAGTACATCGAGACGGCGCTCTTCTATTCGCGCCTGGGCCGCAACGTCATCCTCGTGGTGGAGAAGCCCAGCGAGCTGCCCCTCATCGCCGAGGTGGCGCGTCGCACGGGCATCACCCCGCGGCTGGGCATGCGCGTGAAGCTGTCCACGCGCGGCGCCGGCAAGTGGGAGGCCAGCGGCGGAGACCGCTCCAAGTTCGGGCTGTCCTCCTCCGAGCTGATGAGCTGCATCGCCTTCATGAAGGACACGGGCCTGTTGCCCGCGTTCGAGCTCTTGCACTTCCACCTGGGAAGCCAGATCTCCAACATCCGCAACGTGAAGAACGCGCTGCGCGAGGTGGGCTGCTTCTACGTGGAGGTGGCGCGGCAGGGCGCGCCCTTGAAGTACCTGGACGTGGGCGGCGGCCTGGGCGTGGACTACGACGGCTCCCAGACGAACTTCGCCTCCTCCATGAACTACACGACGGAGGAGTACGCCAACGACGTGGTGTTCGGCGTGATGGAGGCGTGTGACCGCGCTGGCGTGCCGCACCCGACGCTCGTCTCCGAGTCGGGCCGCGCCGTCGTCGCGCACCACGCGGTGCTGGTGGTGGACGTGCTGGGCACCAGCGAGTTCGACCCGGCGCAGCTGCCGGACAAGGTGGACGACAAGGCGCCCTCCGTGGTGCGCAACCTGCTGTCCACCTTCCGCGAGGTGACGAACAAGAACCTGCTGGAGGCGTGGCACGACGCGCAGGACGCCAAGGAGGAGAGCCTCACCCTCTTCTCGCTGGGCCACCTGTCGCTCGAGCAGCGCGTGGCGGCCGAGAACATCTACTGGGCCACCTGCCACAAGATCATGCGCATCGCGAAGGAGGCGGGCGAGATTCCGGAGGAGCTCGAGTCGCTGGAGAAGGCGCTGAGCGACACGTACTTCTGCAACTTCTCCGTGTTCCAGTCGCTGCCGGACTCGTGGGCCATCGACCAGCTGTTCCCGATGATGCCCATCCACCGCCTGGCGGAGAAGCCGACGCGCCGCGCGACGCTGGCGGACATCACCTGCGACTCCGACGGGAAGATCGAGCACTTCATCGACAAGCGCGAGGTGAAGGACGCGCTGGAGCTGCACGCGCTCAACGACGACGACTACTACCTGGGCATCTTCCTGGTGGGCGCGTACCAGGAGATCCTCGGCGACCTGCACAACCTCTTCGGTGACACGCACACCGTGCAGGTCTCGCTGGCGCCGAACGGCGGCTACCTCATCGACCACGTGGTGGCGGGCGACACCGTGACGGAAGTGCTCAACTACGTCAGCTACAACAAGGACGACCTGGTCGCCCGGCTGCGCAAGTTCACGGAGATGGCCCTGCGCCAGGGCCGCATCTCCCTGGACGAGTCGCGCACCCTGCTGCGCATGTACGAGGACGGCCTGTCCGGTTACACGTACCTGGAGCGCGGCGTGGACGCGAGCTTCGCGGGCAGCGCCAGCCAGCTGCGCCTGGTGCCGCAGCCGGACGCCACCCGGCCTCCCGTGTCGCCCTCGGGCACCTGAACCGTCTGCGGTAACAGGTGACGGAAGCACCCACGCCCTCCGCCGAGAAAGCGCCGGGGGGCGTGGTGTTTCCAGCCCTCAGTAGCTGGCGATGGGCGTCTCGCCCGAGCCGAACGCCATGGGCTCGTCGGCGAAGGCCACGTCGGAGGCGCGGGCCCGGAGCCGCTGGAGCGCGGCCTTCTGCAGCTCGCCTCGGGCGATGAGCGACTCGAAGTCGAACGGTGCGAGCCGCGCGTCCTTCCGCTGGAGCCTGGCCAGCGTGGTCCACAGGGACAGTCGCCCCTCGGTGGCGGTGCACAGCCCCTCCAGCTCCACCAGTCGGCTCAGCGGCGAGTAGCGCACCCAGGAGCCGTTGAGCTTCAGCCGGGCGGCCTTCTCCACCACCCACGCGACGCGGGACTTGAGCGGATCTCTTCGCAGCTCCAGCGCGCGCATCACCGCCTCGAGCGTGCGCTGGTCCTCGCGCAGCTCCGGGACGAGGGTGGCCAGGAAGTGGCCCACGGGGTTGCTGTGGTTCTCCGACTCGGTGCGCCGGGCCAGCTCGATGCCGGCCACGGAGCCCGCGTGGTGGTCGTTGAGGTAGATGCCCAGGCGCTTCGCGTCCATGCCCCTCTCCGGGTTGGGAGTGCCGTCGTGAAGACTCTTCACGACGAAGCCCCCTGGCAGCGAAGGCCAGGAGGCTCCCGTGCACACCGAGCGGGCGGGCGCGCTTCAGTCCGGGTAGCTGAACGTCATCGGCAGCTTCAGCTCCGGGTGGAGGCTGCGCGCCACCGGACACTCGCGGCCCACCTGCTCCAGGCGGGCGCGGTGCTCGGCGGACAGGCCAGCGGGCATCGTGAGGTCCACCACCAGCTCACCGATGCGGCGCGGCGGCGGCGTCATCCGCTTCTCCACGCGGCCGCGAATCTCGCCCAGGGAGATGCCCTCGCGCGAGGCGAACAGATGCATCGTCGTCACCGCGCAGGCCAGCAGCGCGGCGCCCACCAGGTCCGTGGGCGAGAAGCTGCCGCCGGTGCCGCCGTTGTCCCGGGGGGCCTCCGTCTGCATCTCCGTGGCGGACGGGCCGTGGGTGAGCTTCGTCTTGAACTGGGGGTGGCTGACCAGGGTCATCACCACGCCGGTGGCGGGGGGCTGTTGCTGGCTCATGTCGGTCTCTCCTCGGGCCGGGTGACTTCGGGGGCGCTCCGCTCACGGGGCGCTCCAGCAGCTTCATCATCCACGGCGCGAGGGAGCGCGCCTACTTGTTCCGCTTCCCGCGGCGCGCGGACTTCGGCTCCGGAGCGGGCGCGCTCAGCAGTCGCTCCCGCACGGCCTCCGGGGACAGGTCCTCGGTGTCCGCCACCACACAGGAGACGTACGCCAGCTCCGCGAGGACCCTGCGGGCGCGCTCGCGCTCGGCGGAGTCCTTGGAGCCCAGCGCGTCCGAGGCCGCGGCCACGTAGCTGCTGGCGAGCGACTCGAAGAGGTACACCCGGTTCTCGATGCTCGATTCGGATTTCTTGGCCATGGGCCGGGCAGTCTAGGCCCGCGCCGCCACGGACAGCGAGTCGGCGGGCGGCGAGCCCTTCAGCTCTGTCATCGCCAGACGGTCCAGCGTGGTGGAGCGGTACACCTCCAACATCCGCTGCTGGCCCAGCTTCCACACGCCGTACATGGTGCAGCTCCCGGTGGCCCGGCAGCCGTCATGCTGTGTGTCCTGGCAGACGTTGACGTTGACGGGGCCTTCCACCGCCTCGATGACATCCAGGAAGGTCACCTCGCGGGCGGGCCGCGCCAGGGCGTAGCCACCATGGGCGCCGCGGGTGGAGCGCACGAGCTTGCGGGAGAGGAGGACCTTGAGGATCTTGGCGAGGAAGTCCTCGGGCACGTCCATGCGCCGGGCAATCTCCCGGAAGGGGACCATGCGCTCCAGCGGCTGAGAGGCCAGGAAGGTCATGGCCCTCAGTCCGTATTCAATCTTCCGGGAGATCTGGAGTGGGTGCTGCGGCATCGCCCTTGACGTGGCTCGTGGTTTGAAGAAGAGCCTAGGTCGCGACAGTGCGGCTTTCAACCGCTCGCCTCTGGAGACCGATGTGATCGACCTGCACTCCCACACCACCGCCAGCGACGGGCAGTACACGCCCACGCAGTTGCTCGAGCGCGCCCGGGCCGCGGGCGTGACGGTGTTGTCGGTGACGGACCACGACACGGTGGCGGGGCTCGCCGAGGCGAAGGCCGCCGCGCTCGCGAACGGCGTGGAGCTGGTGCCCGGCATCGAGATCTCCGCCTTCGTGCTGGGCCGGGAGGTCCACATCCTCGGTCACTTCGTGAGGCCGGAGGACGAGGACCTCGCGCGCTTCGCGCAGCGGCTGCGCGGTGAGCGCGAGCAGCGGATGGAGGCGATGGTCGCGAGGATGCAGCAGCTGGGCTTCCCCGTCCGCATGGAGCACGTGCGCGCCATCGCGGGTGACGCGCAGTTGGGGCGGCCGCACCTGGCGCGCGTGTTGGTGGACCAGGGTTGGGCGGTGGACATGAAGGCCGCGTTCGACCGGTTCCTGGGCACGCGGGGCATGGCATGGGTGGAGCGCTTCAAGCTGGACGGCGCGGACGCCATCCGTCTCATCCGCAAGGCGGGCGGGACGGCGACGCTGGCGCATCCTGGCTCGTCGAAGGTGGAGCGCATGGAGCTGCGCGAGCTGGTGAAGGCGGGCCTCGCGGGCCTGGAGGTGCTGCACGCGGACCACAACCCCGCGCTGAAGCAGAAGTACCTGGCGCTGGCGAAGGAGCACGACCTGGTGCCGACGTCGGGCAGCGACTTCCACGGCGAGGCGGTGTCAGCCGACCACAAGCTGGGCAGCGCCGCCATGCCACCGGAGCTGTTCGCGAAGCTGCGCTCCCGCGCCACGGCCTGAGCCCTCGGGCTGGAGCGCCGCTCGCTCGCGCGCCTGGGCCAGCCCCGAGGACGACGTCCGACCCCCACCCTCCCCCTCACCTTTGCCACGGGCCGGACGGAGTCCACCGACGGCGGGCGATGGGGGAGCAGGCACATGGCATCCAGCGGGAAGTCCAAGAGCAACGGCAATGGCAACGGGCACGGCAAGCAGCCGGCGCGCAAGCCCAACATCCTGGTCATCTGGGGCGATGACATCGGCCTGTGGAACGTCAGCGCCTACAACCAGGGGATGATGGGCTACCGCACGCCCAACATCGACCGCATCGCCCGTGAGGGCGCGATGATGACGGACTGCTACGGCCAGCAGAGCTGCACCGCGGGCCGCGCCGCCTTCATCACCGGCATGAACCCGCTGCGCACGGGCCTGACCACCATCGGCATGCCGGGCGCGGACTACGGCCTCCAGGACTCGGACCCGACCATCGCGGAGCTGCTCAAGCCCCAGGGCTACGTGTGTGGCCAGTTCGGGAAGAATCACCTGGGGGACTCGAACCGCTACCTGCCCACGGTGCACGGCTTCGACGAGTTCCACGGCAACCTCTACCACCTCAACGCGGAGAACGAGCCCGAGTGCCCCGACTACCCGAAGGACCCGGCGTTCAAGGAGCGCTTCGGTCCGCGCGGCGTGCTGCACTGCTGGGCCACGGACCGGGATGACCCGACGGAGGACCCTCGCTGGGGCCGCGTGGGCCGCCAGAAGATCGAGGACACGGGCCCGCTCACCAAGAAGCGCATGGAGACGGTGGACGAGGAGTTCATGAAGTCGTCCCTGGCATTCATGGAGCGCGCGGTGAAGGACGACAAGCCGTTCTTCATCTGGCACAACACCACGCGCACCCACGTGTGGACGTTCCTCCAGGAGAAGTACCGCAACAAGACGGGCAAGGGCCTGTACGCGGACGCGATGACGGAGCTCGATGACCACGTGGGCATGCTGCTCGCGAAGCTGGAGGAGCTGGGCATCGCGGACAACACCATCGTCGTGTTCTCCACCGACAACGGCGTGGAGAAGATGGGCTGGCCGGACGGCGGCAACGCGCCCTTCCGGGGCGAGAAGGGCTCTACCTGGGAGGGCGGCGTGCGCGTGCCCTGCGTGGTGCGCTGGCCGGGCGTCATCGAGCCGGGCACCGTCATCAACGACATCTTCGCCCACGAGGACTGGATGCCCACCTTCGTCGCGGCGGCGGGCGGCCCCGAGGACCTGGTGGACAAGTGCAAGGTGGGCCACACCGTGGGCAAGAAGAAGTTCCGCGTCCACCTGGACGGGTATGACCAGCGCGGGCTGCTCGCGGGCAAGGAGCCGGGGCGGCGGCACGAGTTCATCTACGTGCTCGACAGCGGCAACATCGCGGCGGTGCGCTACGACGACTGGAAGGTCATCTTCGCCTACCAGGACGGCCGGGGCCCGGACATGTGGTTCAGCGGCAAGCGCTTCAATCCGGCGTGGCCGTACCTCATCAACCTGCGCTCGGACCCGTTCGAGGAGGGGCTCTTCTCCGGCCTGTACACGAGCTGGTACGGCGAGCGCATGTTCCTCTTCGTCCCGGCGCAGGGGCTGGTAAAGAAGTTCGCCGAGAGCCTCATCGACTACGTCCCCAGCCAGGCCCCGGGCAGCCTCAGCATCGGCAACTTGAAGGACCGGGTGAAGGAGAAGATAAAGGAGACCCAGCGCGACGGCCGCTCGGAGGTCGGCGACCAGGTGATGTCGCTCGCCAACGAGGTGGAGCAGGCCCTGCACCGCTTCCAGCAGAGCCACGCCTGAGCAGACGCTCGACCCGGGGCTCCGTGGAGCACGGTTGCTTCACGGGGCCTCGCGCCGTCCCGCCTCGCGAGCCTCGCCCTTCCGACAGGTCCGGAGTTCGACGGTGCGGGGCCTCGCTGGCAGGATGGCGCGATGGCCAAACGACCCGAGCGAGACATCGAGAAGACGTACCCGCGAGCGCAGTTCGTCGCGAAGCTGCGCCGGCTGGCGGACGCGCTGGAGAAGGGCAAGGCGTTCAGCATCCAGGTCGCCGGCGAGCGGCTGCACGTGCCTGCCGACGCGTACTTCAGCGTCGAGCACGAGCGCGAGGGCGCCGTGGACGAGCTGGAGCTCCAGGTCCGCTGGAAGCGCGAGTAGCCCTCAGCTGCGCGTCGTCTTGAAGCGGGTGGTGACGGTGGTGAGCCCCTCCGCCACCGCCTGCAGGTCCTGGGCGATGCGGGTGGTGCGCCCGGTCGCGTCCACGCCCTGCTTCACCAGCTCCGCCACGTTGCGCGCGCCCTGCACGGCCTGCTCGCTGGACTGACGCTGCTGCCGCGTCGCAATCGTAATCTGGCGCGCGGCCTCGCTGGTGCCACGCGCCAGCTCCACGATGCGCTGGAACACCGAGGACGCCTGCTCCGCGACCTCGACGCCGCGATCACTCGTCGCCATGCCCACGCGGGCCTTCGACGCGGCCTCCTCGCCGGAGTCCTGCACCTTCTCGACGATGCGGCCGATGTCGCGCGCGGACGCGGACACGTTCTCCGCCAGCTTGCGCATCTCCGCGGCCACCAGCGAGAAGCCCCGGCCCACCTCGCCCGCCTTCGTGCCCTCCAGCGCGGCGTTGAGCGCGAGCAGGTCCGAGCGCTCCGCCACCTGGTTGATGACGTGGGCGATCTTGGACACCTGCTGCAGGTCCTGGTTGAGGCCGACGATGGCGTCCGCCACGCCCTTGGACTCGGTGCGGATGTCGTTGATGCCCGCCACCACCTGCGCCACCACGGCCATCGCCTCGGCCACCGCCTCGTGAGTGCGCCGGGCGCTCGACTCCACCACCTCCGTGGAGGAGGAGATCTGCTCGGCCGTGCGGCTCAGCTCCTCGAACGTCGCGGCGATCTGCTGCGCATAGGCCGCCTGCTGGCTGATGACGTGCTCCTGGTCCGCGGACGCGCCCAACAATCCCCGCGACGCGCCGGAGAGCTGCTCCGTGCGCGACACCAGCTCCAGCACCGTGATTCGCAGCGTGCCGAGCATCTTGTTGAAGGACTCCGCCATCAGCCGGACCTCGCCCGTCGCGGGCACGTCCAGCTCCATGCGCGACACGTCCCCCCGCGCCACGTCCCGCACCACCTCCGTCACCTGCGACACGGGGTCGACGATGGTCCTGCCGATGAGCACCGCCAACAGGAGCCCCAGGCCCAGCGCGCCCACCAGCCCCACCACCACGGAGCCCTTGAGCTCCGTGACGGACTCCGCCGCCTCGTCCAGCCCCAGGCCCACGACATAGGTCCGCTCGCCGCTCGCGCACCGCAGCGACACCTCGCGCAGGCCGATGAGCGACGTGACACAGCCCTCGAGCACCCGGAGCGCCGGTCCCCGCGCGTGCTCCGGCAGACGCGCCAGCGACTCGTACACGGGGCGACCGTCCGGCCCGAGCAGGCCCTGGTAGCTCACCGTGAAGCCCGCGTCGCCGTTGGCGTCCCGCGCCTCCACCCGCGCGAGCACCGTCTCCAGCCGCGCCTGGGCCTCCCGCGAGCCGTCCCACTGGAGCACCGCCGGATGCTGCGCCACCAGGGAGCCCAGCACCCGGGCGCGCTTCTGGAGCAGCTCCAGCGAGACCTCGCGCTGTCGGGCGGAGAAGTTCCAGATGCACAGGCCCATCACCGTGAGGCAAGGCACCAGCACCGCGATGGCCACCTGCATCCGCAAGCCGAGCCGGCCCCACATGCCCTCTTCCTCTCCCCAAGTGCAGCGCTGATCGCCCGCCTGCGCGGGCCGCACGACGGTAGGCGTCCGTCCCCGGGAGCGTCAAACACGCCTCCCTCCAGGGCCACCCGAGGAGACATCCGCCAGCCCCCTGCCCGCCCCCGCGGGGACAAGCCTCGCTTTTCGTCGTCATCTCAAGGGGTTGCGGCGCCGGGCAGGGGACTTTCCCTTTGACATGGGTGAGCGGGTGTCATTAGGTTCCGCGCGCGATGACTCCCTCTCCCCTCTCGCCCTATCTGCCCCTGGCGGTGGTGCTGCTGCTGGCCGGCATCATGGGCGTCGCGATTCCTTTCATCACCTCGCTGCTGGGCCCCAAGCGCCCGAGCGCCATCAAGTCGACCGCCTTCGAGGCCGGCTCCGAGTCGAGCGGCCCGGCACGTCAGCGGTTCGCGGTGAAGTTCTACGTCGTCGCGCTGTTGTTCATCGTGTTCGACGTCGAAGCGGTGTTCATGTACCCCTGGGCGGTGAACTTCCAGGCGCTCGGTTGGTTCGGGTACATGGAGATGCTCGTCTTCGCGGTGACCCTCGTGGTGGGGCTCATCTACGTGTGGAAGAAGGGCGCCCTGGATTGGGAGAGCTGAACCATCATGGCTGATGCAGACATCGCTCCAGTGCTGACGACCCGCCGTGACGAGGCCATGGGCTTCTTCCAGCGGATGGTCTCCAAGGGCCTGGGTTGGGCCCGCAAGTACTCGCTGTTCACCTACCCGTACGCCACCGCCTGCTGCGGCATGGAGTACATGTCCGTGGCGGCCAGCCGTCACGACATCGCGCGGTTCGGCGCGGAGTTCCCGCGCTTCTCGCCCCGGCAGGCGGACCTCCTGATGGTGGTGGGCACCATCAACCTGAAGCAGGCGCCCATCCTCAAGCGCGTGTACGAGCAGATGACCGAGCCCAAGTGGGTCGTGTCGTTCGGCGTGTGCGCGTCCTCGGGCGGCTTCTACGACAACTACGCGGTGCTCCAGGGCATCGACCGAATCCTCCCGGTGGACGTCTACATCCCCGGCTGCCCGCCCCGCCCGGAGCAGGTGCTGGACGGTCTCATGCTGCTCCAGGACAAGATCGCCAACCAGGTCCACCGCATCGCCGACCGCGAGCAGCCCAACCCCACCGCGGCCCGGCACGACCTGCTCATCTCCATGGGCAAGTAGTCCGCGCCAAGCCCGACGAAGTGCCCCCGGGGCCCCGCGTGCCACCCTCTCGAAGGGCGGCGTCGGGGCCCCTGGTGTTTTGCGCTCACCAGCGGTGGTACGCGGGGTGGCCCTCCTTCACCGCGACGAAGGTGCCGCGGCACAGCGCCGTCACCTTGCCGCCCGCGATGAGGGTGCCCTCAATCACCGCGCGGTCGCCCTTGATTTCAACGGGCTTCGCCTCCAGCCGCACCGGCCCCGTCATGGGCGTGGGGCGCTTGAGGGTGATGGCGTAGTCGGCGGTGACGGTGCACGGAGGGGACGCCGCGCCCTGCGCCTTCATCAGGTGGTACGCCGCCGTCCAGTTGCAGTGACAGTCCAGCAGCGCGCCGATGATTCCGCCGTTGAGCACGCCGGGGAAGGCCTGGTGGTGCTCGGAGGGCGTCCACTCGGCGACGACGAGCTCACCCTCCGCGCGGCTGCGGATGCGCAGGCCCTGGGTGTTGGCCGGGCCGCAGCCGAAGCAGCTGTTGTGTGGGGCGTACTGTTCCTGAAGGGACGGGGTGTCTGGGGTCGTCGACATGGCCCGCCACCTTACGCGAGTCCCCTGCCCCCGTCCGTCCCTGCACCGCGTCCAGCCACGCCTCCAACGCCAGCGCGTCCAGGCCCTCACAGTCGCCCGTGCAGACACGCAGCACGGAGCCATCCGCTCGCGGACGGTCCACCCACCAGCGCTGCCCGTCGTAGGCGCCCCGGTCCTTCTCCAGCACCACCGCCGTGTGCGCCGTGTCGCTCAGCTCCACCACGCCGTCCGGACGGATGCGGTACGCGTCGAACGCGCGCGGCGCCCCGGGCCAGTGCCCCTCGTCGAAGACCTCCGGCGACACGTGCGTGAAGCCCGTCTCCGCGTACAGCGAGAGCGGCGGCACCGTCTCCCCCCGGAGCAACGGCCCGAGCGACACGCCATCCGCGCCGCTCAGCGCGGGCAGACCCGACAGCTCCAGCAGCGTGGGGCCCACATCGACCAGGCGCACCAGCGAGTCCAGCGTGGCCGGCGTCGCGCCTCGACCTCCCGCGGGCTTCACCGCGAACAGGATGCGGTTCTCCAGCTCCGACAGCCGGGCCCCGTGCACGGGCGTGGCACCCGCGAGGTCCGGCCGGTCCTCGTGGAAGCTCTCGCCATGGTCCGACACCAGCACGATGAGCGCGTCGTCGTAGCGGCCCGAGCGGCGCAGCGCCTCCAGCATCAGCCCCACCTGCGCGTCCGCCTGGGAAATCAGCTCGTCGTAGAGCGCCTCCGCGCCCTCGCGGCTCCAGCTCCCCTTCGCCCCCGGTGACACGGGCGCGAAGTGCATGCGCAGCCGCCGCTCCAGCGGCTCGGACGCGGACACGAAGCGCCGGTAGAACGGATGCACCGGGTCGCCCGGGAAGTGCGCCGCGGTCGCGTGGAAGGCGAACAGCGTGGGCCCCTGCCCCGCCTCCTCGAGCAGCCGGGACGTCAGTCGCTCCGCGTAGCCCATGGGGTCGTGGATGCCCGCGAGCGCGCGGTTGTCGATGAACTCCGGCACCCACGCGGCGCCCAGCGAGTGGTCCGCGAACACGCCCAGCGCCCGGTAGCGCAGCTTCTCCAGGAGGAAGTTCACCGCCCCACGTGGAGGCTGCAACCGGGTGGCGAAACCCGAGGACGGCCCCTCGGCGTGGAAGCGCGAGCAGTCGGTGGCGAACACCGTGCGCCAGCCCGCGCGCGCGAAGGTCTCCGCGAAGGTGGGTTGCAGTTGCATCCGGGATTCCGCCGTCAGCGCGTAGCGGACCCCCGTCTCGTGCGGCCAGCGCGCGGTGAGCAGCGAGCGCCACGCGGGCTCCGTCTGCGCCACCGGCGTGTACGCCTTCGTGAAGAGCGTGGACTCCGCCACGAAGCGGTCCACATGGGGCGCCACCGCGCGCGTCCCTCCCAGGCTCGCGAGCCGGTCCGGCCGGAACGCGTCGATGCCGATGAGCACCACCAGCGGATGCTTGTCGCCGCCCCCCCAGCCGCCCACGCGCGTCGCGACGAACAGCACCAGCGCCCCCACCAGCACCGCGCCGCCCAGCCGCACCCTCCGCATCCACGTGTCCTGCCGGTAGAGCCACACCCCGACGTGCAGCAGCGCGAGCAGCCCCGCCGCGAGCCTCGGGTGCCAGGGCTCGCCATGGTCCACCAGCCACGCCAGCACCGGCCTCACCGCCGGCAGGTCATCGAACAACGCCGGCCGGGCGATGGCGCGGTCCCACGCAAGCAGCAGGGCGAGCCCGAGCCACCCCACCAGCGTGGCCAGGGCGCCCCCTCGCCCCCAGACGCGCGCGAGCCCCCAGGCCACCGCCGCGAGGCTCATGCCCGCCACGACGTAGACGGCCGCCACGCGGGCCAGGAGCCCCGGGAGCACGGGTCGCACCGCCGCCGACAGCGCCGCATAGGGGCCATCCACCGGGATGTCCACGCCGACGAGGCCGGAGCGCAGCAGCCACCAGGTCTCCCCGGCGAACAGCGCGAGTCCCAGCCCCAGGCCCAGGGCGAGGCGCCAGACGAGCGGGCGGAGGGGGTGCGAGGAAGAGGACTCGACCATGCAGGGCGTGTATACCGCACTGGGAGAGGCTCGCGAGCCATGGCACCTTTCCGGCCGGAAGGCCCCGTGCTCGCGGATGGGGGGTAGCCCTGCGGCTCAACGCGCCAGAAGGCATCGAGGACTCGGTGAACCGCGCCCTCGACGGCGAGCGCCATCGCAACGCGCGCCAGCTCGCGTGGATCCGCTTCGTCGCCATCACCGTGATGTTCGGCATCTCCGCCACGCTGGGCATCGGCGTGGGCAAGGCCGACTGGGCCGAGTACCTGGCCCCCTTGAGCGTCTACTGGCTGTGCACCGCGGGTGTGCTCGTCGCGGTGGCCCGCTCTCCCCGGGCCGTGCGCTGGGCGGGCCTGTCCGTGGCCTTCATCGACGTGCCCGCGGTCTACTGGCTCCAGAGCCACGCCATCCCCGTGTCCCCCTCCCCCGGAGGCGTCGCCGGCTTCACGCTCGGCATCTACGCGGTGCTGGTGCTGCTGGCCGCGCTGTCCCTGCGCAACACGGTGACGCTGGTCGTCACCGCCTTCGCCGCCGTCGCAGAGACGGCCCTCCAGCACCAGGCCGGCATCGGCATGGGCGCGCAGATGGCCGCCGTCGTCATGCTCTCCGTGGCCGCCGCCGGCGCCCGGCACCTGCTCAACCGCATCCGCGCCCTGTCCGCCGCCGTCTCCGAGGAGGAGCTCAAGCGCGCCCGCCTGGGCCGCTACTTCGCCCCCGCCGTCGCCGAGCGCCTCCAGCGCCTCGCCTCCCCCGAGCCCGAGCTGCGCGAGGTCACCGTCCTCTTCGCCGACATCCGCGACTTCACCGCCATGAGCGAGCACCTGCCTCCGGGCGAGGTCGTGAAGCTCCTCAACGCCTACTACGGCCGCATGGTGGAGGTGGTGTTCCGCCACGGCGGAACGCTGGACAAGTTCATCGGGGACGCACTCATGGTGTACTTCGGCGCGCCCCTGGCCGACGAGGAGCACGCGTCCCGGGCGGTGCGCTGCGCGCTGGACATGGTGAGCGAGCTGGAGGGGTTCAACGCGGAGCGGGCCCTCCAGGGCATCCCCGCCCTGCGCATGGGGGTGGGCATCCACACCGGCCCGGTGGTACTGGGGAACATCGGCTCCACGGCCCGGCGCCTGGACTACACCGCCATCGGCGACACGGTGAACCTGGCCAGCCGCATCGAGGGGCTCACCAAGCGGGCCGGGGTGCCCGTCCTCGTGTCGCAGGCGACCCGGGAGCAGGCGGGGGCCCGGTTCGGCTGGGAGGCGGTGGGACAGACCCTGGTGGCCGGCAAGAGCCAGCCGGTGGCCACCTTCGTCCCCCTGCCGGCGGGCCCCTCGCTGGCCCGGGCACCGGGCTCGGCGGCCTGATTTCCACCCCGGCGGACGATCCGTGAGCCTCCCCGGACGCCGCGTGCGCAACGCTGGCTTCTGGGCTTCCTAAGTGGCCTACATGGTTGAGGGTTTACGTTGACGCCCCCCTTCTGGGCTCCTTATAAAGCCGCGGATTCTTCTCCCTCAGTCATTGGGTCCCCCTTGAGCACTTTCGCGTTGGACAGGGTCTCCGCCCACTTCCCCGAGGCGGTGGTGGAGCGCTACGTGGACCGGGCCGGTGGCGCCTGGGCCGTGATCCATCCCGACTCACTGCCGAAGGTCGCCGCGTTCCTGAAGAACGACGAGGAGCTGCAGTTCAAGCTCTTCGGCTCCGTCGACGCCGTGGACCGGCTGCACCTGGCGGAGAACGACCCGCGCTTCGAGGTCGTCTACTTCCTCTACTCCCTCAAGCGTCACGAGCACGTGCGGCTCAAGGTGCGCGTGAGCGAGCACCAGGCCGTGCTTCCCTCGCTCGTGCCCCTGTATCGCGGCGCCAACTGGTGGGAGCGCCTGGTCTGGGACTTCTACGGCATCCGCTTCGACGGGCACCCGGACCTGCGCCGCATCCTCCTGTACGAGGAGTTCCAGGGCCACCCGCTGCGCAAGGACTACGCGCTGAGGGATCGCCAGCCGCTCATCCCGGAGCGCCCCATCAAGGACATCTTCCGCGGTCCCGGCACCAGCGGGCACTCCTGAGGACGACACCATGGCCGACAGCCACAACGTTGAAGTGAAGGGCCACAATCCGGACACCGACGGCTCGCTGCCGCCGGAGGGCTCGGAGCTGGAGGCGCACCTCCAGGCCAAGCACATGGTCATCAACATGGGCCCGTCCCACCCCGCCACGCACGGCACCGTGCGGCTGAAGGTGGAGCTGGACGGCGAGACCATCGTCAAGATCGACCCGGAGATCGGCTTCCTCCACCGCGGCTTCCAGAAGAGCTGCGAGAACGTCACCTGGACGCAGTGCCTGCCGTACACGGACCGGCTCAACTACCTGTCCGCGATGATGAACAACTTCGGGTTCCTCAACGCCGTCGAGAAGCTCATCGGCCTGGAGATTCCCGAGCGCGCCCAGTACATCCGCGTCATCGGCAGCGAGCTGCACCGGCTGACGGACCACCTGACGTGCGTGGGCGCCACCGGCCTGGAGATGGGCGGCTTCGCGCCGTTCCTCTACGGCATGGAGGCCCGCGAGCTCATCCAGGACCGCGTCACGGAGCTGACCGGCGCGCGCCTCACCACCAGCTTCGGCCGCGTGGGTGGCATCAACCGCGACCTGCCGGACGGCTGGGCGGACAAGGTCCGCAAGACGCTCACCCGCACGGAGGAGCTGCTGGTGGAGATGGACGGGTTGCTCACGCGCAACCGCATCTTCGTCGACCGCACCAAGGGCACCGGCATCATCACCGCCGACGACGCCATCGACTACGGCTGGACGGGCCCCGCCCTGCGCGCCTGCGGCGTGGACCACGACCTGCGCAAGACGCAGCCGTACTGGGTCTACGACCGGTTCGACTTCGACATCCCGGTGGGCGAGCACGGCGACAACTACGACCGCTACCTCGTCCGCATGGAGGAGATGCGTCAGTCCATCCGCATCCTGCGGCAGGCGCTCGACACCATCCCCGCGGGCCCCATCATCGTGGATGACTGGCGCATCGCGCTGCCGCCCAAGCCCGAGGTGTACGGAACCATCGAGGGCGTGATGGCGCACTTCAAGCTCGTCATGGAGGGCATCCAGGTGCCCCCCGGCGAGGCCTACGACGCGACGGAGGCCTCGAACGGCGAGCTGGGCTGGTACCTGGTGAGCGACGGGCGCGGTCGCCCGTACAAGGTGCACGTGCGCGCGCCGGGCTTCCCGGTGCTCGCGGCGGTGCCCCACATCATCGAGGGGAAGATGCTGGCGGACCTCATCCCCACGTTTGACACCATCAACATGATTGGCGGCGAGGTCGAGCAGTGAGCGACAACGACACGAAGAAGCCGACCGGTGACGCGCAGCCGCCCCCCAAGGGCGCGCCCACGGACACCCCCGCGGCGAAGATCGGTCCCGAGCCCTCCAACCCTCCGGCCGGTCCGAAGATGGACACGCCCCCCGCGGCGGCCAGCAGCGTCACGCCGCCGCCCAAGGCCGCGGCGCCCGCGGGCCCGCCGCCCAAGCCCGCGCCGAAGAACCCGGGCTTCGTCACCTGCACCATCGACGGCAAGGAAGTCGTGGTGAAGCCGGGGACGAACATGATCGAGGCGGCCAAGACGGTCGGCTCGGACATCCCCTACTACTGCTACCACCCGCGCCTCTCCATCGCGGCCAACTGCCGCATCTGCCTCATCGAGGCGTCCAACGCGCCGAAGCTCGTGCCCGCGTGCCAGACGCCGCTGGCCGAGGGCGTGGCCGTCAAGACGACGACGCCCAAGGTGAAGGAGCAGCAGCGCGCGGTGATGGAGTTCCTGCTGCTCAACCACCCGGTCGACTGCTCCATCTGCGACCAGGCCGGTGAGTGCAAGCTGCAGGACTACTACATGAAGTACGACTACCGCCCCTCGCGGCTCGAGGGCGGCAAGACGCTGAAGAACAAGCGCAAGGTCCTGGGCCCCCGCGTGGTGCTGGACCAGGAGCGCTGCATCATGTGCACCCGCTGCGTGCGCGTGATGAACGAGATCGCCAAGGAGCCGCAGCTGGGCGTGTTCGGCCGCGGCAGCCACGAGCGCATCGACGTGTTCCCGGGCAACGAGCTCGACAGCGACTACTCGATGAACACCGTGGACGTCTGCCCGGTGGGCGCGCTGCTCAGCCGCGACTTCCGCTTCAAGGCGCGCGCGTGGTTCCTGTCCGCCACGCCGTCCATCTGCACCGGCTGCGCGAAGGGCTGCAACACGTACGTGGACTGGATGTCGCAGGACACCTACCGCATCCGTCCTCGTGAGAACGAGGAGATCAACAAGAGCTGGATGTGTGACCAGGGCCGGCTCATGTACAAGTCCTTCAACCTGGGCCGCGTGCTCCAGGCGAGGGTGGGCCGCGCCACGGGCCAGTCCGGCTCCGAGGCCGTGCCGGTGGTGACGCGCAAGGAGGCCGCGCAGGCCGCCGCCAAGGCGCTCAAGCCGCTGGTGGGCTCGGGCAAGCTCGCGGTGCTCGCCTCGCCGGTGTCCTCCAACGAGGAGCTGCTGGCGGGCCTCACGTTCGCCAAGGCGACGCTGGGCCTGACCACCGTCTACGTGGGCGGTCGTCCGGCGGGCAAGGCGGACCACTTCCTGAAGACGGCGGACAAGAACCCCAACCGCAAGGGCCTGGAGTGGATCGCCAAGGGCCTGGGCCTGAAGGTGGAGACCTACGAGTCGCTCACCCAGGCGCTGTCCAAGGGTCAGGTGAAGGGGCTGTACGCCATCGGCACCGAGGTGCCGGGGGACGTGGAGGCCTTCGCCACCGCGGCGGCCGGGCTGGACGTCTTCGTGGTCCAGGAGAAGAACGAGTCTCCCATCACGGCGCAGGCCACGGTGCTCCTGCCCGCGTCCATCCACGTGGAGGACGAGGGGTCGTTCACGCAGATGGACGGGATGACCCAGCGCTTCCGCAAGGCGTACCCGCCCAAGGGCGACGTCATCCCCGGCTGGAAGTGGGCCGCGGAGCTGACGCGCGAGCTGGGTGGCGAGGCGCCGACCTGGAGCAGCGCGCGGGACGTGTGGCGCGAGCTGTCCGGCAAGGTGGCCGAGTTCGCGGAGTTCAACTGGGACAAGGCGTCTCCGCCGGACCGGGAGAAGCCGGGTATCAATCCGCTGCCGACGGGCGCCGACGGGCGTCCTCCGGGCTACCGTGAGTTCGGTGCTCCCCGGGTGAGGGGTATCTAGCGATGAAGCGCGTTCTGACTGTCCTCTTCGCGATGGGCTTCATCGTCGCGACGCTCGCGGGAGTCTCGGCGGCGGCCTACGCGGTCGGCGGCCTGGCCGAGAAGTACTGGTTCGCGGGCGCCAGCCGCCTGTCGAACATCCTGTTCCTGATGCTCGTCTTCGTGATGATCATCGCGACGCTGCTCACCATCGCCGAGCGCAAGTGGAGCGCGCTCATGCAGGACCGCGTGGGCCCCAACCGCGCGCGCATCAACCTGCCCGGCATCCGCAACCGCTCCCTGGCGGGCCTTCCGCACATCCTCACGGACGTGCTGAAGATGCTGACCAAGGAGGACTTCATCCCGGGCACGGCGAACACGTTCATGTTCAAGCTGGGCCCCATCCTCGCGTTCGCGCCGGTGTTCGCGCTGTTCGCGGTGGTGCCCGCCGGCCCCTCCGTCACCGTCCTCGGCCACAACGTGGACATGGTGGTGGCGACGCCCGACTTCGGCGTGCTGTACCTCCTGGCCATCGCGTCGCTGGCCGTCTACGGCACGGCGCTCGCCGGCTGGGCCTCCAACAACAAGTTCGCGCTGCTGGGGGGCGTCCGCGCCTCCTCGCAGATGATCTCCTACGAGGTCGCCCTGGGCCTGTCGCTGGTCGGCCTGTTCATGGCGTTCTCCTCGCTGCAGCTGCCCACGCTCGTCGGCACGCTGGCGCTGGACGGCGCGCAGGCCACGGGGCAGGCGCAGTACCTGTGGCGCACCGAGGGCGGGTTCGACTTCGGCCTGCCGGCGTGGGGCTTCCTCCTGCAGCCCATCGGGTTCATCGGCTTCTTCGCCGCGTCCTTCGCGGAGACCAAGCGCGCCCCGTTCGACGTGCCCGAAGGTGAGTCGGAGATCATCGGCTACTTCGTGGAGTACTCCGGCATGAAGTTCGGCCTGTTCATGATCTCCGAGTTCGTGGAGGTCGTGGTGCTGGCCGGCGTGACGACGGCGCTGTTCTTCGGTGGCCACCACCTGCCCTTCGGCAACGAGTGGCTGGCGAGCCAGCCGCTGATGCAGGAGCACGGGTGGCTGTACGGCACCATCCTGGGCACGGTGTTCTGGGTGAAGGTGGTCTTCCTCATCTGGATCCAGCTGGTCATCCGCTGGACGTTCCCCCGCTTCCGCTACGACCAGATCCAGACGCTGGGCTGGAAGATCCTCCTGCCGCTGGCGCTGGCCAACGTGTTCATCACGGGCGCGCTGGTGCTGTGGGATCCGTCCCTGCGGGCGCTGGCCATCTTCGGCATGCTGGAGATTGGCGTGTTCGTGGTGCTGACGATGACGAAGAAGGCAGACGCGGCGGAGGGTGGTGCGCACGGAGCGCACGGAGCCCACGGCCATGACCACGGGCACGACGCGCATGGGCTGCCGTCCCACGCCAGCGCGGCGTCCTCGCACTAGCTCCCGGCCCGACCAAGGTAGACACCATCATGGCCATCAAGGTTACGAAGGTCACCCAGGACCCCCGGACGGACATCCGCGAGCGGATGTACATCCCGGGGCTGCTGCACGGGTTGGCCATCACCACGAAGCACTTCTTCCGCAACCTCTTCGGCACGCGTGACACGAACACGCAGGTGCAGGACCGCACGGGCACCAGCCTGATGACGACGGTCGAGTACCCCGAGGAGAAGCCCATCTACCCGGAGGGCTACCGCGGTCTGCACCGGCTGGTTCCGCGCGAGGACGGCAAGCCGCGCTGCGTGGCCTGCTACATGTGCGCGACCATCTGCCCGGCGCAGTGCATCTACATCGAGGCGGGTGAGTACGAGGAAGCGGACGCGGACGGCGAGTCTCGCGTCATCGAGAAGTACCCGACCCAGTTCGTCATCGACGAGCTGCGCTGCATCGTGTGTGGCCTGTGCGTGGACGCGTGCCCGAAGGACGCCATCCGCATGGACACGTACATGCACACGCCCTCCGAGTACACGCGGCAGAACTTCGTCTACGACATCCCGAAGCTCCTGAAGGGCCCGGCGGTGTCGCACCCCTCGGACCCGTGGAACAAGCGCGAGGGCTCCGAGGAGCCGCACCACGTGCACAAGGAGGCCCACACGCGTATCGGCGAGGGCCTGGTGCAGCTCAAGACGCCGCACCTGGCCGGGGGCCATGAGCACCACGCGCCGCACGGCAAGAGCGCGGTGGCGCACGGGCAGACGGTGGTGACGCAGCAAGGCCCTATCCAGGTGACGAAGTTCCTGAAGTAGATCCATCCGGACGTCCCGCGCGTAGGGACTGGTAGCAAGCACGGCCCGCCTCCCGCTCCTCGAGCGGCAGGCGGGCCGGTGTCATTTCGGGGCGCGGGTGATGACGTTGCAGCTCTTCAGTGGCCCTGACGTCTGGCGTCCGGGCGGCCGTCCCGTGGGGCGGCGTGGAGTGCGTTCGGGCGCACAGAGGCGGGGGCTGGTGGCTTTCGCGCGACGTGGGGCCTGCGTAGGGTGGGTGCTGTCTTGGCGATGAAGCGCTACCGCTTGTCGGTGTGCAAGGGGTCGACCTGCAAGGCCGGCGGCGCGGATGACGTGTACGCGACGGCCCGCACGGAGCTCGGGGCCCAGGGGCTGGTGCCCCGCTGCGAGCTGTACCGGGGCGGGTGCTACGGCTTCTGCCACATGGGGCCCAACGTCGTGGTCCGCGAGGACACCGGCCGACGCAGAGACCCTCTGTCCCCCGAGGACTACCAGCTCATGGGGTGGGACGGAGAGGTGTACTACTCGGAGATGACGCCCGAGAAGATGCGCCGGGTGGTGAGCGAGCACATCGCGAAGGACGCGCCCATCGTGGAGCTGTTCGGGCAACCGGACACGCCGGCCCCGGACGACGGCTGAGCGGCCTGCTCGGGCTCAGGCGGCGATGGCCGGCGCGTCCCCCTCCTCCAGGCCATGCACGCCGTCCCACTCCGCCGGGGGCGGCGTGACGAGGAAGCGCGCGCAGCGGGCCGCATACACCGCGGAGACGGAGTCCTTGAAGTCGGTGGCGGAGCGCTCGAACAGCGCATGCGCCTCCGGGAAGCGGCGCTGGTGGTAGGCCGTCAGCGCGCGCTCGTAGACGGAGAGCTGCTCCTGCTGCGGTGTGGTGATTTCACCCTTGCGCCCCACCAGCTCGTGCACGCGCAGCGGCTCCGCGCGGCCCTTGAGGCGCACCCGGTCCACCACGCGGAACACGTAGTTGTCCCCCGCGAGCGTCACCGTGCCATCGCCCACGAGCACATAGGTGCCGTACACCTTGTTGAGCGACTCCAGCCGCGCGGCCATGCCCACCGCGTCACCCAGCACGGTGTAGTTGGACTTCAGCTCGCTGCCCATGTCGCCCACGACGACCTCGCCCGTGTCCACGCCGGCGCGGAAGCTCAGCCGACGCCCGTACTTCTTCTCCCAGGCGTCCTGCCGCGCCGCCAGCACCTCGCGCATCTTCAGCGCGGCCTCGCAGGCCAGGTGCGCGTGGCGCTCGGTGCGCACCGGCGCGCCCCAGAACGCCATCACCGAGTCGCCGATGTACTTGTCCATCTGCCCCGCCGTGGAGCGCACCACCGCCGCCATCTCCAGCAGGTACTCGTTGAAGAGCCCCACCAGCTGCTCGGGCGTCATGCCCTCCGACAGTCGCGTGAAGCCCTCGATGTCACAGATGTACACCGACATCCGCCGGCGCTCCGGACGCATCAGGCTCAGATCACGCGTCACCAACCGCGCCACCTCGGGGCTCACGTACCGACCGAGCGCCGCCTGCACGAAGTCGCGAATCTGTTGCTCGTTTCGGAAGGCGTAGACGGTGGTGACGGCGAACGCGCCCACCATGGCCAGCAGCGGCCCCGCCATGGCCACCCACAGCCGCTGCTCGATGAACACGTAGCTCGCAGCCGCCGTGTAGCCCGCCCCCGCGAGCGCCAGTCCGCTCACGTAGAACAGCGCGCCCCGCAGCGAGCGCAACAGGAAGCTCAGCGACAGCGCGAGGAAGGCCCCCAGGAAGGCCAGCCCCATGGTGAGCGCCAGGTCGTGGTCCGCCGGGGCGCGGGAGATGCCCTCGGAGCGCAGGATGTTGGCCAGCGCCTGTCCCAGGATGGCGCCACCCGGCGTCTCCGGACCGATGGGCGTGGCCCGCATGTGCCCGGACTCTCCCGCAGTCCGCGTGAGGACGACGGTGCGCCCCTCCAAGTCGTTGTCGAACCGCGCGGGCCGCTCGTCCGCGACGTCGAACACGTTGAGCAGCACGTTCCACGCGCGGATGGAGCGTGACAGCGAGCCGCGGGAGCCCCGCCCCGCCGTTGGCGCATCCCAGCGCATCAGGCTGAAGCCCGAGTCGTCCATCGGCACCGAGTACTCGTCCCCCACGTGCAGCCGCCCGTTCGCGTAGCGGAGCGTGCGCGTGTTGGTCAGGCGCATCGCGGCGGCGAGCGGCAGCGACGGCAGCACGTGGCGGCCATCCCTCGCCGTGTAGGCCACCAGGTGCGGAATGCCGCGCACCACCCCATCCGGGTCCGCCGTCAGCGTGACGGCCCCATACCCCGCACCGCCACCCAACAGCGGCGCCACCGGGTGCTGGAGCTGGCGCACCTCCAGGAGCTTCGAGGCGTCCAGCCCCTCGACCTGGACCTCGGCGAGCGACACGAACAGGTCCGTGGGGCCCACGCGGAACGAGTCATCCGACGCGCGCCGCTCGGCGATGACCGCCCCCGGGGCGCCCAGGCGCGAGCCCAGGGACTTCGCGTCCGCTTCGTCCGTGGCGCCGCCCCAGACCTCCACCTGGTTTCCGGCGGGGATGACGAACGCGGGGCGCTGCACCGCGAGCACCGTCTGCGTCCGCTCCCGCGCCTCGCTGGTGCTGGGGAACGTGCCCACCTTCACGCGGTACGGCCACAAGCGGCTCGCCGGTGGCAGCACGCGCGAGCCCTGGCTCTCCCAGGAGAACGACAGCAGCGCCTTGCCCGGGTCGCGCTCGAGGAACTCGCGGAAGGACGCGTCATCGCTCGACGTGGCGCCGAGCGACAGCTTCGGGTTGACGCAGGCGTTGGGGCTCAGCTCCGGGAAGGGCAGGTCCAACAGCACCAGCAGGGCACCCTCCTCCACCAGCCGGTGGGCCATGGCGCCGACGAGCTGCCGGGGCCAGGGCTGCGTGGCGATACCGGGCCGGTCGTCCTGACGGGCCTCGGCGAGCGTCTCGTCGTCGATGGCCACCACCACGGCCTCGTCCGGCCGCTCCGAGCGCGCGCCGAGCTCCAGCACGCGCCAGTCGTAGGTGCGGCGCTCCAGCCCCTCCAGCCAGCCCTGCGCCGCCTCCACCGCGCCCGAGGGAACCCACGCGGGCGAGTCCTCACGCGGCGCCGCCGGCTGGGGTGCCCGCAGGTACACGAGGATGCCCAGCACACAGCCGAAGAAGACGGCCATCGCCAGTGAGAAGCCGAGCCGCTTGAAGAAACGCCAGCTCGCGAAGTGTACGCGGTGTGCTTGCACGGGTGCGCGAGAGGATACCCCGAGATTCCCCAGCGCGAGGGGTCTGTCACGAGCCCCTGCTATGCTCGCCGCCCCCGTCACACACCCCAGGAAGACCCCTGATGAAACGCATCTTCGTGTCCGCCGCCGTCACCGCCCTCTTCCTCGCTCCCCTGGCGTGCGACCTGGAGAAGACGGGGGCCCAGCTCACCGCCGAGCACGTCATGGTGGGCACCCTGCTGGCCACGCCCGAGGTGGAGGTCTCAGCCCTGGCGCTCGCCGGCGTCGACGGAGGGGGCTTCGTCCCGGATGGCGGTGACGCCATCGTGATTCCGGCCCAGACGGCCGCGCTCGTGTTCTTCGGCACCCGCTCCGGTGAGAACTCGCAGCCCTCGGGCGTGACGGGCGCCACCGCGACGCTCCAGCCCCAGGGGGGACAGGCGACGACGTTGAACGAGGACGGCTCGGGCAGCTACAGCCGCACCAACGTGGGCGGGAGCGACTCGGGGCTGACGTACGCCTCCGGCGCCACCTACCAGTTCATCGCCGCGCGCAACGGCACGCGCTACGTGGGCCAGGTGGACGACGCGCCCGTGCAAGAGGCCATCGCCCGCTTCCACCCGGCCGAGGGCTTCGTGCGGCACGCGTCCGGCACGGCGCTCAGCTTCGAGCGCGCCGCCGTCTCGGGCGGCAAGGAGCGCACGCTGGGCTTCGTCACCGTGGTGCCCCTGAGCTCGGACGGCTCGAAGGGCGAGCCCACGTACTCCAACGTGCCCACCACGCCGGTGGAGTTCCTCCAACTGGTCGCGGTGCCGGGCTCGTACCGCGAGGCCCAGGTGACGATTCCGGGCTCGGCCTTCCCGCAGTCCAACAAGACGTACCTGGTCATCTTCCAGGCCGTGCGCCTGGGCGGCGCCGAGTCCGACAACCTGTTCATCGGCAGCGCCCTGCTCGCGGGCACCGCCGACGTGGGCATCATCCGGACGAACTGAAGGCGCTTCAGCCCGCTTCGATGTCCAGCTCGATGCGCCCCGACAGCTTGAGGCGCAGGAGGTGGCCGGCGAAGCGCTCCGACTCCTCTCGCGAGAGGACGTTGCGGAAGCTCGCGCCGTCCGCCACCTCGACCTCCAGCACCGCGCCTCGCTGGAGGAGTCGGAAGAAGTCCTCGTCCCCACCGGGCCGGGGGATGGACAGCGGCAGCATCCCCTTGAGCGGGAGGACCTCCTCGCCCGCGCGCACCCGAGCCACCAGGGCCGCTGCGTCGGGCCGCACATCACCGGGGGCCACGCCCTCCTCCGGATAGAGCGGCGCGGGCGGCAGCGCCACGTCCTCCGTCGAGTCGTCGAGCAGGAAGCCGTACCGCGACGGAATCCGCCCGGTGAAGAGCATGCACAGGAGCACGGGCGTGTCGCCCGACACACGCTCCAGGTGGAGGATGGAGCGCTCCGCGCCCACGCGACGGAGCAGCAACGTCAGGCGCGGGCGATGGACCGACAGGTGGCGCAAGGCCCGGTCCTTCAGCGTCGCGCGGATCTCCGCGAAGGCGGACGCATAGCCCGCCTCGGTCTCGGCCTCGCGTGCGGACAGCGCCTCGCGCGTCCTCGCGAGCTTCTCCTCCGCGTCGCGAAGGAAGTCCCCCGCGGACGCGGGCGCCAGCCCTGGCTCCGAAGAGGCCGACGGTTCGAGTCCCGCGGCACGCACCGCCCCCAGGAGGAACGAGCCCTGTTGCGTCAGCCGCTCGCGCTCCTCGCGGAACCGCGCGACGGAGGCGGCGTGTTCCAGCTTCAGCTCCAGCCACGCCTCGTATCCGGACTCGAGCGTCTCCAACGCGCGCAGCCGCGCCAGCGCCGCCTCCGGTCCCACCGCCCCATCACCCTTTGCCAGGTCACTCACGAGGGCGGAGTCTACACCCGCTTCGCGCCCGCCCCGCCGTCGCTCGGCCCCCACCCCGAAACGACGAAGGCCCCCACCCGCCTTCGCGGATGAGGGCCCTCACGTCGAGCATCGTCCACGTGGCGCGAAGCCACGGGACACGGGCTCAGGCCGTGCGAGACACGGACGACTGCGTGCCCTGCGCCGGAGCGCTCTCGCCCCGGTTCAGCTGGTTGTTCAGGTACTCCTGGCCGGTCTGCAGCTTCTGGCGCAGGTCGTCCCGCAGCTGGGTGCCCGGCTTGGGGGCCAGCAGCAGCCCCAGGCCCGCGCCCACCAGCAGGCCGGCCGCGAAGGCGCCGATCACCGGCAGCACATCCTCCGCCGCGCTGCGACGGCTCTCCAGGCCGATGAGGTTGAGCAGGTCGTCCTTGTCCATCTTCTTCAGGGCGTTCAGGTTCATGGCGACTCCAAAGGAAAGTGAAACGACGGGGGAACGAAGATAACCCTAGTAGGACGGAGGACGCGGCGTGCCCGCGACCGAGGCATCCGCGGACGCGGCACCGGGCTCCCGCGAGACGGCGGAGCTCACCGCGCCGCGACCCGCCTGGTAACCCTGGAACGCCGTCTCGGCCATGCCCAACAGCTCGTCCTTCACGAAGGGCAGCGCCGCCAGCCGCACGCCCAACCGGAGCATGCGCGCCGTCAGCGGCGTGAACAGACCACCGCCCAGCACGTAGCCCACGCCCAGCGCGGCGGCGATCATCCCATACGGGTTGCGCTCCACACGGCCACGCAGGTCCAACGACTGGCCCAGGTCGTCCACGGCGCCCCTGGCATCACTCCAGAGCTGCTGCGCCTCCGAGCCAATCTGGTCCACCCGCTGGCCGAACCCCGCGTCCGTGCCCGAGGGCCGCGACGAAGGGTTGCCATTGCCTGAAGCCCCTGGATAGTTCGTCATGAGTGTCCTCTCTCGTCTGCCGTCCCAGGACGGCTTCAGCGGCGGGAAGCGATGCGGCCGACCAGGAAGCCCACGGCCACCGCGCCCAACAGACACGTGCCGGGGTTGGCGCGGATGAAGCTCACCACGCGGTGGTTCATGTCCACCAGGTTCTGCCGGGCCTCGTCGAGCTGCGGCAACACCTGGTCCTGGAGCTGCCGGGCCCGGTCGGCCACCTGCTGCGGATTCATGTCCATGAACGTGCTCTCCTCGATTCAAAAGTGGAACTGCGAAAGTCTCGAAGGGCCGACGCGCACTTTCAGCGACGCGAGCCCAACAACATCCCCACCGCGAACGCCGCCCCCACGCACGCGTAGGGATGACGGCGCACCCACTCACGCCAGTCGGCGGCGACCGCCACCTCCTCGCGCAGCGCGCTCACCGACGTGGCCAGCTCCGCGCGCGTCCGCTCGATGTCCTGGCGGAGCATCGCGCTCGTGCGAGGCCCCATCGGCTTGGGATGTCCATTGCTAGCGCCCATGCGGGGGCTCCTTGAAGAGATGCCCGTCCCCACCCTGGAGCGAGTTGCCCAGGGACACGGGGGCCGGCGTCGTGAGCGCCGCCATGCTGCGCGACAGCTCGTCCGTGGTGTCGTCCATCATCCGTCGTGTCTTCAGCTTGTGCAGCGCCCAGGCCACGCCGCCACCACCCGCCACCAGGTTGAGCAGCGCCACCACGCCGAACGCTCCCGCCCACCCCAGCCAGGGGACCATCACCGCCGCGAGCGCCGCGCACGCGAAGGCATAGCCCACCAGGATGAAGGGCACGAAGGCGGCGATCATCGCCACGTTCATGCTCGCGGACTTCAGGTCCTCCTCGAGCTCCAGGCGCGCCAGCTGCAAGTGCTGGGTCACCAGCCGACTGAAGCTGTCCGCCATGCGGCCGACGAGCGCGGTGAGCCCACGCTCCGTCTGTTCGCTCCCCACGTGCATTCACTCTCCGGCCGGCGCTCGCGTCCTCACAGAAGTGGCGCCAACCTAGGCACCCCTGCCCTTTGGGACAACCTCCCCGAGGCGTTTCTGTCCGGCGTTCACAAGCGTCAGCCACTCAACGTGACGCCGGTCCCCGCACGCTACCCGATGAGCTGCACCGGATGAGAGTCGGACGTGCTCGTCGAGACGATGGGCGCCTGGAAGCGCAATACGAGGGGAAGATGGTCCGAGGCCACCCGGCTGAGCTCGGTGCGGTGGGGAAAGATTCGAAGCGGCCGGACACCCGAGTCCACGTAGATGCGGTCCAACCGCAGCATGGGCCAACGCGTGGGGTAGGTGCGCGCCGGGGTGCCCAGCTCCAGCGCGGCGTCGTGGATGGCCTGGCGCACCAGCGAGGGCACCGCGCCGTTACCCCAGTAGTTGAAGTCCCCGCACACCACGGCCGGGTCCTTGCGCACCGCGTCCCTCAGGATGTCCGAGCCCAAGAGCAGCGCCTCCTGCCGTCGCCGCTCCGACACCCGCAGCCCCAGGTGGAGCGAGAACACGTGGAGCTGCTGCCCCGCGCCGATGTCCAGGTCGCACCGCAGCGCGCCCCGAGGCTCGCGCCGCCTCACGCTCAAGTCGTAGTTCTTCGAGTGGAGGATGGGCAGCCGGGTGAGGATGGCGTTGCCGTAGCGGCGGCCGTTGCGCACGACGTTGGGGCCGAAGGCCATGTGCATGCCGAGCATGTCCGCCAAATGCTCGGGCTGGTCGTCGCGCGAGGTGCGGCCGCGGAAGTCGCCCACCTCCTGCAGGGCGACAATGTCCGCGCCCACCTCGCGCAGAACCTCACCCACGCGGCCCAGGTCGAACCGGCCGTCCGTCCCGATGCCGCTGTGGATGTTGTACGAGACGAGCGTCAGCTCCACGCGCGCGGGCTCAGCCGTGGAGGGGATTGAGGCGCCGCGCCGCCAGCCGCACCACCTCCAGCGGCAGCGCCGCCAGTCGGGCCACGGCCTTCGCCGCGTCCCCCAGGCCGCCCTTGAGCGTCTGGAGCTGACGGCCCGCCTCGTCGAGCAGGTCCGGGAGCCGGCCGCGAGGAGGCTGCTCACGCGTGGGCGGCAGCGCGCCGATGGGCGTGGTGCTCCGGATGACGGGCTCCTCCGCCGCCTTGCGCTCCTCCTTCTTCTCGCGCGAGGCGCGCTTCGTCGCGCGCTGGGCGGGAGCCGAGGTGCCGTGGGAGAACTTCCCGTCCGGCTCCAGGCGGGCCAGCTCCTGCAGCTGCGCCTCCATCTGCCGGGCGTTGTAGAGGTCCTCCGTCTCCGCGAAGGACTTGCCGTAATGGACTCCCTCGCGCGCCGCCAGTTCCTCTGGCTGCGCACGGGACTGCGCCAGGTGCGCCTTGTCCCGTCGACGCAGGCTGCGGCTCTGCTTCGGCAGCGTCTTCGGAACCTGGAAATGGTCGAAGCTATAGGGACGAGGCATCCGCGAATCTCCAAAAGGTAATTGGGTCCGAGCAGAAGCTAGGAAGCCTGGAGGCGCGCCGGTACGGCTTGACGCCACGACGTGCAGCCGGCTGCCTGCCCTCCAGCCCGTCGGGCCGCGATTCCGCGCCCCTGCGTCGCTCAAGTGCCGACAAATCCAGGCGCGCCCCGCTGGCCCGGTGAGCAGCCGACGAGGCACTGTTCAGCAGGCGACCCGCCGGGCGCTCCTGGGCAGAGAAGCAGGCATCCGACGCGCGGATTTCTCACCCTGGGAAGAGTCCGGCCATCCGTGGTGTAAAGAACGCCCATGGCTCCGCACCCCGCCCGCTGGTTTCATTCCGCGCCATCCCACCTGCTGCTCGCGCTGCTCGCCCTCGGTGCGAAGGCCCAGGCCTCCGAGCCGACGCCCACGTCCGCGGCCCTCCCCTCCTCCGCGCCGACGACGGCCCAGGGACTGCCGCTGCTGTCGCTCCAGCCCGGCTCGGCGCGTCCGGGAGACCCCGTCATCGTGACGGTGCGGGGCATGGCGGGGATGCCCACGGGCACGCTCGCGGGACGTCCGCTGCGCTTCTTCGCGTGGGGAGACGGCTTCCTCGCGGTGACGGGCCTGCCGGTGGAGCTGACGCCGGGCACGGCTCCCGTGAGCGTGGTGGGCCCTGGCGCGTCCGAGGGCGCGCCGCTGGAGCTGACGGGCACCCTGGACATCGTCGAGCCGGGCTACCCCTCGCGCGAGCTGAAGGTGTCGGGCAAGTACGTGGCGCCGCCGGCCTCGGTGAAGGCGCGCATGGCCGCGGACCGACGCGCCTTCGCCGCCGCCTTCTCGCAGCCGTTCAGCCCGCCCCACTTCGCCCAGAACTTCGCGTGGCCGCGGCAGGACCGCATCACCGCGCCCTTCGGCGACCGGCGCACCTTCAACGGCAAGCTGTCCAGCCAGCACTTCGGCGTGGACATCGACGGAGACCCGGGCGCGCCCGTGCTGGCCAGCAACGAGGGCACCGTGGTGATGGCGCGCGACAACTACTCCGCCGGCAAGACGGTGCTGGTGCACCACGGTGGAGACCTCTTCACCGCGTACTTCCACCTGTCGCGCATCCAGGTGAAGCAGGGCGACAAGCTCCAGCAGGGTCAGCAGTTGGGGCTGGTGGGCAGCACCGGCCGCGTCACCGGCCCCCACCTCCACTGGGGCGTGAAGGTGGACGGCATCTGGGTGGACGGCGAGTCGCTCTTGCGCCTGGACTTCTTCCCGCCCGCCCTCCCCGCCGTCGCCAGCGGGGAGACGCGACTGGGCACGCCCTGAGGTCGCGTGGCTAGCGGTCGTTCCACTTCGGCGGGCGCTTCTCCAGGAAGGCGGAGACGCCCTCGCCCGCGTCGTCGGCGAGCACGTTGAGCGACAGCTGCGACGCGAGGAACTCCAGCGCGGCGGGCAGCGGCAGGTCCTCCGCGGTGAAGAAGGCCCGGCGCCCCAGCGCGAGCACCGCCTGGCTCTTGCCGGCGAGCTTCCCCGCCAGCGCCGCCACTGCGCCGTCCAGCTCCGAGGCCGGCACCACGCGGTTGACCAACCCCAGCGCGAGCGCCTCCCGCGCGGGCAGCTGGTCCCCCGTCAGCACCAGCTCCAGCGCGCGCTTGCGGCCCACGTGACGCTGCAGGAGCGCCATCATCATCATCGGGAACAGGCCCACGTCGATTTCGGGCGTGCCGAAGTCCGCGCCCTCCACCGCCACGGCGAGGTCACACGCGAGCACCAGCCCCAGGCCGCCCGCCAGCGCGTGCCCGTTGACGCGCGCCACGGTGGGCTTGCGCGCCTCCTGGAACCGGGCCAGCAGCTTCCCGTAGGAGCGGCGGCCATCGTGCGTGGCGAGGAAGCCGCCGTCGCCGGCCATCTGCCCCAAATCTCCACCCGCGCAGAAGACCTTCTCGCCGGCGCCGGTGAGCACCACCACGCGCACGGCGGGGTCCGCGTCCGCGCGGTCCAACCCGTCCATCAGCGCCTTCACCACCGTGGGCGACAGGGCGTTGCGCGCCCGGGGCCGGTCGATGGTCAGGTGCGCTTGGGGACCTTGGACTTCGTAGCGGACTTCTCCGACGACTTCTCCGGCTTCCATGCAGGGGACTCCGCGCCTGGCGACGCGTCGGCCAGGACGCCGTGAAGGAAGGTTTCGGCGATCTGCGCCTTCGCGCGCTCCAGCGCCTGGGTGTCGCGCGCGTCGGCCAGCCCCGTGACGAAGGCCGTCAGCCCCATCTCGATGGCGCCGAAGAGCAGCGCGGACGACAGGAGCGGGTCCGTGTCCGAGCGCAGCTCCCCCGCCTCCTTCGCCCGGGTGAACAGCTCCGAGGAGAGGCGGATGGCGTCCACGAAGGCCGTCTGCCGGTTGATGCGGGAGCCGGCGGGGCTGCGGGCAATCTCCAGGATGAGGACCTTCACCGCGCGCGGGTCCACCCGGTACGCCTCGAAGGCCACGTCCACCACGCCGCGCACCTTCTGCTCCAGTGCGCCCTCGCCCTCCACCACCGCGCGCACGCGCGTGACGAAGCCGCTCCAGCCCGTGTCGAACACGGTCTCCAGCAGCTCATCCTTGTTCTTGAAGTAGTGGTACACGAGGCCGTAGGCGACTCCGGCCTCCTTGGCCACGTCCGCGATGCGGCACCCGTGATAGCCCTTGCGGGCGAACACATCGATGGCCGCCCGCAGGATGGTGCGGCGGCGTTCGCTCTCGCGGTTGCCGTTGTCCGCCGCCGACTTGCTCTGGCCCACGACGTCCTCCACCGGCCGGTTGATTCTTCAATCAGCCGGGGTGGACCCTACGGACGTGGGCTCCCGGGGTCAATGGGTACTTCACCGGGAGCCCGCGTCAACCGCGTCCTAGAGCACCGTGCCCGTCACGGTGGGGGCGACGACCTGGACCTTGTGGCCGTCGAGCTGGGCGGCCGTGTACGTGCAGACCGCGTCCGACTTCCAGGGGATGGGCTGGGGGAACGGCCCCGGCTGAGGCTCCTGGGAGACATCGTGCTTGTCCTTGATGAGGTAGCGCACGACGGCGTACGACGGGTAGGTCAGGGGAACCGCGCCCGTGATGGCCGGCTCGATTTCAATCGGGCCCTCCGCGCCGGAGTTGCAGCCGTCACCCTGCGAGTTCTGGGCGATCATGTTGAACCACGGGTCCGCGACCAGGAACGTGGCGCTGGCCGAGCCGAAGTGGTCGATGGCGACGTTGGTGGCCGGAGGCGGCGGGGAGATCTGACGCACCGTGTCCGGACGGTCCAGCGAGTGCGGCACGCCCGTCCAGAGGATGCGCTCCTGCACCCAGATGAGCGTGCTGGTGTCGTGCACGCCGTTCTTGCCATCCCAGCGGCCGTTGCCGTTGGTGTCGACGAAGCGCTCGCCCGCGTCCCACGTGCCGTTGTCGTTGTTGTCGACGAAGGGCTCGGTCAGGTCCACGAAGGCCTCGCCCGTGTCCCACTGGCCGTTGTTGTTGTCGTCGCTGAAGGCCTCCTCGCCGGAGGTGACGGCGATGAGGGCGACCAGGTTGTCGCGCGGGTTGTTGATCTTGTTGGGGCGGATGGGGTCGGCGCGCTGGGGCTCCGGCCGGTTCGACTGCGGCTGCGCCGGGGTGCCGTGCGCGGCCAGCGGGTTCTGCTCCCACAGGAAGGGCTGCATCCACAGCGGCGCCAGGTACTCGCCGGTGTGGGTGGCGTCGTTGGTCGGGTTCCAGGTGAACTCACCCGGGTCCACGTCCTGCGGCAGGGGCAGCGAGGTCTTGTAGAGCACCTGCGCGTTGCCCACGACGTCCGTGAGAGAGGTGGCGGTGGGGCCGATGGTGCCGGCCTCCGTCAGGAAGGACACCTGGGCGCCCTCGATGCCGTCGCCGTTGCGATCACCCACGTGGGCGATGCAGTTCACCTTCACGCCGGCGATGAGCGAGCGGGCCTCGTCCCACGCGCCGAGGGCGTGGTGCAGACCGGAGGCCTCACCGGACCACGAGCCACACTGGAAGGTGAGCTGGCGGGAGCTCGAGTTGGTGCCGGCGAAACTGATGACCGGAGAGATGACCGACTTGGCCTCCGCTCCCTCACCCGCCGAGGCGACCACCACCACGGAGGTGACGCGGCCACCCGTGGCCGTCACCTGCATGGACACGATGCCGTCCCCGGGGTTGGTCGTCCCCTCGGCCGGCGACAGTTGGACTCCCGGCACCTCGGACTGCAGTGAGAACCGCACCTGCGTGCCGGCCTGCGGCATGCCACGCGAGTCCACCGCCCGGAACCGCAGGGTGGTGATCTCACCCAGACGCGGCCTGGCCGGATTCTGATCCACGAATTCAAGCGTGGCGGGAGCTGGCGAGGAACACGCCAACAACACCATGCTCGTGAGGGCCATCCACGAGGCAAGACCCGGACGCATCAGCGAAGACTCCTTGGACGAAGAAGGAAGCACGCTGTGCGCACGCGGCGCACAGCGCATTTCCGCCATCTTCCCGGTCTACCTACCGTCCAGTCAAGGACAGGACAGGAGGACCGAGGGGCCCCTTGCGTCCGGCCAGGGCCCCCCGAGGGGTGGAATTCAGGCGACAGTGCCGCTGAACATCACCCGGGCGACCCCAAGCAGGCGGTCCACGTCCCGTGCGGTGAGGCCCCGGGCGCGCGCGAAGTCAGACAGGGGACGCAGCAGGTCCTCCGTCTGGGCAAGGGTCTGCTCCGTTCCCGTGAACAACTCTCCCAGGCTGACGCCAAGGGCGTTGGCCAGGGCGGCGAGGGTCTCCACATGAGGGACACGCTCGCCGCGTTCGATCATGGAAAGGAAGGAGACGCTGATCTGAGCCCGCTCCGCGAGCTCTTCCTGCGTCCACCGCTCCGGCCTCTGCGTACGAAGCTCGCGGATGCGCTGGCCGATTCGTTTTCCGAGGTCCGACACGAAATACTTCTCCTGGCTGCTTGGGGGTTGTGGAACCACCATTCACCTTCGGTGATTCCTAGCCGCCCGAACCGAACGATCCCAACCCAGTGACGCTGAAATTCACACCGGAAAATTCCAGTCCGATATCACGTCTGAGCGTCACCACCCCTTCAATGCGCCAGCAATTACACGCTGGCCCATACGACACCCCCAGTGTTTGCTGGGCGAAGGGCGCTGACGGCTCTTGGTTTGCGAGATCCTGGTAGAGGGGCTGCACCAGGGCTTCGTACCGCACCCCGAGGCCAAATCCGAGCGTCAAACGCGTACCCGCGATGAGAGCCTGGGCCCGCTCGGCCGTGGGGAGGCCGGGCGGTTCCCGGGATACGCGGCCTACCAGGGCATCCAGGGGGCGGCGGATGGAATCGGGGCCCAGGGCGTTGGGGGTTTCCCCTCGGAGGACGATGGCCGCCTCGGAGGTGGTGAGGATGTCGTCGTAGCGCGCGTAGAGCGCCTGCCCCTTGCCGTTGTCGATGTTGAAGTCGCCGGTGATTTGCGTGACGCGCCCCGAGTTGGGGTCGAAGCGAACCATCCCACCGGCGGTGAGCATTCCCACGCTCGCCGTCAGGCGCGCGAAGGTGTCACGGAGGACCGGCTCGGGATCTCCGAGCTTGTTCGCGGCGGGTGCGTAACGCGTCAAGTCGAAACCCTGGCCGATGCGCAGCCGGAGCGGCTCGCGGTACACGTTGCCCACCTTGACGCGCAGCGTCTGGTCCACGGCGAAGACGCCCTGGAGGAAGCCCCGGGTGCGGCCGTCCAGATCCAGGGGCACGGCCGCGTCGACCTCGTCGTAGGGCTGGGCGAACCCGGGGCTCCGCTGCGCGCCCGCGGACGGCACGTGACCCCAGCCGCCCGGCACGTAGCGCAGCTCCAGCGAGGGCGCGAAGGAGTGCCGGTAGCGGTTCTTCTCCCCGTCCCAGATGCGCGTGAGCTGGGTGTCCAGGAGCAGGCCCGCGATGGGGTAGCCGCGCTGCCACGTCCGGCCCGAGTACTCGCCGGCCCACACGTCCTGGCGCACGCCCAGGGATGGCGTCACCCGCGCCACGTCGCCCAGGGGGATGGACGTGGCCAGACGTGAGGTGAGGTCGACGCGATCTCGCGCCTCACGATCTCGCGTGTCGAAGAGACCGTTGCCCTGCCCGGAATCGACGAGCCCCGGGTAGATGGAACCCAGCGGACGATGGTTGCCGTCCCGCAGGAAGATGCCGTCGACGCCCTCGTCCCCGAAGCCGCCCGTCATGGGGGCCAGGCGCGCGAATTCGGCGCGAAGCCCTCCGACGACGCCACCGAACAGGGGCCGCTCCGGCAGCGCGTAGACGATGCCGGGCAGGCGCTGGAACGTCACCGGCGAGGGCAGGTCCGGCCGCAGCGGGTCCACCTGGGACGGCACGCGGTTGTCCTGGAAGAAGCGATAGGGCCAGCGGATGTCCTGGCGCAGGGACACATCCAGGCCCGCGTACGAGTCCTCCTGGCGGCGGAACACGGTGGCGGTGCTGCGCAGGTAGTCGAGGCCCTGGAGGATGACGTCGGCGGTGAGGTCGCGCGTGTAGTTGCCGTCCGACACGAACGACGCGTCCACCCGGTCGTACCAACCGGAGCCCAGGTCCTGGAAGTGCTGCCAGGACGCCTCGCCGCGCCAGCCCCGGGGCACGTCCACATACCGACCGGCGTTGGGCGTCCCCGAGGGATACGTGTAGAAAAAGCCGGTCCGAGGATCCCGCACGGGCTGGGAGTCGTGCAGCAGGCCGAGCGACACCCGGCCCCGCGTCGTCTCGCTCGGCACGTAGCGGAACTCCGTGCGCAGGCGCGGCCCCTTCACGCCATACTGCCTGGGCGCCTTGTAGGTGAACTCATCCCCCGCGACGTTGGTGTCCGGGTCCCCGATGGTCGGCTGGTCCGACGAACCGAAGAAGTAGCCCGGGGTGAAGGTCATGTCGTAGCTGCGCCCCAACGTGAGGAAGAACGGCTGCTCGAGGCTGAAGCCGCTCTGCCCCGAGAAGTTGGGGTTGGGGATGAGGAAGCCCGTGCGGCGCTCGGCCAGGGGCAGGTACACCCAGGGCAGCGCGAAGATGGGGACGGACTCCACGTACACCACGGGCCACGACAGGGTGGCGCGCTCGCCGAGGATGACGTTGGCGGACCGGGCCTCCATGCGCCAGGTGGGCTCCCCCGGGCCGCACTCGCACGGGGTGAAGGCCAGGTCGTCCACGGTGAAGGCGTTGGGCCCGGTGCGGCGGATGCGGGTGCCGCTGAGGATGATGGGCGTCTCGCCCATGGAGCGCAGCTCCTCGGGCGTCTTCGCCGCGAGCATCGCCTCCTGGGTGACGCCCTTCTTCTGCATGAAGAGGCCGCCCTGGAGCGTGGCCTCGAAGGAGCGGATGTCCACCCTCACGTCATCCGCGACGGCCGCCATGCCTCCGGGGCCCACGAACATGACGTTGCCGGTGGCGGTGGCCACCTGGTTCGCCTCGTCGTAGGTCACCTCGTCCGAGCGCAGCAGCATCTCGCCGGTGCGCAGCTCGCAGTGGCCGCGCGCGGTGAGGACCTGCTTGTCGGCCTCGTAGGTGAGGAAGTCGGCGGCCAGCTCCACCGTCTCGCCGGAGGGGAGCTGGACCTGGGTGGCGAGCGGAATCTGCGCCGAGGAGACCAGCAGCGCGGCGGCGAGCGGAACGAGGAGGCTCATTCAGGGGTGCAAGGTATGCCGCGCCACGGCCGCGCGGGGGCCCTTATCACCGAGCGGTGCGCTGAAAATCCAACGAAATGACGTTCCCGTCCTGCTGAGCCTGCACCGGGGCCTGCTGCCGCAGCTGCACGGTGACGCGCACGTTGCGGCCTTCCGCGTCCGCGTCGACCCGGGTGACGGGCGAGTTGAAGTAGGACGTGTCCAGCGGCCGGGTGTTGTTGCTCAGGTCGATGCGGCTGTTCTCCAGCTCCAGCACCACCGCGTTGCCCGTCTCGCTCACGCTGTAGCGCACCGGCTCGTTGGTCCGGATGAAGACGCGCGACACCCCACCCTGCTGCTGGAAGCCCACCAGCGTCATCGTCTTGCGGCGCGACGACACCTCGGACGAACCGCCGCTCGACACCTCGCGGCGCTCCCGGGGCTGGGCCATGGCGACGCGCTCCTGCTGGCGGCGCTCACGCTCGGCGCGGGCCTCCTCCTCGCGCTGACGGCGGGCCTCGGCGGCCTCCTCCTTGGCGGCCTGGGCGGCGGCGCGCTTCTCCTCGGCGGCCGTCTTCGCGGCGGCGCGAGCGTCCTCTTGTTGACGCTTCTTCTCGTCGGCGGCGGCCTGGGCGGTGGCGCGGCGCTCATCGGCGGCGGCCTCGGCGGCGGCACGGGCCTCCTCCTCCTGGAGCTTGCGCTCGTCGGCGGCGGCCTTCGCGGAGGCCTGGGCCTCGGCCTCCTGGCGCTTCCTGTCGTCGGCGGCGGCCTGGGCGGCGCGCTGCTCCTCCTCGCGCTGGGCCACGGCGCGGGACTCGGCCTCCTGCTGGCGCTGGCGCTCGGCGTCGGCGTCCTGCTGGGCGCGGGCGGTGGCCTCGGCGGCGGCCTTCTCCTGGGCCTGGCGGTCGGCCTCGGCGCGGGCGGCGGCCTCCGCGGCGGCCTTCTCCTGGGCCTGGCGGTCGGCCTCGGCGCGAGCGGCGGCCTCGGCGGCGGAGCCATCCGTGGCGGGTTGGGCGGCCGGCTGCGTGGGGGCGGCCTGGGCCACGGCCTGTCCCGCGCCTCCGACGACCTTGATGACGAGCTGGCTGTCGGTGGCCTGGATGTCGGTCTCCACCTCGCGCTCGAAGCCGATGAGCACGCGCGCGATGGCGGAGTCATCCGAGCCGTAGCTGGCGGTGCGGATGCCCGTCACCGTGCCATTGCCCACCTGCGTCTCCTCGGGGACGCCGTTGAACACGGCCTCCGCGATGTCGATGACGAGCCGGGGCGGGTCCGTCATCGTGAAGGTGGTGAAGTTCGCCTTCTTCGAGCCGGAGATGGTCACCGTCCCGCCATTCACCTGCACGCTGGTGATGGTGTTCAGGTTCGCCGCCGGAGCCTGCGCGAGCGCCATGCAAGGCACGAGCACCACACCGAGCAGCCACACCGCTGAGGCCTTCATCGACCACTCCCCTTCACGTTGACAGTGGGCGCGGATGCTACCACGCGCCCTTCACCCTCCAACTTTCCAGCCACACCGCCGCGCGAAGGGCTAGGTCCTGTCTGATGGAAGCGCCGCCGCCGGTTGTTGTCCTCCGTAGGGAGGCAAGCCGGCGTGATGCGCTACGAATTGAACGAGCGGCAGTG